>CAZVNF010000207.1:0-5872 GCA_964628215.1 uncultured Draconibacterium sp.
TTCAGAAAAACCGGGTGTTGCATACTCCTCAGGTTTTAGTTCAGTAACTCTTTATCTCGCCCCCACCAAAAATGGTACTTCCTTTGATGATGAGCATTCGTGACGGATCGGGGCTTTCTTTCACATAAGATCTTTTATCAGCGAAACCGCCCATGATGGAGGTCATTTTCAATTGGATCTTCCAGTCGGCCGGAACAATGAGAGTTACCCCTCCGAAAATCGTATTCACCTCCAGCTCGCTGATCCCTTCGGCCAGGGTAGCCTGAGTGAGATCCACTTCCGAACTTCCAAACACGCAATTGATATGACCGCCACGAAACTCCTGGTGCATTACACGTTGTTTCCCTCCGCTGAAAACATTCTCTTCATGAATGAATCCTTCGCTCATATTTTGATTATTCATTCGCTGGGCGCGCATTTGCCAAATATTCCCCGGAGAGCGTTTTACCAGGATAAGTACCCCTATTACAATCAGGATCAACGGCCATCCAAGGTGCATGACATTAAAAGATAACTCAAAAATCCGTGAAAGGAGAAAAACCCCGCCAATAAGGATGAGAATCGTTCCGGGTGTTCGGCTTTCACTGCTGAAAAAACTAATTATGCCGATGGCTATCAGCAACATCGGCCAGGAAAAGAGGAGATGCCGGATTTCAAATGGTAAAAATCCGGTTTTATCAATCAGCAATAAAACACCTGCGAAAATAACAATAACGCCAAGAGCGTACTTTTTTCTTTGCTGACCTTCGTAGTTTTTAACTTCGTTCGGTTCCATGGCTTTGTGTTTAAAAAGAGTTCATATTTTGATGCAGCAAAAATAGGTCTGATTGCCAGGCCGGCAAACGTTAAATCGACAGAAGGCGGCAAATTCCCGATAAAACACATATTAATACAACTCCAGGTATTCAAAGGTATTTCCGGTAAAAGTAAGAAACTTTTCAAAATCAGGAAAGGAGACCACCAGTGAAGCCGTATTTACACAGGGATGGAAACTGATCTTTTTTGAATTACGGAGATTGCAATCAATGAAAAGGTGAACATGGTGATCATGGTCATTCACCAGTCCGAAAGGAGACACAGAACCCGGTGACAATCCAAGGTACTTGTTCATGCGTTCAGGTGAGGCAAAACTGAGTTTTCCCTGTTTCAGGCGTTTTTCAAGGTCAGTCACAACGAGGTCGTGCTCATGTTCCAATATGACAAGGTAATGGCGATTGCCTTTGTGATTGCGGAAGAATAGGTTCTTGCAGTGGGTCGCCCCGATATCCTTCCAGTAAATACGGGCCAGTTCAATGGTTGGCGCCGGCGGGTGCTCATAATACTCAAACCTGATTCCAAGTTCATCCAGTATTTTATATAGTTCAGGGTTCCCGTTCATGGACATCGGTGCAAAAAAATCTAGTATACTTCCTGGGCCTGGAGATACAATCCGTCGGATAATTGCCCCAGCCCGAAATCGATCAGCAGGTTGGTCCGGTCATTTTTGCCCACCATGATCCGCAAGCCAAATCCGCAGCCAGGTTTGAAATATCCGAATAAAGGCACCTGCATATCCCGGTTTGATGCGCTGGTGACATTGGCAAAAAGTACTCCTCCTAGGATTCCTGAACAGGGGGAGATCGGAAAGCGGAATTCCATCTCGCCATAGGCAAAGTCCTCTCCGCGCCACCTCCCCTGGGTATATCCCCTACCGGATGAATTAATGGGGTCGAACCCATTCGACATAAGGTTAAGGTAAGGCATCTCCCCGCTTACATAAAAACTGCCAAATACCCTGAATGCCAGCAAAAGCCTTGGAACTTTTTTCGACAGGCCGACATAGGTGCGGAATTCTGTCCAGAGTCGTGACCCTCCCTGGCTGCTGCCCAGGAACTCGAAATTATACAGGTAACTGGCATTGATATAGATACCACTGTAAGCATTGATGATATTATCGCGGGTATCGTAAGAAAAGTTTACACTGACCCCTGAAGAGGTATAGGTAACCGGATTGAATCCATGCAGTGTGGAATAGGCAAAATGAGGGGTCATGATTTTACTGGCTGAGTCGAGGTTGAGCTCTTCATCTACGATATCATAATAATGATCGAGGTGATAACCAAGTCCAGCATAAAAATTATTGACAACCTCCCTGTATAAAACATTATGTATTTTAATCCAGTTATATTTCATGGGAAATCGACCACCTTCATAATTCACGTGAGTTTCAGCCGTATTCGGGTAGCCGGGCACTGAGGGAATATTTTCGGCCGGGCCCGTACCCAATCCGTCTGTAGGCAATCGCAACAGGTACCAGCGCCAGTCAGTTTGAAGAAACCACTTGTTTTCATCAAAAAACATACTGGTTCTGATGTAGGAGATCAGCTGGCGTTCAGTAGTCCAAAGTACTTGAACTGATCCTGCCGAAAGTTTGGTGAGCGGATTAAGGCCAATGGTATATGACAACGAGGCGCCGGCGCCCAGTTGCAGTCGCGTTGCAGGTGAATACGCAATCAGAGGCAATATGATCGCACGCATTTTTCGGGATGGAATCTCAGGGGCATGGAGCTTTTCTTTTGTGAGGATGTCGAAAATATCCTTCTGCGGACAAACGGCAATGGTGCTGAGTGAATCAGGCACAATCTCCTGACGCGACAACTGTGCATGGGAGAAATTTACACAACCTAACGTAATGGAAATGAAAATAAACCGGAAAATCGCCTGCCTCATAAGGCGGCAAAAGTAATAAATTAATTGCTTTTTGTTAGCTTTGTAAACTTAAGAAAGTTATGAAAATCCCTTTTTCAAAATACCATGGAACCGGAAATGATTTTATCGTCATTGACAACCGGATTCTTCACTGGGAACCAACAACAGAGCAGGTATCCTTCCTTTGCGACCGTCATTTCGGGATTGGCGCCGATGGATTGATGCTTCTGTCCGCTAAAACCGGCTTCGATTTCGCAATGGCTTATTACAATTCTGATGGAAAGGAGGGTACCATGTGCGGCAACGGAGGCAGGTGTATGACTGCTTTTGCAAAATCTCTCGGGCTGATTAATCTCAAAGCCCGCTTTTGGGCTGCGGATGGCCTGCATGAGGCGGAAATCGCTGAACATCCGGAACCTGTGTACAAATTAAAGATGAAGGACACCTGCGTTGACAAAATTTATGATGACGGATTCTTTCTGGATACAGGATCCCCCCATTTTGTTACATTCCCGGAGGAAGATGTTGCCGCTGCCGATGTTTTTAGCAAAGGCCGTGCACTGCGGCATGATCAAAGGTTTGCTCCCGGAGGAACAAATGTTGACTTTGTTGAGTTACGAGACCAAAACCTGTTTGTAAGAACATTCGAGAGGGGTGTTGAAAATGAAACACTTTCGTGCGGAACCGGCGTTACTGCCTCTGCCATTGCCTGTGCCTGCCTGAATCCGGGCAACCGGGGCATTTACCAGGTTCTGACCCCCGGAGGGCAATTAAAGGTTAGCTTTGTTCAGGCCGGCAAGAAATTCACTGACATCTGGCTGGAGGGACCGGCGAGGTTTGTTTTCAGGGGAGAGGTGGAGGTAGCGAAATAGCGAGGTAGCGAGGTAGCGAAATAGCGAAATGGCGAAATGGCGAAATAGCGAAATGGCGAAATTTTGAAAAATGACACATAACAGTTTAGCGGGTAACAGGGTGAGGTTGCGGGCGATGGAGCCGGGGGATGTTGATTTGCTGTATCAATGGGAAAATGACACTGCCGTGTGGGAGGTGAGTAACACCCTTGCTCCTTTTTCGAGATTTCAGTTAGAGGAATATGTACTGAGTGCCCGGAATGATATTTTTGCAGCCAGGCAATTGCGACTGATGATCGACCTGATCGAACCGGGAAAGGATGAAAAATCGGTCGGAACCATCGATCTATTTGATTTTGAACCATTTCATTATCGTGCCGGAGTTGGGATTTTAGTCAGGGAAGATTATCAAAAAAATGGTTTTGCCCGTGAAGCCCTGGAGATTTTGATCAGTTATGCCTTCGGAACCTTGCGGTTGCACCAGCTTTATTGCAACATTTCGACAGAGAATACAACCAGCCTCCACTTGTTTGAGAAATTAGGGTTTGAGAGATGCGGGATAAAAAAGGACTGGATATATCAGCAGGACAAATGGAAAGATGAATGGATGTATCAACTGATCGATCATGGTAAGTAAGCGGGGGATGGTTTTGTTAGCGGGCATTATAACTGCCTGTTTTGCCATTGCTGTTATTTGGTTTTATATCCGTGTAACAAAACCTGTTATCCGTCTGTCAGAAAAAAAATCCTGCTACTTTTACATATACACTGGTACCAGTTTTGCGGCTGTAAAAGATTCCCTGGTAAAGAAAGGTTACCTTACCGACCCCGAAAGTTTTGAATGGCTCGCACATCTAAAAAAATATGACCAGAAAGTAAGACCCGGAAGATACCGGTTGGTAAACAACATGTCAAACAACATGCTTGTCAACCTGTTACGATCAGGGAAGCAGGAACCCCTAAAACTCATTATCCAGAACATCCGTTCCCGTGAAGATCTTGCCGGCAAATTGGGAAGGCAGCTGGAGGTTGATTCAGCAAAGCTCAGCTCCCTTTTTAACGATCCGGCCTACCTGGCCAGGTTTAACCTCAGCCCTCCTACCCTGCTGGTGCTTTTTATTCCTGACACATATGAATTTTATTGGAATACTTCCGGTGAAGAGTTGTTTAACAGGATGGAGCAGGAATATAAAAAATTCTGGACCCCGGAAAGAATGCGGTTGGCAGACTCACTGCAACTAAAAGTGAGTGAAGTGGTTACCCTTGCTTCCATCGTAGAAAAAGAGACCAACATGAACCCGGAGAAACCTATAATTGCCGGGGTATATTTAAATCGTTTGAAAAAACAGATTCCGCTGCAGGCGGACCCAACAGTTATTTTTGCCTGGAATGATTACCGGATCAGGAGGGTTCGAAAAATACACACAGAAATTAAATCGCCTTACAATACCTACTATCGGTCGGGACTTCCACCGGGCCCGATCTGCCTCCCGTCAGTTGCGTCCATAGATGCGGTACTGCATGCGGTGAATCATTCCTACTACTATTTCTGCGCAAAGGAGGATTTGTCGGGCTATCACAATTTTGCAGCCGACCTGGAAGCTCATAACAGGAATGCCAGAAAATATCAGAAAGCGCTTAATAAACTAAATATTAAGTGAATACACCAAAATCCCATTGGAATTCATGGATTGTTTCCCTGTGGATACTTCCATACCTTTTGGGTGTACCGGTCATGGCATCCCATGCCGGTGATTCGATTCAACCCGACACAGCAGGGGTACATAAGGGCCGGCTGGCAGGGGTACTTATCGCCCAGGGCACGCTATATGTGGCCTCCGTCACCGGTTTATATTTTGCATGGTACCGCGACTATCCACAGTCATCCTTCCACCTTTTTAATGATGGCAATGAATGGAAGCAGGTTGACAAATGCGGTCATATGGTAACTGCTTATTATATCAGCCGGATTGGCTATTCAACCTATCGCTGGTCGGGAGTAAAGGAAAACAGGGCAACCTGGTTTGGCGGATTGCTCGGGCTTGCCTACCTGTTAAACATTGAAATGCTTGACGGCTTTTCGGCAGAGTGGGGTTTTTCTCCGGGCGACTTTGCCGCAAACACACTGGGAAGCATGATCTTCGTGGGTCAGCAACTGGCCTGGCACGAACAACGGTTTTCATTGAAATATTCGTTTCACCAAACAAAGTATGCCAAATACCGTACTGATTTGATGGGAGGAAATCTCATTCAGAACATGATCAAGGATTACAACGGGCAGTCATATTGGATTTCGGGGAACATCTCTTCTTTTCTTCCCCCGGGATCAAAAT
>CAZVNF010000208.1:0-2499 GCA_964628215.1 uncultured Draconibacterium sp.
TCGCCGCAAAAAATGCATCGCAGCATGTTGATCTCATATACTGCAGCATATTTTTCCTCCCGGTACAAATGTTCTTCACCCGGTTTCCGTTCGGCCGACACCATGGTGATGGCTTCAGCCGGACAAGCCACTGCACACAGTCCGCACGAGGTACATCTTTCCCTCCCCTGATCGTCCCGTTTCAGCACATGCTTTCCGCGATAAATATCTGAAAATTCACGTGTTACCTCGGGATACTGCACCGTGGTCTTTTTACGGAACAAGTGGCCAAAGGTAATGCGCATTCCATTCAGAATTGCAGGAAAATAGATCCGCTCCCAGAATGACATCTGCTTATTAGAAACTATTTTGGACCTGGTGGTTAAACTTTTCATTGTTAAAGATTCAAAAGTATCACGATACCTGTAATCACTACGTTCAGTATCGCCAATGGTATCAGGCTTTTCCATCCGAGTTTCATCAGCTGGTCGTAGCGGAAACGTGGCAGGGTCCAGCGGATCCACATGTAAATAAAGCCGAAAAAGGTGATTTTGGTAAAAAGCACCATGAAACTTACAAATGCAAACACATTGGGTGAAAGACCCAGTTTATCGATTCCGGGGAAATGATACCCGCCTAAAAACAGCGTAGCCATCACGGCACCGGAGATGAACATGTTGATATATTCGGCAAAAAGATAAAAACCCAGTTTCATGCTGCTGTATTCAGTGTGATACCCCCCCACGAGTTCCGTTTCACATTCGGGAAGGTCGAACGGAGCGCGGTTGGTTTCGGCAAAGGCGCAGATCAGGAAGATAAGAAATCCAAGGGGCTGGTAGAAAATGTTCCAGTTGAATCCCTGCTGCTGTGCCACAATTTCGCGCATGCTGAGCGATCCCGACATCATGACGATGGTAATGATGGAAAGGCTCATGGCCAGTTCATAGCTGATCATCTGCGACGAAGCCCGCACCGCGCCAAGCAGTGCGTATTTGTTGTTCGATGCCCATCCCCCGATCATGATGCCATACACGCCGATGGAAAGTATGGCAAAGACGTAGAGGATCCCGATGTTCACATCTGCCATCTGAAGCGGGTATGCCACCCCGTTGATCACCAGGTCGGGGCCCCATGGAATGGCGGCGCTGGTAAGCAGGGCAACAAACATGGTAAGTGAAGGACCGAGGATGTATAGAAATTTATCGGCAGAGGCCGGCATGAATTCTTCCTTGAAAAACAGCTTCACTCCATCGGCCAGCGGCTGAAGCAGCCCCCACGGACCGGTGCGGTTAGGGCCGTGCCTGTCCTGAAACCATCCTGCAACCTTGCGTTCGATGAGGGTCGAATACATCGCCACAACGAGGCTGAGAACCAGGATGAAGCTGGCTAAAAGGATTTTATAAATGATAAATGTTGCCATCAAAAAAATATCAAAATCAAATTATTCCGGTGATTCCATTGTTCCGGCAATCGGGTCGATCAACGACTGCTTTTTCATCTCTTCATAATGATTGGACGAAATTACTGATTCGCGTTTAATATGCCTTGGGCCTTCGATGACCCAGTCGTGCAGCTCTTTCTTTTCAAACCGGCATTCGTTGCAAATAAACTCTTCCACTTCCCCAAACTGATCCTTGCGCCCGGTAACGCGGTAAATCTCATTTCCAAACATCCATGCCGCCACTTTTCCGCTGCATTTGCTGCAATCGCGATGGGCATTCATCGGCTTGAGAAACCAAACGCGGCTTTTAAACCGGAAGGTTTTGTCGGTGAGCGCTCCCACCGGACACACATCGATCACGTTGCCTGAAAACTCATTCGTAATGGTATTTTGGATAAAAGTACTTATTTCTGAAACATCCCCGCGGTACATTACCCCGTGAAGACGCTTTTCTGTAAGCTGGTCGGCTGCATAAACACAACGGTAGCAAAGGATGCAGCGGTTCATGTGGAGCTTGATGTTTTCTCCGATGTCGATCGCCGGGTATTCGCGGCGTTCGTATTCGGTAGCCGTCTCTTCCATTCCATAACCGAAACTCAGGTCCTGGAGGTCGCACTCGCCGGCCTGGTCACAAACGGGGCAGTCGAGCGGATGGTTGAGCAGCAGAAACTCCACGATGCCTTTCCGGGCTTCAACGACTTCGGGAGAGGTGAGATTCTGCACCACCATACCGTCCTGCACGGGGGTGCTGCATGAGGCAACCAGTTTTGGCATCGGCCGCGGATCCTTGGCAGAACCCTGGGCCACCTTTACCAGGCAGGTGCGGCATTTCCCCCCGGAGCCTTTCAGCTTCGAGTAGTAACACATGGCCGGGGGAACAACTTTCCCGCCAATTTTGCGCGCTGCCTGCAGGATGGTTGTGCCTTCTTCGACTTCGACCGGGATGTTATCTATGGTTACTTTTATCATTTATTTGAATTCATTTTTCTTTTTACAAATCCCCGAGTCCCCGCACCGCGGTGCGGGGCTACAACGTGCGGGGCGTTTTTATATCCCCGCACCGCGGTGCGGGGCTACGG
>CAZVNF010000208.1:2599-5720 GCA_964628215.1 uncultured Draconibacterium sp.
GCGGGGCTACGGCGTGATGGATGTTTTTTACCACTTCAGGATGTTGTACGTGATATTCAAACTCTCTCCGGAAATGCCTGATGGCACTGGCAACCGGCCAGGCCGCGGCATCGCCGAGCGGACAAATGGTATTGCCTTCGATGTTTTTCGCCACTCTCACCAGCAGGTCGATGTCAGACATTTTGCCTTCCCCGTGTTCCAGCCTGTATAATACTTTCTCCATCCAGCCGGTCCCTTCCCGGCAGGGCGAACATTGTCCGCATGATTCATGACGGTAAAAATGGGTCAGATTCCAGGTGTTGCGCACAATGCACGCATCTTCATCATACACGATAAACCCTCCTGAACCAAGCATGGTGCCGCTCTCAAAGTCACCTTCCGCCAGCGATTCGTAGGTCATCAGCCGCTTTTCTCCCCTGGCGGTGTTGAGCATCAGGTCGGCCGGCAATATAGGCACGGACGATCCGCCGGGAATCACGGCTTTTAAATATTTATCATTGGCAATGCCGCCACAGTATTCGGGGGAGTATATAAAATCTTCGACCGGAAGCCCCATCTCAATTTCATACACCCCGGGATTGTTGATGTTTCCACAGGCGGAGATCAGTTTGGTGCCGGTACTCTTTCCCCGTCCGATCTTCGAATATGCCTCTCCGCCCATGGTGATGATGGGTGCCACTGCAGCCAGTGTTTCTACATTGTTAACCACGGTCGGACATCCGTATAAACCTTTGAATGCGGGGAATGGCGGCTTGATGCGGGGATTGCCGCGTTTGCCTTCCAGCGATTCGAGCAGTGCGGTCTCTTCTCCGCATATATATGCGCCGGCCCCGGGATGGACATGAATTTTCAGAGAAAAATCGGTTCCCAGGATGCGTTCACCCAAAAAGCCATGCTGATGGGCTTCCCTGATGGCATTTTCAAGTACGCCAACGAGGTATTTGAATTCTCCGCGGATATAGATGTAGCAGGTGTTTACTCCCAGGGCGTAGCTGGAAATGATGAGTCCTTCGAGGAGCAGGTGCGGCAAATGGTGCATTAAATAACGATCCTTGAAGGTGCCGGGTTCGCTCTCGTCGGCGTTGCATACCAGGTAACGGGGTTTGTCTGATTTCCGGTCGAGGAAACTCCACTTGAGCCCGGTGGGAAAACCGGCTCCCCCCCTGCCCCGCAAACCCGACCTGTTTACTTCGGCAACAACCTGCGAAGCCGACATATCCCGCAATGCCTTTTCCACGGCAGCATAGCCGCCGTGAGCACGGTAAACGCCGAATTCCCTGATGCCGGGAATGCTGATGTTGGCTAGCAGAATTTTTCCACCCATGTTGAATTGCCCGGTTTATTTTTGTTCGCGTACTCCTTCAAATCTTCAAGGAGCTTATCCACCTTGCCCGGTGTGAGTTTCTCGTAAAATTCGGTGTTGACCTGCATCACAGGCCCTGTGCCGCATGAGCCCAGGCACTCCACTTCCTTAAGGGTAAAAATCCCGTCAGGGGTGGTTTCTCCCGGCTTGATCTCCAGTACATCGCGGAGGTGCGCCAATATCTGCTCGCCTCCCGATATGGCACAAGGGCCTGTACGGCAGACTTCTATAACATATTTTCCCATTTTGTCAAGATAGAACATGGAATAAAAGGTGGCCACTTCATACACTTCAACCGGCTGGATGCCGAGCAATGAGGCCACATAATCCATGATGTCAGCTGAAAGATAACCCCCAAGTTCCTCCTGTGCAATATGCAGCACCGGCAACAGCGCCGATTTCTGCTGTCCTTCGGGATACCTGCCCATCAGGCTGTGAACTTTTTTCAACACTTCCGGCGAAAATGCAACATGCTTTCCTTCACGGATAAACTGAGGGTGATGTATTATGTTGTTTTGTTCCATTTTTTATGCGTCCAATTCACCTGCAATAACGTTCATGCTGCTCATGGTCAGGATGGCATCAGATAACACGCCACCCCGGATCATCTCCGGATAAGCCTGGTAATAGATGAATCCCGGGCGGCGGAAATGCAAACGGTATGGGGTTCTTCCGCCATCGCTGACAAGGTAAAAGCCGAGTTCGCCGTTTCCTCCTTCCACCGAATGATAGACTTCGCCCACCGGCACATCTATTTCACCCATGACGATTTTAAAATGCCAGATCAAAGATTCCATTTTGGAATAAACTGCTTCTTTCGGAGGCAGGTAAAACTGTGGTACATCGACATGAAAATTGCCTTCCGGCAGATTTTCAAGGGCATTGCGCACCAACTTTATGCTTTCCCACATCTCCTGCTGCCTTACACAGAAACGATCGTATGTATCTCCCTGTGTACCCACGGGAATGACAAATTCAAAATCGTCGTAACTGCTGTAGGGTGTTGTCACCCGAACATCATAGTCGACACCGGCAGCCCGCAGGTTCGGTCCGGTAAAGCCGTAGTTGAGCGCACGTTCTCCGCTGATAGGACCTACCCCGATGGTACGGTCCATGAAAATACGGTTGCGCAGCAGCAGTTGTTCAAACTCCCTGAGCACTTTGGGAAGGTGGTCAATAAATTCCCTGATTTTCTTTATGGCTTTGGGCGATAAATCGCGCTCAAATCCCCCGATGCGTCCCATGTTGGTGGTAAGCCGGGCGCCGGATATTTCTTCGTATATCTCGTAAACTTTTTCACGTTCCTGGAAAACATAGATAAAGCCGGTGAGGGCCCCGCTGTCGACTCCTATCACGCTGTTGCACACCAGGTGGTCGGTGATGCGCGCCAGCTCCATCAGGATGATGCGCATGTAGTCGACCCGTTTGGAGGTTTTGACTCCAAGCAATTTTTCAACGGTCATGTGCCAGCCGATGTTGTTTATGGGAGAGGAGCAATAGTTCAAACGGTCGGTGAGCGGTGTGATCTGGTAAAAGGGTCTGTGCTCGGCAATTTTTTCAAAGGCACGGTGAATGTAACCGATGGTTTGCTCCGCATCGATGATCTGCTCGCCATCAAGCTTCAGCACATTCTGAAAAATGCCGTGCGTGGCCGGATGGGTCGGGCCAAGGTTAAGTGTGGTATATTGTTTATCTTCCATAATTATACCTCTCCCCCTGACCCCCTCCCCGAAGCAGGGAGGGGGAAGGTGGGCGTTG
>CAZVNF010000209.1:0-1816 GCA_964628215.1 uncultured Draconibacterium sp.
ATGAATCAAGGGGATAGTTCCCCCACGGAATCGTGTCTTTGTCAAAGAAACGCAGCCGTTTGTTCATAGCCGATTCCTGCCCGCTGTATATTAATGGTATACCGGGAAGTGTAAAGGTGAGTACGGCAAATGTTCTGGCGCCTTCCCCCATCCGCTCAAATTCGGTTCCGTTCCAGGAATTTTCATCGTGGTTGGTGGTAAATCGCATACGATAAGCATCTTTGGAGAATCTTTTCCTCTCACTGGCATAGATGGAATCAATAATTGTAGCTGGCTTCTTTCCCTGGGCGATGGCATTCATCGCATGAAACAATTCCCAGGAATAGGTGGCATCAAAATAACCGGTATCATGCATTTTAGGTGATTCATCTTCGGCAAGCATAAAAACCGGCTTGGCTTTTTTTAGCTTTGGGATTGTCTCTTTCCAAAAGGAAACCGGCATCATGCCTGCCACATCGCAACGATACCCGTCTATATCTGCTTCCTTTATCCAGTATAACATGGCATCCGTCATGTATTCGCGAAGCTGGGGCTGACTGTAATCCAGGGCTGCCACATCCGTCCAGTCTGCAACAGGTGAAATTATTTTTCCGGATGAGTCTTTTTTATACCATTCCGGATGCTTGGAAATCAATTTATTATCCCAGGATGTGTGGTTGGCAACCCAGTCGATGATCACTTTCATTCCGAGGTCGTGGGCTTTTTTTACCAGGTCAGTAAAATCACGTTTGCTCCCGTATTCGGGATTGACCTCAAGATAATCGCTTACAGAATAATAGCTTCCGAGGCTCCCTTTGCGATTTTTTTCGCCCAGCGGATTGATGGGCATAAGCCAGAGTATATCAACCCCCATCTTTTGTAACCGGGGCAACTCCTGTTCAAAGGCCTTAAAGGTTCCCTGGGGGGTATATTGCCTGATATTGACCTCGTAAATTGTGGCATTCCGGCTCCAGGCAACGTGGGCCGAAGGATCAGCATCGGGAACTGACGACCGGTTACATGCGGCTAATGCCAGGATGGCACCGGCAAAAATCAATGATAGTCTGTTCATATTATGCACTTTTGAATCTTGCAGGATTGGTTAATTTGTTATTATTTCGAAAGAATTACCGGGCAGGTCAAGATTTACCTTGCGGTCCCCATATGTGAAACCGGTTCCAAACTGGGCCAGGAACTTGCTGTCTTTAAAACGTTCAGGCAATTCGAATTCAATCTTCCTGGAGGATTTATCTTTGTTGAAAACCACAATCACCGACTTGTCAAAATAAGTACGCATATAAACAAATACCTTTTCATTCACTTTGAGGGTGGTAAAATCTCCGTAAACCAGGGCAAGGTTTGATTTTCTGAGGTTGGCCAGTTTGGCTGTCGTCATTTTCAAATACTGTTCATGCCTGCTGAGACTATCAAACTTCATCATCCTCCGGTTGTCGGGGTCTGCGGCGCCGGCCATCCCGTATTCATCACCGTAATAAATCACCGGAATGCCCGGGATGGTCATGTTGAATGCTTCGAGAGCGGCCAGTTTTCTGTAGCCAAGGGTATCCTTCACCTGGATGTCGCGCTTCCAGCCAGCCTCACGGTCGTCTTCATTAAAACTCAGCGCACCGCTCGCATACGAAATAAACCTCGACATATCCTGGTTGCCGGTAATGTTTCCCATCAGGTTGTGTTCTCCAAAATAATTGAAACTCTGCTGCAGTGAGTAGTTTAAATCACGGAATGCGAAATTATCCATTGCAAAGGCCGATTTTATATCCCAGTACAGGTTGAACTCGAACTGGGCATCCAGCATCCCCGGATTGATGTAACTTCC
>CAZVNF010000209.1:1916-5708 GCA_964628215.1 uncultured Draconibacterium sp.
ATTTGTGTGATCCAGTCGGGATGGGCCTTTAATACAGGGTATTCCTGGTGAACATGATGCGATACAAAATCAAGGATTACATTGATATTCCTGCTGTGGGCTTCGTTAACCAGTTTGTGCAGTTCATCTGCATTTCCGAACCGGGTGTCGACCGTCGTAAGGGTGATGGGCCAGTAGCCGTGATATCCTGAAAATTTGCGGTGGGGCGCAGGATATTCGTTATAACCCACTGTCGGATTCTGGGTGATGGGTGAAATCCAGATGGTGTTGATGCCCAGGTTGGTAAAATACCCATCTTCTATCTGCCGGGTGATGCCTGCAAGGTCGCCACCCATGTAATTAACCTTGGGATCGATCTCCTTGTCTTTGACAGGTGCATCATTTTCAGGTTTCCCGTTTTTAAACCGGTCGACCATTACGAAATACATCACCGTGGCTTCACGGTCATTGCGGGTAAGATTTTTAGCATCCGTGAGCACCTTCCCGTCTTCAACCGGTATAAGGACCTGGTTTGATATCCCCGCTTTATTGAAGGCATACACCCTGATAAAACTCCGGTCAAACTCTTTTGCTTTACGGGGTATGTCAATGGTAATTCCGGCACTATCCATTTTCCAGAATTTCTGATCCAGCAGGTAGTTTTGCCAGAATACAAAAACGGAATCCGGCTTGCTTTTCATGCCGATTACAATTTTTCTTCCATCGGCCGAGGCGGTATACAGGGTTGGTAAGCCGGTGGGATTGAGGTTTCCCAGGGTGAGAAGCGAATTGTAGCCGCCATTGTTGTTGCTTACTGAATCGCGGCTGTTCGGATCAGTTTTCTCTTTTCCGTCGAGAATCATCTTATACTGGTATTTGCCCGGAAAAAGTTGAAAGTCGATGTGCCATTTGCCATCTTTTTCAAAAAGATATCCTGCCGATGGATTCCATTCGTTCATCTGACCTTTGATCTGAACCCGCTTGTACTTTTTGTTTGAAGGATCAAATGTAAACCTGTAGCGCAATTTGGATGATTTTTCCAGTAACAGTGAATAGGAAAATCCTCCTGACCATATTTTAAGGACCGAGAGTTTAGGGAAATCCCGGTCAGTCGGACTGATGACCATTTGTGTTGAATCGGTTGATATTAAATAGTTTAGCGAATTGTCCAGCTCCAATGAGTCGATGGCGCCCGGCTTTAACAGGTAATCCGCCAGCTGAATCACGGTCGAATCGCTGCTGATAAGGATGGGAGCTGCCAGTTTGAGCATCTGGGGCTCTGTTGAAACAGGGATGTCGTTGTTGGATGAACAGCTCCAGAGCGATAAGGCCAGGCCTGAAAAGATGATTGATAGTTGTTTTAATTTCATATTGATGAAGTTGTATATAAATTAACGGGGTAATTAAGGCAAAAATTTACCACAACAGGCACAATAGGGCACAGTAGAAGGCACAATAGTGTGAACCATTATCATAAAGCTTGAATTATAATGCTATCCCTGATTGTGCTATTATCCCTGAGTGAAATGATAAATTCACCTGCCGGTTTTTGATGATGATATTCAATGATGGTTTTGGTTGAAGTAACCTTTCCTGAAAATATGGTTTCAACAGTTTTTCCAGACATATCAGTCAGTGTTAATTCAACAGTTGAACCGATTGGTGCTATAAAAGGGATATGTGTTTTACCATGGAAAGGGTTTGGCCTGTTTTGTTCCAGGTTAAACCCATGGTTGCCCGGGGTATCGTTCACCCCGCCGGTGATGGGAAAAAACTGCAGCAACGGCAAGCGCAAATGTCCTTTCCAGTTGCCCCAGCTATGTCCTTCATGCCATTCGCGAAACTGGTAAGTATAACCTTTTGCCTGAAGAATGTCGCGCAGGCCATGCACCATCGGGATGAGAATGGCAATGTCGTAGGTGCCGATGTCGATGAACAATTCCAGGTTGAGTTTTGGACCATTGCTGAAAGTCTGACTGATCGCCGGGATAACATCACTTGACTGGGCTGCAATTTTTCCGAACTGTTCAGGGTGCTTCATGCCGATATACAGCGAAATATTGCCTCCGTCGGAAGCGCCGGCCATGGCCCTTTTTGCCGGGTCCCTGCTTGTTTTGTACCTGGTATCCATCTTTGGCATCAGCTCGGTGATGATGAAGTCGGTGAATTTGTCAATTTTGTTCCCGGCATATTCAGCGGTGCGGTCAACAGGAGGAACAAAAATGCCGATCACCGGAACCATCAGGTGTTCAGAGATCAAATAGTCCAAAATGTTATTTGTGTTTCCAAGGCTGAGGTATTCAGGGCCATCATGAAATAAAATCACAGGATATGCATCGCTGCCTGACGGATATCCCGGTGGCAGATACACACGCACCAGCCTGCTGTTGCCCAGGATATAGCTGGAAAAAACGGTATCTTTCAACGTTCCGTGGGGGATGGTGTTTATATAATTTATTTCTGGCGGGGCTACATATGCGGGCATGCGCAGTTCGGAATTGGGTCCGAATCCTCCCGCACAGGTATGGGGATTTTTCGGATCAAGGATCCAACTTGAACCATTGATCACAAGCTTATAGTCAAGGCGGGCATCCGCCTCATAGGAGGTGGAATAGTACCAGAAAGTCGATCCGGGAATGTGCGTAAATACTTTATTCGGGTTCCACCCGGTTGCATCTCCGGCCATGGAGACAGACTGGGCGGTTGAATTGTAAACAAAATGGACCAGTGTGTCAGATTCTGTGTATGGGAAGGAGTGCCCGGCATTCATGAAACTGTCTGCCACAGCCTGCCGCTGGGCTTCAGGCAATGAATTGAGCCTGTATATAAGATCGGAAAATGTTTGGCTTCTTAAAGGGGCCCCCGGCAGGAGAAAAAGGAAAAGGAATAGTATCTTATTCATACTGGTTGTATTGCATCATGATTTCTGCTTGTCGGCCACAAATAACCAAAGGGCTGCGGAAATGGCCAGAGAAACCCCGCTGATAATGAATATGATTCCTTTGTCGGCTGAATTTTTTATCACGGTGCCAACGAGGGAACTGGCAATAAGCTGCGGTAAAACTACGGAGAGGTTGAAAATCCCCATGAAAAACCCCATACGGCTTTTGTCCACTTTTTCTGACATGATGGCGAAGGGCAAACTCACTACAGCTGCCCAGCCAAGCGTAAGAACGCACATCATGGCATAGAGCATGATCGTGCTTGAAGCAAAAAACACAATGCCAAAATAACCGAGTGCCATGGTCCCCACCATCATGGCATGGGTTCTGACGCGCCCAACCTTTTTACTCATCGGTTCCAGCATGAAAGCAGGCCAGATAGCACCGACGGCATTCAGAATGAAAAATGACCAGCCTATCATCTGCCCGAGCCGCGCATTCCGGTCGGCGAGCGGCATATCATTCATTGCGGGCAGTTTTTGTTCAAGGAAAGCAAACATGTATACAAACATGGTTTGAATTCCAAGCCAGGAAAATCCATGGGCGAAATAGAGTTTAAAGAGCTCTCCCCACTGGGTAGGTGCCGCAACTGGTTTATTCGCTGATTTGGCTTGATTCCCGTTTTTATCCAGTTCTTCATCTTTTGCTGAAACAGCCAGAACCCGCGGTTCTTCAATAAAAAGGAGAGGCCCGATAGAGAATAAAAGAACAATGACCACCCCTGCGTAGATCAGGAAATAATTGCCGATGAGGGCGCCCATAAGGTAGGCTCCACTGCCGAAAAGATTTGAAATGGACTGCATCCAGGTGTACCCCTTGGTTCGCGGCTGACCATCAGGGGTTACATCGGCGATGATCGAACGCGTAGGAT
>CAZVNF010000210.1:0-5682 GCA_964628215.1 uncultured Draconibacterium sp.
GGGTAATTCATTTCTGATTTCTTCGGTTTACTGGTATAATTGCGCTTAATCAGTTTTAATATTACTGATTTCTTCGGTTTACTGGTGTAATTGCGCTTAATCAAAAAAAATTATCTATTTTTATTCACTGCATCACGGCCTAACAGATGTAATAAAATAATATGCATATTCCCGACGGATATCTGAGCCCTCAAACCTACCTTCCGCTGTATGGCGTTTTTATTGCCACGATGGCGGTTGCCGTGAAAAAAGTGAGGAAAAAGGTTCCTGCACGCGATATTCCCTTTCTTGGAATGGCGGCGGCTTTTTCGTTTATCATCATGATGTTTAATCTGCCAATTCCGGGAGGGACAACCGGGCATGCGGTTGGTTCTGCGTTGATTGCAATTCTGTTCGGACCCTGGGCGGCGGTGATTTCCGTGTCGGTTGCGCTCATCATCCAGGCTCTGATGTTCGGCGACGGAGGCATTACAGCCATCGGGGCCAATTGTGTGAATATGGCCATTTGTATGCCTTTCATTGCATGGTACACATTCAGGTTATTGTGCCGCAAATCATCTGATCCGCGAAGGATTATGGTCGCTGCCTTCTTTGCAGGCTACATCAGCCTCGTATTTGCCGCGGTTCTCACCGGGATTGAGTTCGGCATTCAACCTCTGATTGCCTCCGGAGCTGACGGCCGACCCCTTTACTGTCCGTATGATCTCAAGATTGCCTTGCCCGCCATGGCCATTGAGCATTTACTGCTGTTTGGAATTGTGGAAGGTGCTGTTACCGCATTCATCGTTCAATATTTTGCAAAACAGCAAAACCAGGCAGTTTATGCATTAAAAACCCGGGTGGAAGATGAATAAACTGCAGAAAAAAATAATGATCGCATTGCTGATTCTGATTGTGCTCACCCCAATCGGTATTCTTCTGCCCATGTTTTTCAACGCCGGTGATGCCTGGGGGGAGTGGTCGGCCGCAACCATACATGATTTTATCGGGTATGTTCCCGAAGGATTAGCCCGGTATACTGATACATGGAAGGCCCCGCTGGCGGATTATACGTTAAACGGTAAAGATGCTTCGGTGGCGCACCAATCAGGATATTACCTGGTTTCCGGACTGATTGGCGCCGCACTCGCAATGATCTTCACCATGATTATTTCAAAAATGATCATCAGGGATGGGAAATAAAATACCACTGTTTTTACTTGCCGGTGAACCGCCTGGGCTGTTTCGTGCCGGTTCCGGAAAAACGAGCGTCCCTACTCTGGATAAAACCATCGGCAATACTGCAAAAAGCCTGAAAACACTATATCTTCAGGCAGACAGTGCCGTAGGAAACAGTTTCATCTGCCTGCTTAATCCTGTGGTAAAGGTGGTCTCATTTATCTACCTCATTGTAATCATCAGCCTGGCGGGTTCAATTCCATCACAGGTATTGATGGGGTGTTTCATTTTCATGCTTTTTCTGTTTGCCCGCATAAACGTGTTCAGGGTATACAAAAAGGTGATGCTCCTTGCCGTTTTATTCGGTTTTCTCGCTTCTGCCCCGGCTGCGCTCAACGTGATCACCCCGGGTGATATGCTTGTCAGGCTGTTCTCGCTGAGCAAACCCGTTGATTTCTGGATCTATCATATTCCGGCGGAAATTGGAATTACCGTGCCGGGAGGCAAACTGGTGATTCGTTTATTCCTCCGGGTTTTCAATTCCGTTTCACTGTCGCTGCTGCTGGTTTACAGTACCCCGTTCCCGTATATTCTCAAAGCATTCAGAAGGGTGTATGTTCCCGATACGTTGCTGATGGTTGTTTGGCTTGGGTATAAATTCATTTTCATCCTCTGCCGAACGATTGAGGAATCCTTTCTGGCGCTGAAATCAAGATTCATCCGGAACGTTGAAAGTGAAGCATTGCGAAAAATTGTATCCGGAAGGCTGTTTTTCATATATAAAAAAGCGCAGATCACATATGAACACACCTATTCTGCGATGATTTCAAGGGGATATGAAGGAAAAATCATCCTTGTGGGGGAGCACACCCTTTCGGGGAAGGATTTTTTAATTTTATTTTGTGTGGCATTTGCCGGCGCAGTTTTTTTATTCATTTAAATTGTCATGGAAAATATCATTGAGTTAAACAATATCTGTTACTCCTACTACGGGAAAATTGCCGCACTTAAAAATATCAGCCTGAGTGTGGCAAAGGGAGAGATGTTTGCCGTGATCGGGCAAAACGGAAGCGGGAAAACCTCCCTGCTGAATATCATCAATGCCTTGATTT
Organism: uncultured Draconibacterium sp.; assembly: GCA_964628215.1. Taxonomy (GTDB): domain Bacteria; phylum Bacteroidota; class Bacteroidia; order Bacteroidales; family FEN-979; genus CAIVAT01. The sequence continues at coordinate 2,271 of CAZVNF010000210.1, forward strand.
TTCCGGATACCGGCGACTTTTTCTTTAAAGGAACCCGTATGGACGAGAAATCACTTCAGAACAGGGAAACGAACACGGGTTTGCGAAGCACGATGGGCTATATTTTCCAGAATCCCGATGTGCAGCTTTTTTGTCCGACCGTAATGGATGAGTTGCTGTTTGCACCCCTCCAACTGGGTTATTCCAGGGAAGAAGCGGCCGACAGGGCCAATCAGACGCTGTACGCATTGGGGATAGCTGCGTTGAAGAACCGTTCAGTGGCCATGCTCTCCGGCGGTGAAAAGAAAAAAGTCGCCATTGCTTCTGTGTTGACGATGAACCCTGAAATTCTCCTGGTTGACGAACCCCTCGCCGGGATCGATCCGAAGACCCAGACTTTTTTTGTGGAACTTTTACTGGAGCTGAACCATGCCGGGAAAACCATCATTTTCACAACCCATCATCTCGATCTGATCGATCACCTTCAGCCGCGGGTGGTCGTGCTGTCGGAAGAACATACAATCCAGAAAACCGGAACAGCTGCAGAAATATTAAATGATGAAGAATTTCTGATCAGTGTGAATATGATCCATCAGCACACCCACACCCATAACGGGGAAAAACACCGGCATTATCACGCACATTATGTGTTTCATTCGTAATAATTCAGATTACTATTACTTTAATTCCTCACAATGAAAGCAATAGATGAAACAGGATTTCTTCGCGGGATTTTTGATTCGATCCCCAATCCCATATTTGCGATGGATAAAAAACGAACGGTTATCCTGGCAAACCAGGCCTTCTGCGACCTGGTGAATTTGCCTTTCGCGGAACTGGCAGGAAAAAAGATCGACCGGATTTTTTCTCCGGAGATCTGTATCTTGTTCAAAGGGAAGCGGGAATGTGCAAACAACAGCGAAATCCTTATCAGAACCGTTGACGGTATGGTTAAGCCGTTTCTTGTTTCGGTACTCGTGGCAGAAAATGATGGCAAGGCTCTGGAAGTGGTCACACTGAAGGACCTCACCGACCATAAACGGGCGGAAGAATCCCTGAGCGAAAGCGAGGCATTGTACCGTACCCTTGTCAATCAGCTTCCGAATCCGATCCTGATACATGTGAACGGGAGTGTGGTTTTTGCCAATGACCTGATCCTTGGAATTACCGGGTATGATAAAAATGAAATCATCGGCAAAAACGTGGCGGACCTTCTCACTGACCCGGCTGATTTGAAGAGCACACCGGTTGTCAGAAATCTCTCCGGCGATGATTTTGTGGCAGAGGAAGAGTTTGAGATCAGAACGGAAAACAAAAAGTTTGTGATAAAAAATTTCCTGTTGAGGAATAGTAAATTGAAGTACCTGGGGCAGGATGCCGTGATGACCATCCTGATCGATATTACCGAAAGAAAACACCTCGAGAAATATGTGCTGGGCCGGGTGATTGAAACCGAAGAAAAAGACCGCAAACAATTTGCCGCCGATCTCCACGATGACCTTGGCCCAACCCTGTCGAGCATCAAGTTGCACCTGGGCTTGCTTGAACATGCAAAAACACCGGAGAAATTTGCAGAAACACTGGGTATCTGCAACCGGCAGCTTGCAGAAGCCATTTCGAAAATGAGAATCGTTGCCAACAACCTGATGCCACGTCTCATTGAAAATTTCGGACTCGAGGCAGCAATAAATTCTTTTATCAATACCATGCAGCACGAGGGGGTGTTTTCAATTCATTTCGACTCCAACCTGCAGTCGCGGCGGTTTCATATGCAAACGGAACTTCATTTTTACAGGATCATCTGCGAACTCATCAACAATACGGTCAAACATGCCGGTGCTTCCTTGGCCACCGTGAAATTGAATTATGCAAAGGGCCTGTTGAATCTTACTTACACGGATAACGGGAAGGGGTACAATATTGATGAAATCAACAGCAAACCCGGAGGGATGGGCGTTGGGAACATTATTCAACGCGTGAACCTCATAGATGCAAAAATCCGGTTTATGAACCGGAAGGGAAAAACAGAGGTCAGGATACTGAAGGAAATATAAAAAAGGGCCGGAAATCTGCTTCCCGGCCCTTGAGCGTTGCAGGAAAACACCCGCATTTATTCTTTGATAGCCTGTGTTCTTGGAAACAAATCGTAACGGTAGGTCTGGCCGGTTAAAAAATCACCTTTGATGATAACGGGGGTGGTGAACAACTCGGTTTCGCACGCAAAATGGCTGAGCGTAGGTGCCAGTACTAAAACCGCGATTCTCACCCCGGTTACCGGACCTCTCTCAGTAAAATCATATTTCGTCACACCCGGAACATAGGTCTTGGCAGGAGCTACCAGGCGGCCTTGTCCGTCAAGGATTTCAACCAGGTATACATTGCAGGTGGTTCTTTCACTGGAAACGATCACATTTACACGGTGATGAACGACTGGTTTTGCAGAAATCCGGTCATCGTTGGTTTTCATGGTAACAGAAGAAGCTAAAACGGCGGTGCTGAAGATCAGTGCAAGACTGAGAACGGAGAAGAATTTTGTTGTTTTCATGGCTTTGGTTTTTTAGGGTTATTTGTTTATGTTTGATGATGTAAAATTACGCCGGACGGCAGGGTGGAATCAAGCGCTGAAATGCCTGATATCAGTGCGTTTTTTACTCGTTTTGTTGCGTATTTTTACGCAGGGATTGAAGAAACCCCTTGATGCAGTTGCAAAAAGCAGGTTTTAAGTGTATCTTTCGCATGTCAAACAGGAAATAATTTATAGCAGATGAAAACAAAAAAAAGGGTTTTTATTGTCGAAGACCATGCCGTTTTCAGGGAGGGGTTAAAAAGGGTGATTGGTGAAATGGAGGATGTGGAATTGGTCGGGGAGGCTGAAAACGGGGCCATATTCCTGGAAAAGTTAAAAAAGGTAACTCCCGACATTGTCCTGATGGACATCCAGATGCCCGTTATGGACGGACTTGAAGCTACGGACAAGGCGTTGAAATATGATCCTTCATTAAAAATCCTTGTGATCAGCATGTTTGGCGAGGAAGAATACGTGTATGCCATGGTGGAAAAGGGGGTGTATGGCTTCATTTTGAAAACTTCGGGCCTCCTCGATTTTGAAAAGGCCATCAACCGGGTTTCTGACGGGCAGCAATACTATTCGGAAGAGATCATGGGATTGCTGGTGAAAAAAGTCAGGCAGATTGACGCGGTAGAGAAAATTTCATTTTCCGAAAAGGAGATGGAGGTATTGAGGTTGCTTTGCAAGGGGTTATCCAATAACGAGATCGCCGACAAGTTGTTCCTGAGTGTGCGCACGGTGGAGGGATATAGAAACAAACTGCTTCAGAAAACCAATTCAGCCAATGTGATCAACCTGGTGATCTTTGCACTGCGGACTAAAATTGTAATATTGTAAAAACCCGGCCAATCCCTTCTGTTTAAC
>CAZVNF010000211.1:0-5595 GCA_964628215.1 uncultured Draconibacterium sp.
CATTAAGCATTCATTAAGCATTCATTAAGCATTCAGGTTTGTCCCTGCTTGGTCCCGAAAACCTCCCGAAAACCTCCCGAAACCTCCCATCTCATCTTCGCGAATTATGTTACAACGCCTGAGGCAGAGCCACCCCATGGCGTGGCGCCATTGCAACATTGACTAGTCCGGAACCCGGTGAAGCCGGTGAAAGCAGAGTAATCCGAAGTACTTGTCCAAATCTAAACACAAAGTAAAAACGGAAAGCGTCACAAGTCAGGAAGTGGACGGGTGGACAAGGGGACAGGTGAGCGAAAGTTTTTATTAACAGTAGGTCATACTTTTTTGTTATTATAGGATTAAGCAGAAAAATGAGCCATGAAAAAAAATTATTCCAGCATTATTTACATTGTTTACATTGTTTACATTGTTCGCATTGTCTGCATTGTTCGCATTGTCTGCATTGTCTGCATTGTCTGCATTGTCTGCACTTCTTCGAAGGTCCATGCCCAGGTGAGGGATGATTTTTCTGACGGGAATTTTACAGAAAACCCGGAATGGAAAGGAGATGCAGCACATTTCGACATAAACGCCACTGGTCAGCTGCAATTAAATTCATCGGGAAGTGATACTTCCGTGTTGTTTACCAGGAGTTCCATAAAGGGAGACACAGAATGGGAATTCTGGATGAAACTTTCCTTCAATACCTCCTCCAACAACCATGCAAGAATATACCTGATGGCGGATACATCTGCTTTATCTTCTATCGTCAGCGGATATTTCCTGCAGGCAGGAGGGGCAGATGACTCAGTTTTCATTATTAAGCAAATCGGATCAACCGTTAAAACCATATACCGGTTCAAAGCGTATAAAATGGCACATTCAACCAACAATATACGTGTAAAGATCATCCGGGAGGAACCGGGACAATGGCAGGCAATGATCGACACTGCCGGAGGGCAAAATTATCTTTCAGACGGAACATTTTTTGATAATTCATTTCCATCTTCCCGCTGGTTTGGAATCATGTGCCGCTATACTTCGAGCAATGCCACAAAATTCTATTTCGATGATTTTTACATAGGACCGGTTCGATATGATACGGTATCACCGGAAATTACAGAGTCGGAGGCAAAAGGAGCCCGGGTAATACGAGTTGCGTTTTCAGAACCGGTTCAATTTACAGGAGCCGAAAACCCTGGAAATTATGAACTGCAGCCGGGAGGGATCCATCCGGATTCTGTTATGCAGGATTTTCAAAATCCTTCTGTCGTATCAGTTTACCTGCATGATTCTCTGCTACAAGGCACCATCGGTTCACTCCGGATAAGGAACATCATGGATGCGTCGGGTAACATTCTGAATGACACAACCGTAACATTTTGCTTTTACCATCCCATGGCATATGACATCCTTATTCATGAGATCATGGCCGATCCTGATCCCGCCGTGGAACTGCCCGATGCTGAATTTGTGGAATTGTTTAACCGGTCGGCATTTCCGGTTAACCTGGATGGCTGGACATTCAAATACGGCAGTTATTCCAAAGAGTTCACTTCCTTCACCATGCCATCAAAGAGTTACCTGTTGATTGTGAGGGACACGGCATATCTGAATTTTGCACCTTGCGCGGTGTTGTTCACCTCGTCCACTTCCTTGTCCAATGAAGGAACCAGCCTCGTGCTGAAAGACAACCGGCAGCATGTCATTCATTCCATTGAATATAGTCCGGACTGGTACCGCGGGTCATTTAAGGAGGATGGAGGGTGGTCGCTCGAAATGACAGATCCGCTGAACCCCTGTGGTTGCATGGAAAACTGGGAAGCGTCGAAGGATGCATCCGGGGGCACGCCCGGCAGGGCCAATTCAACCGGCAGGGCGAATCCTGACGAGATTGCACCGGATGCTCTCAGGGCGATAATCCTCGATTCAGTAAGGGTTGAGATTACTTTTTCAGAAGCAATGGACAGCATCTCTTTACTTTCTGAGAAAGGCTGGAGACTCGGCGATCCGGATGGGGAGCGCCATCCTTCGGGGATCACACCTGTTAATCCCGGGTTCAGCAAAACAGTTTTGCAATCCGATAAAAACTTTACCCCCGGGGTTGTTTACAGCCTGCGGGTGACAGATAATCTGAAAGACTGCGCGGGAAACAGCTGCGACACCTCCCGTTCCATCCGTTTTGCATTTCCGGATTCTGTTGCAACCCATGATGTTGTGATCAACGAAATTTTATCCAATCCTGCCAGTGGAGGATCGCGGTTTGTGGAACTGTACAACCGGTCGGAAAAGATCATCGACCTGCAAACCCTTGCTTTAGCAAGCGGAGACACGGCATCCGGATTGTTTTCTGATGCAATGCCCCTGATGTCAGGAGGGTACCTTTTATTTCCGGGTGATTATATTGCCCTGGCCCCTGATCCGGAAGACCTGCAGGAAAGGTATCGGCCTGTATTTCCGGGGAATATTTCCGCGATGACCGGATTTCCGGTTTTTGGGGATGATGCCGGAACAGTGGTTCTCGCCCGGAAAGACAACCTGGCGGTTGTAGACCTGATGAAATACACGGATGAAATGCATTATCCCCTGCTGGTCACATCCGAGGGGGTATCGCTTGAACGTACAAGTCCTGATCTTCCGTCGGAAAATAAGGACAACTGGCATTCCGCAGCAGAAACAACCGGGTTCGCAACCCCGGGATATCAGAATTCGCATTGGATGGTTACAGGAGAAGCAGACCATGAGGTTGTGGTTCAGCCGGCGATATTCTCGCCGGATAATGATGGCCGCGATGATCTGTTAATTGTAACCATCCGTGATCCTGAAGCGGATTATGCGGTGAACATCTCAGTATATAATAATAAAGGCCGGCTGATCAGGCAGATAGCCAACAATGTATTAACCGGCAGTGAAAGTGTTTTTATCTGGGACGGGATGACAGCAGCCCGCCGGAAGGCTCCATTGGGTATCTATGTTTTGCTGATAGAACTTGTGAATCCGGCAGGACCTGTGAAGAAAATAAAAAGGACTGCCATCCTGGGCGGAAAGATGTAAAGCGGGCATTGCCTTGTGTATTTTGATTTTTTCAGATCATCGCTGTCGCAATGCATACAACACTTATCCTCACCTGCGGGTTCTCCCGGAGGGCAATGATGCACGATTCAAGAGTGGCTCCCGTGGTAATTACATCGTCGACGAGCATCAGGTGTTTCCCGGTCCATTCCTGCGGGGAGTTCACCGCAAAAATTTCCTTCACATTCTGATAACGGCTGAAACGTGATTTCCTGGTTTGAGTATCGGTTGCTTTTATGCGGGTGAGCAGGTGTTTATCAACCGGAAGATTCATGGGCCCTGAAAGTCCGATGGCAAACTGTTCACTTTGATTATAGCCGCGTTTCATGTACCTTTTCTTATGGAGCGGTACAGGTATGATAACATCGGCCGAGTTGAAACGGGGTTCATTTTTCAGCAGGTGACCGTACTGCTCGCCCAGGTATATTCCAATATCTTTCCTGCCTTTATACTTCAACTGATGCACCAGGCGCTGCACATTGCTTCCTTTGTTGAAATAGAGAAATGCCGTTGCATCATCCAGGTGCACCCGTCCCCGGAATAGCTGTGTCACCGGATTTTCAGGATCCTGGTGGAAGGTTGTCTTCGGGAGATGATACTCACAGAAATGGCAGAGAACCTCTTCGTGTTTCCACAGGCTGTTGCCGCATCCGGCGCAGATTCTGGGAAAAATGACGGAAATGAAATCATTTATGTACATCATGGGGATTATTTATGCTTAATCGTGAAAGAAGCAGAAAGGTGACAGGTAATTGGAGAAAAACCTGTAAGTTTGATTAAAATTTCCCCTGGAAATGAATGTTGCTCCCATACTTGATATCCGGAACCTGGTAGTTGGTTTTACTTCCGGTAAGGAAGAACATATTGTCGTTGATCATATTTCTTTCACACTGAATGCTTCGGAAACCCTTGCTGTGGTAGGAGAATCAGGCTCGGGCAAAACAGTCACCGCGTTATCGGTATTGAAACTCATTCCTTCTCCTCCCGGAAACATTTCGGGAGGGAAAATCCTGTTCCTGAGCCGGGAAGGAGTGTCGGAAGATCTTTTACAGCTCGGGGATCGCCAGATGCAAAAAATCAGGGGTAAATCGATTTCCATGATCTTCCAGGAACCCATGACCTCGTTAAACCCTGTTTTTACCTGTGGCGACCAGGTGATGGAGAGTCTCAGGGTTCACCTTAAATATTCGAAAAAGGAGGCCCGTGAAAAAGTGCTCGACCTGTTCAGGGAGGTAATGCTGCCGCGGCCTGTTGAAATATACAACGCCTATCCCCACCAGTTGTCGGGCGGGCAGAAGCAGCGTGTGATGATTGCCATGGCGATCAGCTGCAACCCGGATGTACTCATTGCCGATGAACCAACCACTGCCCTGGATGTGACTGTTCAGAAGACCATTCTTGAGTTGATGAAACATCTGCAGAAAACAAGAAAGATGAGCATCCTGTTCATCACCCACGACCTGGGAATAGTAGCAGGGTTTGCCGACCGGGTTCTGGTTATGAACAAAGGCAAAATTGTGGAAGAGGGCATGGTGAATGATATTTTCAGCAAACCGGCACACCCATATACAAGAGGCTTGCTGGCATGCCGGCCGCCTCTGAACGTCCGGCTGAACCGGCTTCCTACGATTGAAAAATACATGACCGGTGAGCAGGTTGATTCGGATGGAATTGTCACAAAGGTTCAGCGGACAAACGAGCATGCCCGGCTGTATGCACTGGATCCCATCCTCAGAGTTGAAAAAGTCGGAAAACAATTCGGGTCATTTACCGCCCTTGAAAATGCGGATTTCCTTGTTTATCCTGGTGAAACACTGGGAATTGTGGGGGAGTCGGGCAGCGGAAAAACCACCCTGGCGAGGGTTGTGCTTGAACTCATCCCTGCCACTGCCGGCAGGATCATTTACCGGGAGCAGGATATCACAAAGCTTACTGCTTCCAGCCTGAAGAAACTGCGCAAGGACCTGCAGATCATTTTCCAGGACCCCTATTCATCCCTGAATCCAAGGCTTGCGATCGGACCTGCCATTCTTGAACCCATGAAAGTTCACGGTTTGCACGGAAATGATCAGGGGAGAAAGGCCAGGGTAATGGAATTACTTCAGAAGGTTGGATTAAGGGAGGAGCATTTTTATCGTTATCCGCATGAGTTTTCCGGCGGACAGAGGCAGCGGATCTGCATTGCGCGTGCCCTGGCCGTCGAGCCGCGCCTGATCATCTGCGATGAATCGGTGTCGGCACTCGATGTGTCCATACAGGCCCAGGTACTGAACCTGCTGAATGATTTAAAAAAGGATTTTGGTCTTACATACATTTTTATTTCACACGATCTGTCGGTGGTAAAATTCATGTCGGACCGGCTGATAGTGATGAAAAACGGAAAAATAGAAGAAATAGGAGAAGCGGACGAGGTGTATGCAAATCCCCGGTCGGAATATACCCGAACATTGTTGAACGCAATACCGGCCGTCAACACGTAGGGGCACGGCTTGCCCGTGCCCATGCCATGCCCGCATCCGCCCCCGTGCCCATGCCCGCATCCGC
>CAZVNF010000212.1:0-3924 GCA_964628215.1 uncultured Draconibacterium sp.
GCGAGGTAGCGAGGTAGCGAGGTAGCGAGGTAGCGAGGTAGCGAAATAGCGAAATGGCGAAATGGCGAAATGGCGAAATGGTGAAAATGGGGAGCGGGTGAATCATTTAACATTGAGTTCTGTTGGCAGTGTTTTGCGACTGGCCCTTTCGAAGGGATTGATCAGGGCGGAAGATACTGCTTTACTATTCTACGACCTTTCATTCCTTGCCTCACGTATCAAGTTCCTGACCTCTGTATTTCCTGGTAATTCGTTGCATGCCCTGGCGATTAAAGCAAATCCATTGGCCAAAATCATGGAGTTTGTGAGGGGAATTGCCCCAAATATCGGGGTTGAAGCTGCTTCCATTTGTGAAGTACATATGGGCCTGAAGGCAGGATACCGGCCGGATCAGGTTGTTTTTGATTCTCCGGTAAAGACCATCCCTGAACTTGAATTTGCCATTAAAACCGGAATCCACATAAACATCGATAACCTTTTTGAATTGGACCGCGTGAGAAAAATCATCCTGGCAGGTACCAGCATGCCAACAGGGACTATCGGACTCAGGATCAATCCTCAAATCGGTGTGGGGACCATTGCCGGATCCAGTGTGGCAGGTGAGTATTCAAAATTCGGTGTGCCGTTCCGCTACTTCCAGGCTGAACTTGAAAATGCTTTCCTTACCTGTTCATGGCTTACCGGTGTGCACCTTCATGTTGGTTCACAGGGATGCCCCATGAGCATGCTTGTTGACGGTATTGGAGTATTGTATGATTTTGTGATGGAAATGAACCAGAAAAGAATCCTCCGGGGCATGCCCTCCATCTCGGTTTTTGATATCGGGGGTGGATTGCCCATCTCGTACAATACACACACTGAGCCTCCTTCAATGGAAGAATATGTTGCCAAAATCGTGGAACGGGCACCTCAGCTTTTCAATCCCGGCTCATTTAAACCGGTAACGGAATATGGCCGCTGGACTTACACCAATTCAGGTTGGTGTGCCAGCCGTGTTGAGTATGTTAAGCGTGACCCCACTGTCAACACAGCCATGATTCATGTAGGTGCTGACCTGTTTTTACGTGAGTGTTTAAATCCGAAGGACTGGCAGCACGAATACAGTGTTTTCGACCGGGAAGGACGGTTAAAGAGCGGGATTGATACCCTTCCGTACAACATTGCCGGTCCACTCTGTTTTTCCGGTGATATTATTGCTAAAAATGTGATATTACCAAAAATTGAGGAAGGAGATTTCCTGGTGATCCACGACACCGGGGGGTACACTTTCAGCATGTGGTCGCGCTATAACAGCAGGCAAACTCCAAGGATAATCGGATATCGGGGTGAACAGTTTGAGATAATTAAAGAACGGGAGAGCCTGGAAGGGCTGGCGGGGTTTTGGGAGTAAAAAGTGGACAAGTGGACAAGGGGACAAGGGGACAAGGGGACAAGGGGACGACTTGCTATGAGGTTCCTTTTTCGCCGGCAAACTGGTCGTCCTTGTTTTTAAAGAGTACGTTAAATGTGGTCAGGCTGCCGTAGATTCGTGTGATATATTGCTGCATATCCACCTTTTCAAGGTCGGTAAGTTCGCTTGCATTGAGTTTCTGTTCCAACACACGCAGGCGGTCGCGTACCATGACAATTTTATGAAAAAACGCTTCCATGGGAACCTCTTTCTCCTTTAAGCCGGGTTCTCCGGGGAACATCACAAGTTTTCCGCCACTCCATTTGGAACCTAATGGAACCGTTTCATGAATATCGCTGAACCTTTGAAGCACCCGGATCAGGCTCTTTTCAATTTTCTCATAGGTAACCATTTCAGGAGACGTTTCAACGGCTTCAATAGTGTCAAGTCCCACGAAATCGCGCAGAATCAACCTGGTTCCATGTTCAATGAAGGTAATTTCCCAGGCATCGGAGCGAACCTGGATCACAACGCCTTTGCCGAATTGCGGATGTTTTACCCGCGAACCAATTCCTAATAGTGATTCTGCCATACTACTCCCTGAATTTAGTTTATTTGTTCCGGACGCATCTAACTGAAAATCCGGAATTTTTATCATTGGTACTTAATCCCAATTCGTTTGATCTGCGAATAAAAAGCACATTTTTTGCGATTGTGTCATTAACCTTGTCTGCCGTCCAGCAGCCTCCCCATAAATTTAACCCGATGCAGGAACCATCCGCATGCCTGATGCCACTCAGCAGGGTGGATTCCACAGCCGGGTGAACAACGCCCGGGATTCCTTTTGATTTCCCGATGGTATCCATATTCTGCATCTTTAATCCTGCAATGGAATCCCCTCCGAAGGTTTGAATCAGGATACCCCACTCCTTATCGGTGGGCAGATGCCAGCCTTTGGGACAAGAGGTTAGGGCAGCTTTCCAGGAATATAGCCTGCCAAAATTCACTTCATTTACCGAATCATCGTTATAGGCCCAACTCCCAACCGGGGCATTGAAAGTTAAATTCCCTGTCATCCATACCTGCTTACCTTCCTTTACCCAATGATAAACATGACCGTCACGAATATCGGTAAAAGTGCCGTTAACCTGCACCTGGGCATTCAAAATCAATGGGATAAAAGACAAACACATGAAAAGTGTGAACGATATCCATAACCCTGAAAAGTAATGCGAATTTCTCATATTGTATATTTATAAATTGTCCAGCAACCTGATTTTACAGAAATGTGACCGGTGAATAAGGATAAATCTGCCGATCAGCCTAACTGCGCGTAAAAGTAATCAGAAAAACACAAATCCTGAGTTTTTACTCCGCATATTGTTTAATTTTGTAAAAAGATTCTAATCACGGGAACATGATCGTAGTTACAGGAGCCGCCGGATTCATCGGGAGTTGCATGGTTGGCAAACTCAACAACAAGGGTTTTAAAAATTTGATTCTTGTGGATGATTTCTCAAAAACCGGAAAAGACCGGAACCTTGCCCATAAAATTTACCAGGAAAAGATTGAACGCAGCCAGTTTTTTCCCTGGCTGGCCCTGCATGCCAGGGAAGTTGAATTTATCTTTCATATCGGGGCCCGCACCGACACCACCGAGTTCAACATGGCCATTTTCGATGAGCTGAACCTTAACTATACCAAAAGTTTATGGAATGTATGCAGCGCCTTCCATATTCCACTGATTTATGCATCCTCTGCTGCCACTTACGGAGACGGTTCCCATGGTTATGATGACACCGACGGCAGCCTGAGCAATCGCTTGCAGCCACTCAACCCCTATGGTGTTTCTAAGAATGAATTCGACAAATGGGCATTGCAGCAAGTTACCGCTCCACCCAGGTGGTACGGGCTTAAATTTTTCAATGTATTCGGTCCGAATGAATATCATAAGGAGAGGATGGCATCCGTGGTGTTTCATGCCTTCAGACAGGCAGATAAACGGCCAGCCGGTGATGGAACAGGAACCGTGAAATTATTCCGGTCGCATAATCCGGATTTTGCGGATGGCGGGCAGTTGCGTGACTTTGTATATGTGAAGGACGTGATTGATGTGATGTTCTGGCTGATGGACCATGAAGCAGGTTCCGGTATCTACAATCTTGGCACAGGAAAGGCACGCACTTTTCTTGACCTGGCAAATGCAGTGTTTATGGCCATGAACCTCCCTCCTGCCATCGAATACATTGACACCCCTCCGGACATCCGTGACAAATACCAGTATTTTACTGAGGCTAAAATGGACAAATTGCATGCAGCCGGTTATTCGAGACCCTTTTACACACTCGAAACAGCCATTACGGAGTATGTGCAGGCATACCTTGTAGAAAACACCTGTTTCTGATCTCATTAATTTTTCATTAATTCTCCACATTGACAAAAATCATTCTGGTTTAATTGTTAAATTTGTACAAATTAATCACGAAAAACACAACCTTATGAAAAAGTATTTATTGGTGTTTATGATGGCCTTC
>CAZVNF010000212.1:4024-5565 GCA_964628215.1 uncultured Draconibacterium sp.
AACATTCTCCAAACCCAGATGAATGTTTCCTGGACAAACGGCAATGGCGGCAACCGGGTTGTCATGATCAACACAACCAATTCATTCACTGCACCTGCCGACGGAACCAGCCCTACTGCAAACACAACCTACAGTGGTTCAGGCGAACAAGTGATTTACAACGGATCAGGAAGCACCGTTCCCATCGTATTCGGACTAACCGCCAATACAACCTACTGGTTTCAGTCCTGGGAATACAACGGAACAGGTTCAGGAACATTATATTGCACATCTGCAGGTACAAACAATCCATTAAGCCAGACAACCGCAGCAACCGCAACGCCCCCCATTATCACTTCACCTACGGTAACGGCGATCGCTGCCACCTCCGCCGACCTGGGAGGAAACATCACTGCTGATGGCGGAAGTCCCATACTCGAACGAGGAACTGTTTGGAGTACCACCTCCCCGGTGACCATCGCCGACAACAAGCAAATTGAAGGCGGAACTGCTACCGGAGTTTTTACCCATAACCGTACCGGCCTTCCATTCAATACACTCATTTATTATGCCGCTTTTGCAACAAATGCAGCCGGCACAACATTAACCACTGAGTCAAGCTTTACAACCCTTTTTGGCGAACCTACCAACCAAGCCAGCACTTTTGCTGCCACTGCACCAACTTTTTCTACGGTTGTGACTACCTGGCTTGATAACGACGGAACCCAACCAGCCACCGGCTTTCTGGTTATGGGTAACACTACCGGCATTTTCACCCCCCCTACTGATGGTCAACAACCAACGTCCGATCCGAATCTTGGTGACGGGAGTGGATTTGTTTATGTGAACCATGGAGGTAAAACCTTCACATGGAGCAGCTTGCTTAGTTCAACTCACTATTATTTTATCATTTACGCCTATACCAATACAGGTTCAAACATTAATTATCTGATTGCAGATGCCCCCACAACGGATGTTACCACCCCTGTATTTATACAGCCGCTTGCCGCATGGACATTTGACGCGACTCTTCCTGCCCCCAATACCCCCACATCTGTGGCTGCCAATTTTGGCGATCAAACAGGATCCGCGATGCTTTACGCAGATGGAACAAACAGCTCTTCAACATGGGTGACCGCCACAACTAATAATGAACTCACCTCTTTTGCAGGTACTTTAATAAATGATCCACGGGAAGGGGCTTCTGCTTTGGCAGGATTCACCTATACTCCGGTTGCCGGATTAGTACAGGCAGCCAATGGAAAGAGCATGGTTTTCAAATTCTCAATGACCGCATTGCAGGATGCCATACTTAACTTTGCTGTAAGAGGCACATCCACCGGTTTTAACAGCCACCAATGGGCCTGGAGTACGGATGATGTTACTTACACGAATGTTGGACCCAATACAGCTGACAATTCCGGAAATTTTGTTTTAAAAACACTGGATCTCACCTCAGTTACCCAATTGAACGGAGCACCTACAGTCTATTTGAAAATCACCTTTTCAGGAGCTTCCTCTTCCTCAGGCAACAACCGCCTCGACAATATCGTAATCAGGGC
>CAZVNF010000213.1:0-5559 GCA_964628215.1 uncultured Draconibacterium sp.
AGGTGAGGAGGGTTTTCAGTGCTAAAAGGTTTTGTTCGTTGCAGATGTTTTTTCCGGGGGGTGTATAGAGATAGTTTATCCTCAGGGAATATTTATCAACGACCTTTCCACGGACTGTTTTCATCTGAAAGTTGAGCAGGTGGTTCTCCTCTGTAAATGCCTCTTCCAGAACCCCGATCGCAGCAGGGAGCCATCTCTGCGGGAAAAGATCGCAATGTTTATTGCCGGTACGGTACTCCTGGAATTCCTGTTCAATTTTTCGCAGAGCTGCCTGAAGACCCTCATCTGAAACCGGGTCGGTCTCCTTTCCTGCCAGATATTTCAACACCGCTTCCTTATTTGGAACCACAAGAGCAACGGTATAAGGATTTTGATTGTTATAAAGCACACATTGTTCAATAAATACGGATTGTGACGCATAGGTTTCCTCCATTCCCTCGGGGCTGTATTTTTCCCCGTCATCGGCAATAAGCAGGCTTTTAAACCGGCCAAGCACATAGAGAAAACCATCGGCATCCATGTAACCCAGGTCGCCGGTGTGCAGCCACCCGTTTTTCAGGGCATTCCTGGTTGCTTCTTCGTTTCTCCAATAACCGGCCATCACATTTTCACCCCTGACCACAATCTCTCCCTTTTCTCCGGGCAACAATGAATGACCCTGTTCGTCGCAGATTTTCAGTTCGAGGTTTGCCACTAAAAATCCGGAGGAACCAAGTTTATGCCTTTTTACAGAATTCGACGAAATGAAGGGAGCCGCCTCAGTAAGACCATACCCCTGCATCATCGGAATTCCAATGGCATAAAAGAAACGCTGAAATTCCAGATCCAGCAATGCGCCTCCTCCAATAAAGAATTCGAGCCGGCCACCAAATCCCTCCCTGATTTTCCTGAAAAACACAAAATCAAAAAGAGGAAGAAATGGTTTTAGCAAAACCCTCAATCCCCTGCCTTTGTCCCATCCGTTTCCATTGCAGGTCATGGCTGTTTTAAGGGCATATGTAAATATCCACTCTGCCACAGGCCCTTTTGCCTTTATTGATTTCTCAATGCTCTTTTTAAAGTTTTTCGCAATGGCGGGAACACTGAAAAGGAGATAAGGCTTGATCTCCCGGATGTTTTTCTGTAGATTTTTCAGTGTTTCCAACGAAGTTTTCCCAAGCTGGACAGAAGCGATGGAAGCCCCTTTCCCCATAAAACAGTATATCCCTGCAGTATGCGCAAATGCATGATCCCACGGAAGGACCAACAGGGTGATGAATTTTTCAGAAATATCCATCAGCGAATATCCCTGTTCTATATTGGCTGTGTAATTCCGGTGTGTCAGGATAATTCCCTTCGGGTCGGCAGTGGTACCGGAGGTATAACTTATGTTGGCATAATCATCGGGTGATACGGACGCCATTATTCTGTAAAACATCTCACTTTTGCCTGCCAGAAACAGATCCCCTGCAGAAAATACAGACCGGAGTTGTACTTCATTTTCTTCCATTACCGGAATTTCATCCAGGACGATGATTTTTTCAACCAGCGGGAGCTCAGCTCTGATCTGCCTGATTTTATTCAATTGAATCCCCGAAACAATAATAAACCGTGCCCCGGAGTGGTTCAGGCGGAATTTGAACTCGTCAGGCTCATTCATTCTGACAGATAAAGGCACATTGACCGCCCCTGCAAATAAAACCCCGAACTCACAAATTACCCAATCATTCCTTGCCTCCGACAACAAGGCGATGCGATCTCCTTTGTTAATGCCAAGGGAAATCAGACCTGCGGCGAATCGATAAACCTGTTCGCGGGTTTCTCCATAAGTGGTACCCACGTACCCATTACCCCTGTTTTCCCACAAGTAAATATTATCGTGAAACCGTTCAACATTCTCGTTGAAAAAATGAAGGAGGGTTTTCATTGTGATTGATGCATTGGTAAGAAAAAGCAAAGATAACAAGTATTTGGTGTTTGATTCAGCAATTTATTTGGTCTAAATTATTAATTGAGTTATCTTCGTATTGCTTTTTACAACATTTACAAGACCAACATGCCAAACATAAAACTGATATTCATTGCTTTGTGCCTTTTTCCCTTGCTTTTCTCGTGTAAATCCACCCATTTTACACCCAAAAATTATAAAGGAATACAATTGGTCGTAGGTACCAGCGGAGGCGTGACAGGCATGATGAAAGAGTATGTATTACTTGAAAACCGTCAGCTTTTCCTGTCTAAAGGATTAACCGGAGAATGGAAGGAACTGAGACAATTAAAACGGACACAAACCAAAGAAATTTTCAGCAAAGCATCAGAACTGGGGCTGGCTTCATTAAAATTCAACCATCCCGGTAATTTAACCTCATACCTGATTTTCAAACAACCGCCCCGTTCCAATGAAGTCAAATGGGGAGAATCGGGGGTTCTGCCTCCGGAAGGCATTGTTGAATTCTACAACTACCTGATATCCATATTTTAACAAAAACATCCCATCTCATGAAAAAACACATACTGTTTGTTACCGCAATATACCTGCTTACGGCCACATTTTTAACCGTTTCAGGGCAAACCAATCCGTTTGCCATAAAAACAAAAACTGTAAAATCAGCCAGTTTCAAACCGGCACCGGTTTTACCCATCCAGGGAGTATCAGCTTCTGCATCCATGAGGATGCCCAACACCGGGACTTTCCATCCGGTAAGTCATCCATTGCCAGCGTTTTCAACTTCGAAAAATTCCTTTGGTGAAAAACATTACAACCCGCATGGACAGGTCATTTTCCTGTCGGGCAAGCTTCCAAACACGTCAAATCTTGATCTGGCATTGCCAGCCAGTGTGGATGCCGCCTGTTTTGAATACCTTGAAGCCATTCAACCCGATTTAAAAATCAGGGATGCGCGCTCCGAGTTTCAAATTAAAAGCGTGCAAACCGATGAATCGGGAACCATTCATATCAAAATGCAGCAGGTTTACAAAAGCATCCCGGTGTATGGCGGCGAAATTTACCTGCATGCCAGGGATAACCAGATCGGGTTGTTCAACGGGAATGCGCTTCCCACAACAAACCTTAGTGATCTGACTCCATCTGTAGGTTCATATCCTGCAGAATTATCGGTCATCATGGATGTTTCGAAAAGAACAGCGTATTACGACCTGGACGAAACCCAGAAGAGCCTGCTGCAATACCGTGAGCCCAAATGCGAACTGGTCATCTATCCGAAAGACCGCAATCCTGCACAACAATTCCTGGCATGGCATATCACCATCAGGCCAAATTTCCTCGAACGGTGGGAATATTTTGTGGATGCAAAAAACGGGTCGGTCATCCATTTTTACAACAATACACAAACAGATGGCGACGTAACTGCCAGCGGTGCCGACCTGAACGGGGTTAACCGTACCATTCATGCCTACCTGCAAAGTGGCAGCTACCTGATGGTTGATGTTTCAAAACCGATGTATAATCCGCAGAACCAGGAGGGTACCATGCGGACATACGATGCAAATTACACCAGTCCTTCCGCCCAGGGATTCAATCCAGCGGTTGCTTCATCCGCCAACAATACCTGGGGACCCAAGGTAATTTCCTCTCAATACAATGCCGGGATAACCTATGAATATTTCAGGACAACCCACAATAAAAACTCGTGGAACGACAAAGGAGGATCCATCCTCAGCGTGATCAATGCCACGGAAGATAACGGCAGCGGCATGGACAATGCATACTGGAACGGAGTGTGCATCGTTTATGGAAATGGCGACACCCAGTTTAAGCCCCTTGCCGGTGCACTGGATGTAAGCGCACATGAACTCGGACATGCTTTTGATGAAGCCTCGGCCAACCTTGAATACCAGAATCAGTCGGGGGCCCTGAATGAGGCGTTCTCAGATATTGCGGGTGCAGTGGTTGAGCGGTTAAACTGGAAAATCGGCGAGGATGTGGTAAAACCAGGATCCTTTCCCACCGGTTGTCTGCGCGACATGTCGAACCCCCACAATGGCGGTTCGAGCCTGAACGACCCCGGATATCAGCCGGCAAACGTAAGTGAGATGTACACCGGAACGCAGGATAACGGCGGAGTTCATATAAACAGCGGGATCATCAATTATGCATTTTACAAATATGTGACCGCAGTGGGAATGGACAAAGGAGAAAAAACTTTTTTCAAGGCACTGTTTAATTACTTAACCCGTTCATCCCAGTTTATCGATTGCAGGCTGGCTGTAATTCAGTCGGCCAAAGACCTTTATGGCGATGGCTCAGTGGAAGTAAACGCGGCCAAAACCGCTTTTGATGAAGTGGGTATTGTTGACGGAAGCGGGGGAAACTACCAGAATCAGCTTCCAGTAAATCCCGGGCAGGATTTCATTCTTGCATATAACACTGACCCGGCCGATCCAAACTCACTGTATGTGTCGAACACAACTGCGACCAATTTCGTACCGATATCACAGACCATTATGATCAGCAAGCCAAGTATTGTTGACAACGGCAGTTTTGCGGTATTCATTGGCTCAGACAAAAAGATGCATTCTATCTCGCTTGGAAGCCCGGTACAGGAGGAAGTTATTCAGTCGCAGGCCATCTGGTCAAATGTTGCTATTTCCAAAGATGGAACCATGATCGCGGCAGTAACTGAATTTCAGGACTCCACGATTTATCTTTACAGCTACCTGAAATCGGAGTGGGTTACCGCTCACCTCTACAATCCAACCACCCAGCAAGGGGTCATAACCAACAATGTTTTATATGCTGATGCCCTGGAGTGGGACTATAGCGGAGAATTTATCATCTATGACGCATACAACCAGATGAATAGTTCCACCTCAGGTCAGAATGTAGATTACTGGGATATCAGCTTCATGAAAGTTTGGGATAAAAGCACTTCAAACTGGGGAAACGGGGATGTTTTCAAACTGGTTTCCGGGATCCCTGAAGGAATCAGTATCGGAAACCCTTCGTTATCGAAGAACTCACCTGCCGTGTGCGCTTTTGATTATGTTGATGCCAATACCAGTTCTGTAAGTGTGCTTGCTTCGAATCTTGAAACCGGCGACTTTGTAGAAGTTTTCACCAACGGGAACACCCTCAGTTATCCAAATTATTCAAAACTTGACGATAAGATCATCTTCTCTTCATTGTATAACTCTGCTCCCGTAATTGCCTCCATTGCCATGGCACCGGACAAGGTCCATCCGGCGAGTGCCACGGCTGAGGTGCTGATTTCCCAGGCTAAATGGGGTGTATGGTTTGCACAGGGCAACCGCCCGCTTGGGGAGGCTGAAATTGGCACAGCTGACGAATTCCGCGTATATCCGAACCCGACCCATGGTTTGCTCACCATTGCTTTTGACAAACCGCTGAACGGGTTGTTTGCGATTGAATTGTACAATAGTCGCGGAGTCAGGGTTTATTCCTCGGAATCGATGCTGGAAAGCAGGGAGACCATCGATTTCAGCGGTCTTCAGCAAGGTCTGTACCTGTTAAAGGTGGTTGGAAAGGACTTTTCGGCCAGCCGGAAGGTGGTGATTAATTAACTCAAGTTTGATCTCGCCCTTTCAGGGCTTTTGGTTATA
>CAZVNF010000214.1:0-5545 GCA_964628215.1 uncultured Draconibacterium sp.
TTACATTGCTTACATTGCTTACATTGCTTACATTGCTTACATTGCTTACATTCATTAATTTCTAAGTATGAAACGAATCCTCCTGTCCATATTGCTGATACTTGTCTCGGCATTTGGGTTCTCGCAAAAAACAAAGATAACGGCCACTGAATTACACGAATACGTTCAATTCCTTGCATCAGATTCTTTGAAAGGGCGTAAGCCGGGAACACCTGAAATCAACGTGGCGGCTGCCTATATCCGCGACCATTTTTTAGCCAATGGGCTAAAGCCAATGGAATCGAATGGCTTTCAGTGGTTTGAAATCGTGATGGATGTGACCCTGGGGGATAAGAACAAACTATCTTTTGATGGCTTCGACGCAACAATCAAAAAAGATTACATCCCACTGTCTTTTTCAAGCAGTACAACCGTAAACGCCCCTGTGGTATTTGCCGGTTATGGCTTCGACATTGATATCGACAGCCTGAAATGGAATGATTATAAGGGTATTGAAGTGAAAGGGAACTGGGTCCTGATTTTCAGGGCTGATCCTGACCTTGACAACTCCGACAGTAAGTTCATCCCATACAGCGATGTGCGGAGCAAGGTGCTGACTGCCAAAGATAAAGGGGCGGCCGGAGTATTGCTGGTAACCCCGAAAGGATTGGAAAAAGAAGATAAACTGATGCCCCTTGTGGTTGAGAATAATGAGGTAACGGCAGGGATTCCCATACTGAATATAACCCGTGAACTGGCCGACAAGATCCTGAAAAAAAACGGGATATCGGTTGACAGTCTCGATCGTACCATCATTGCCTCAAAGGCACCCGGGAGTTTTATGACCGGGGTTACATTGAAAGGAATAGCGGACGTAATTCAAAAGCGCGAAAAAACTGCCAATGTAGTGGCCGTCCTCGAGGGAAATGATCCGATCCTGAAAGACGAATACCTGGTTATAGGTGCACACTACGATCACCTTGGTTTTGGTGGTTCCGGCTCAGGTTCGCGAATGCCCGATTCCAATGCGGTGCACAACGGGGCCGATGATAACGCTTCGGGTACCGCCATGGTGATGGCATTGGCCAGGCAACTCGCGCATGAAAAAGCAAAACTAAAGAGGAGTATTATTTTCGTTGCTTTCAGTTCTGAGGAGATCGGACTGCTTGGTTCAAAGTATTTCGTTGACCACCCCCCGGTTGATATTAAGAAGATCAAAACCATGTTCAATTTCGATATGGTTGGCCGATTCGACAAGGAGAATAACTCGATCTCAGTCAGTGGCACAGGTACCTCTGTTGAAGCCGACTCCATTCTTAAGTTATTGGAAACCAAACTTCCTTTTGCAGTGATTCATTCTCCGGATGGGTATGGCCCTTCAGACCATGCTGCATTTTATTCATCCAATATTCCGGTATTTTATTTTAATACGGGGGTTCACACCGATTACCATACTCCATTGGATGATACTGAAAAACTTGACTTCGAGGCAGAAAAGCAGATTGGTGATTTTGCCACAAGCATCATCCTGTATGTGGATGAAATGCCCGGTGCTTTGACATTTAAAGAGTCGGGGAAAAAAGAACAGTCCGGACGTTCCGGGCGGCGGCTGAAAGTAACCCTTGGCATTATGCCCGATTTCGCCGGAACTGAAAAGAAAGGATTACGTATTGATGGCGTAACCAAAGATGGACCTGCCGATAAAGGAGGGATGAAAAAAGGGGATGTCATAACTGCCATTAACGGCATGTCTGTAGGAAATATATACGAATACATGTCACGTCTTCAGAAACTTAAGCACGGTATGACTGTGAATGTGGAGGTAATCCGTAATGGTAAAAATGAAGTACTTATTATTGCATTATGATCGCCCAATCATACTTTACCGAAGCATTTATCCTGAAGTTTATTAAATTTTCCCTGGTAGGGTTTTCAGGTGTATTCGTCGATTTTGGCACCACCTTCATATGCAAGGAGGTGCTGAAAATTCAAAAGTATGTGGCCAATACCTGTGGTTTTGCGCTGGCTGCAACAACAAATTATTTCATGAACAGGGTATGGACATTCCACAGTACAAATCCCAACGTCATGCTGGAGTTTACCCGGTTTTTCATCATAGCGCTCATAGGTCTTTTCATCAACCTGCTGATTATCTGGACTATGACAGGGAAGTTCAAAGTGAATTTTTATGTTTCGAAATTGGTAGCCACACTGCTGGTAACCCTGTGGAATTTTTTGATCAACGCGTATTACACATTCGCATAATTATGCATTTTGCGAAATCTGCTCTTTTTCTGATAAAATCTGCGTGAAATACCTAATTATTAGGCATTGATGCCGGAATGACAATGATATAATCAGCCTTTAAAGCATCAATTTTTGATATCGTATCAATGTTTTCCTGTTCCAGGCAGGTTATGGTCAGGATCTTAAGTTCAAAGCTGGTTTTACGTATCGCCTGTTTTACATACCATACAATTCCTTCATGGTTGTCGCTGTGATATGCCCCGTTGAAATGTAAAATAGTCTTGCCGTCAAAAGCTCCTGTTTTCATGATGAAATGTGCCATAGTGGCATCTTTGAGGGCTTGCGCTTTCCCAAGGTTCGTGGTTAGATGTGCAGGCATGTCGTCTCCGACATTTTTAACAATACTTGCATAGCACTCTAAAGAGTCGGGGTATTTGATTGGAAGCGGTGCAATAAGTCCGCGCTCCATGGCATTGATGCTGTCAAGCCCTTCAAACCCTTTGATATTTACAAGGGCAGCATATCGCCGGGGAATATTGGTTGCTGCTACCTTGATGCCCTTTTCCCGTGCAAAATCGATGATGGGAGCATAGTCGGTTTTATAGTTCGGCCAGAGTTTGGCCTCAGCTTCAAAGTCTTTTTTGCGGATCATTTTCGAAATGTATTCATTGATGATCAGCTGATTGTCAACTTCAAACATTTCAGCGCCCAGTACAAGACCGGCTCCTTTATCAGCATAAAGGTCTTTGGTTAATTCAAGCTCAAGCCAGTGGGCGATCGGGTTCTTGTGAAGTTCTCCGAAAAAGATAATGTCAGAGGCTTTTGCTGCTTTCAGTAAGTCTTCATAACCCGCCGTGCGTCCTTTGATGTTATAGATTTTGTAAGCCGGCTTGTCACTTTTCATGGCGAAAAAAGGAAGCAACAGCAGAAGTAGAAAACTGGAATAGCGGATTTTCATGATAAATGTTTAAAATGACTTGTGAATCGGAACAATTACAGTGCTGTATAACGGGCTATTTCACCAGTCCGTGTTCTTTAAAAGCAAGCGGTAATAAAAGTCCCACGCCATGAAATAGAAATATTTTTCCGGACTGTCCACCAAGAATAAGGCGTATTTTGTTGTTGAATTTCATTTCATATTCAACAATGGCCTGTCTGCACATGCCGCACGGGGGAACTGGTTCAGTAACTTCAAAATCGTCGGAGAGGGCGCTGATTGCGATGGCTGCAACCGGAATTCCCGGGAAAGCAGAAGCGGCTGCAAAAATGGCCACCCTTTCTGCACAGAGACCTGCCGGGAAAGACATGTTCTCCTGGTTGCTTCCTCCGATAACTTGTCCGTTGGCGAGTTTTACTGCAGCCCCAACGTGATAACGGGAATAGGGCGCATACGAACCTGCAATGGCCTCTTTGGCTTTTTCAAGCAATTCGCGGTCGGGAAGCTGCAGTTCAAGGGCAGAATCAAAAATCTGGTAATCGAACGAGTGGGTAATTTGCTTCATATGTCGGGTTTTATTCAACCGGGTTTTCTTCGTCTTCTTCAGTTTTGACAGGAATTTCAGGCTTTGGCTGCACAAATTTCCCGGACAGGATGCCCCCATATTTTTCTGTATCCTTTATTGCTGCAATGGCATCTGTAATCTCAGGGTCATGTTTCAATGCTGCAATGATCTTGCCCTTTTGATAGTAATACCTTGTAACTATTTCCATCTGCAGAAGTTCCTTAATCTGATTACTGTATTTATTCAGATCCTCCTGCTTGTCCTTTTCCATTCGGATATACAGATGATCGTATTCTTCCTTTATGGCATCGAAATAATTTTCCTTCAGGGCAATATTTTTGAGGTCTTCAAGGGCACGTTCGCTTTTGGTCTTGTAAGAATAGTCCATTCCTTTAATATATCCAATGAAACTATCGTATACCGAATCAGTGATTTCAAATTTGTCGGCTGGAGGAATTGTCGGGTGTTCACGTACGAATTTTGTGGCAAAATCAAAAATGTAATACTTGCCGTAAAGCGCCATCGAAAGGTTGCTGAATTGCCGGGCTTTTGTGATGATATCCGGATTGATGCCGCCGCCATCATAAACAGTTCGGCCGTTCCTGGTCTTAAAAGCCCGTATCAGGGAATCAGGAATTTTTCCAAATGAACCGTCTTTCTTTTTATGCTCATAGTCAATTGCCTGGATGCATCGCCCGCTTGGAATATAGTACTTGGCTACTGTGATTTTCATTTGCGCATTATAAGAAAGTGGAACCACATTTTGCACAAGTCCTTTGCCGAATGTACGCTGACCTATCACGATGCCCCGGTCAAGGTCCTGAAGAGAACCGGCAAGGATTTCACTGGCTGAAGCACTTGATCGGTCAACCAGCACTGCAACCGGAATATTCAGGTCAACAGGAGGATTCAGGGTTAGATGCGACCGGTTTTTATCGGCCATTTTTCCTTTGGTACTTACAATCTCCTGCCCCCGTTCAACAAAAAGATTCGCAATTTCTACAGCTTCGTTCAATAAACCGCCCCCATTGCCGCGAAGGTCGATAATGATCCCTTTAAGTTCTGTACCTTCTTTCATTTTGAGGTAAGCCTGCTTTAACTCCTTGGCGGCATTTTGCGTAAAGCCGGTAAGTTTAATGAACCCGATATTCTCTCCTACTATGCCATAATATGGAATGTTATCGATCTTGATGTTTTCACGGGTGATGGTTTGTTCAAAAGGCTTGCTCTCCCCGTCGCGCTGGATCAGCATGTTCACAGTGGTTCCTGCCTGCCCTTTTAAAATGGAACTTACATCGTCGTATGTTTTTCCTTTGGCTTGTTTTCCATTGACTTCCAGTATTTTATCCCCTGCCTTGAGTCCTGATTTGTCGGCCGGAGAATTTTGGTATGGCTCGGATATCACAATAAAGTCGCCCTGCTGATGAATAAGTGATCCAATTCCGCCATATTGTCCGGTTGTGATGAACTTATAATCTTCAACCTGCGACTCCGGTATAAAGTTGGTATACGGGTCCAGAGATTTAAGCATGGCTTCTATACCGGTCTGAGTCAACTCTCCGGGATTGATCTCGTCGACATAATCCTGGTTTAACTCCTTGATCATATTAGAGTAAATATCCAGGTTCTTCATGATCTCAAAACCCTGCTGGTTTGGAGCCTGCCCAAACCCATCCGTAACAAAAAAAACACAAATGGAAATCAATACAAAATATCCAGCTATTCGTCTCATCTTTTTTTCTCTTTTCACAATTTCGTTATTTCAATATTTCGCCATTTCGCTACCTCGCTACCTCGCTACCTCGCTACCTCGCTAC
>CAZVNF010000215.1:0-5521 GCA_964628215.1 uncultured Draconibacterium sp.
AGATAGAAGATGCCGCTGGAAGTACCTGCGTGTCATCATCCGTTCCGGTTACATCCGGACCAAATGGCGGGGTACCCGTGGCGGAGGCCTGGTTTGTAAAGGTTCCGGCGTTGATGTCTGCCTGGCTCAATGTGTATGTGGCCGTAAAGGTACTGTTGTCTGTGGCTCCCGGGGCAAGTGTTGCTATCGGGCCGCCGGTAATCGTGGCTAACGGGTCACTGATCATTACATTGGTGAGTGTGGTATTGCCGGTGTTGGTTACCGTAAAGACATAAGTGATCTGATCACCGGCATTGGCAATACCGTTGGGGGCTACAACATCAGTAAGCAGGGTGCCGGTCTTGGTCATCGAGATCGAGGAGGCGGCTTGCAATGGTTGCGAATGGCTGTCGGTATGGGTAACTTGAGTGTTCGTCGGGCTTATTCCCGCTACAGTTGCCGAATTGACAAATGAACCAGAATTAATGTTTGCCTGTGTAAGGGTATAGGTTGCAGTAAAGGTCGTATTATCCAGGGCTCCTGGCAACATTGAAGCAATGGGGCCGCCTGTAACCGTTACCTGCGGGTCACTGAGGGTAACATTGGTGAGGGTGACGTTACTGGTATTGGTGATGGTAAAGATGTAAGTAATAGTCTCTCCTGCCTGGGGAATTCCGTCAATTCCGAAATTTGGATGGCCTGTTTTATCAAGGTCAATGCTGATAGATTGATCCAATGGCTGGGTATGACTGTCGTTATCGTTTACATCCTGGTTTAGCGGGTCTTTCCCGGTAACTTGTGCCATATTGGTAAAGGAACCAGCGTTGATATCGGGCTGGGTCAGGGTATAAACCGCGGTAAAAGTGGTGCTGTTAACAACACCCGGTTCCAGTGAAGCAATCGGGCCTCCGCTTACGGTTGCCTGCGGATCACTGACAGTTACATTGGTCAGTGTCACATTGCCGTTGTTGGTTACTGTAAAAGAATAGCTGATCGTTTCACCCGCCTGGGCTATGCCATCAATACCAAAGTTTGGGGTCCCGGTTTTGACGATGTCAATACCAGGTATTTTTGGCAGATTCTGGGTATCATTGTCCGAGCCTGTTACTGGCGGGCCGTTTGGAGGTGTACCATCGGCAGTGGCTGTGTTGGTAAAAATGCCGGCGTTTATTTCAGCCTGGGAAAGTGTGTGAATTCCTGAGAAAGTACTGTTATCTGTAGCACCAGGAGCCAAAGATGCAATCGGTCCCCCTGTGATGGTTGCCATTGGGTCACTGATCACTACATTGGTGAGTGTGGTATTACCGGTGTTGGTGACCGTAAAGGCATAGGTGATCTGGTCGCCTGCATTAGAAACTCCATTGGGGGCAACCACATCTGTATTCAGGGTGCCACTCTTGGTCATTGATAATGAGGAACTGGCGGGTAAAACCTGGGTATAATCATCAGTACCTGTCACAGGTGAACCAAACGGCGGGGTACCTGAGGCGGTGGCCACATTGGTAAAGGTGCCGGCGTTGATGTCTGTCTGGGTAAGTATGTAAGTTGCGGTGAATGTGTTACTGTTTGAAATTCCGGGGGCAAGTGAGGCAATTGGTCCGCCCGAAACAGAGACCAGGGGATCGCTGATCGTAATATTCGACAGGGTCACATTTCCGGTATTTGTTACCACGAAGGCATAGGAAATTGTTTCTCCTGCCTGAGGAATGCCATCAGCCCCAAAACCGGGCGTACCTGTTTTAACGAGTGTTATTGATGGTTGTGCACCAGCTGAAGGAATGGTCTCACTGTCACTTGCAGGAGAAAGGTTCCCGCCTGTCGGGGTTCCTGTTGCTGTCGCGGTATTGGTATAAAAACCGGCATCCAGGTTTGGCTGGGTAACCGTATGAGCTGCCGTATAGGTCCAGGTTTCAGTAATTTCCATGATACTGTTGCCATTGAGGTCGCCGGATGCATACTGAATACTGCCGGTGTTGGCTCCCGGATCGGCGATAATTACATTACTTATTGAAACATTTCCTGTGTTATGCACCACAATAGAGTAAGTGAGTATATTTCCTACTGCGCTGTAGTTATTGGGATTTGTAGTACTTGTTTTCGTCAGGGTCCAGGTCGGAACCGCAGGAACAAGTACTGTTAAATAATCTTCTACCTCTCCGTCTGATGCACCGGCGGTTGACCGCTCATCAAGATTTGCCGTCCCGCCATTATCGTTCAGAACATTCGTGGTGAACCTGATTCGCAGGAAGTGCGCCGTTTCAGAACCACTTACATTAACCCCGGTCCAGGTAAGAGTTTTTGAACCGGTGAAACTGTTGGCCACTGATACAGATGTAAATTCATTAACGGAGAACTGCCCATCGCTGTTAAAATCGATCCAGGCATACAATGTCGCAGAGGAACCCGTAGAATTCAACAGGTTGTTGACTGTGACACTGATATTTTGCGGTCCACCTGTCGAATATACCGGTAAAACACTGATACCATCTTCGTCATCCAGTCCGTTGAGGTCATCCCCGTTGGCCAGTGAATTTGGTAAGGGATTCAGCTCACTGTCTAAGAGCAGCCCTATTTTAAGGTCAGAACAGGTAAGAATATGAGATGGAGCTCCGTAACTGGCTGGTGCGTCTCCGTAATCAGCGCTTAAAATTGAGGTAAACTGGATGGAAAAAATGACATGGGTATCATCAGTGGTATTCGATTTGGTAAGATCAAATCCTCCGGCTACTATAACTGGCATGTGGGTTGCACTATGGGTTGTTGTTCCACAATAAATATTTCCTCCGTTGACAAACAAATGATTCGCGCCCCTTGGTGATCCGGTTTCACCAAGATAGTCATTCTCAGCTCCACCGATAAGGGTTGCATAGGTAAGGGCAGAAAGACTGTTGTTAAACCCGGCAAAGAAGATGTCAAGTCCGCCACCATAGGTGCCTCTGTAAAAGGCCTCGTTGTTGATATTTAATGTAGGAAGGGGTATGGCATTCGCCCCACTGGTTCCAAAAACCAGGAAAAAGGATTGTGAACCACCTCCACAACTCGTCTGTGTTACAAGTTTCAAGCAACTTCCGATGTCATCGCCTCCGCCCCCATAATATGTGGCCTTGTAACCTGATGAGCCACCTGTTTCACTCACTGAACCAACGATCACATCAATCCCTCCATTGTGAGTATTATCATAAACACCAGTGGAGATTGGAAATCCGGAAGATGCTGATCCTGTCCAATACAGGGTATTTCCCAATATTTCGATGTCATTGATACGGTCATTGCCCGCACCTCCTATCTTATCAAGATAGATAAATGAAGTTCCGCTGGCATTCAGCACACCGATAATACCATCCGTATCGGTTCCGGTAGAACTTGTGGCAGCACTATTCACTTCGGTTATTGTTCCGGTTCCATAACCGGCAAAAGCGACTCTGCCGTCAGGAAATAAATTAAGGTCGTTAAAAACCTCATTCGACGTTCCACCAACATAGGTTCCCCATTCCAGTGTGTTCAACGTACTGAAGCGGGCAATGTAAAATTCCGTGCCGGAATAAGTGGCATCTGCTGCACCCGATGAAATATAGGCTGATGGCAACGATCCCTCTGCTGTCATCCCAACAACAAAAGAGTTGTCGCTCAACGCCCTGATCGAGGTAACACCCGGATTTTCTGCGCCGGTACCTCCAAGGTAGGTAGCATAGTGAAGCGTTCCCAGGTCACGGGAAAAGACCGCAACATATCCGTCAGTGCCATTCCTGGTACCGTCAAAGGGGCTGCCTGCAGTCGGGATGTCAACTTCAGTAAATCCGCCAACAAACACCCGGTTTGCAGACAGACTTAAGGCATAGGCAGAAACATCATTGCCACTTGCAACAGAATTTGGTCCGAAAAGAGTAAGGTCGACAAGCTGTGTACCTGAACTGTTGATCCTGTATACAACTGTAACGTGCGGAGATCCGGATGTGGTAAGTCCGCTAACCGAGTTGAGATAGCCATTGGCCGTATAAGGTGCCGAACCTGTTGGTATGTTTTGATTGGAACTGCCTGCACAATAAACCATTCCATCGGCAGGATCAACCTGGATGGCAAAAAGGTATTGGTCAAACCCCGAAAGATTACCATCCATAAAAGTACCCCAGCTAAGCACCGGATCGATAACCAGGGGAAACCGGGGATCAATATCATGCTGAGTGGCAAAACTGAAAGTATGTTCATTTATTTTATGAAAAGTGAAATTCACAGGCACCTTTCCCGTGCTGGTAACCTGGTAAGACTCCGGAATATGAAACCTGATATCTTTAAAACGAAGGCCAACACTCAGATTCCCTTCATGATCCAAAGAAAGGTTATCCTGTCCTTCAAAATGCAGTTTCACCTGGCCGTAATCGATACCGGGGGCTAAAATCCAGTCAAATTCGAGTTCTCCGTCGGCTGTGCTGTATAAACGCAGATCAATACCCTGGTAGATATTCCTGATGGTTAAATCCTTTGCAGCTATTACACCCGAAACCCAATCTTTTGGATCAGGATGCTGAAAATAATTATATTTCGTACTGAATGAATCGCCAAACTCTATCGTAGACAAAGGGTTCGCACCATCCATCATTAAAGTCACTGTGTGTGTTCCCTTGATCTTCCTGCTCATTTTTGGTATAGCGAGATCGTCCACAGCATCTAAAACAGGGTTCATCAGGACAGAATCATCAATCGCTACAAACCTGATCTTGTTTTTCTCAATATAAACAGCACCATTTTTGCCCTCAAAATAATAGAGAACTTCGGGGTTGGCTATTTGTCCGATGTTCTCCATGAAATGAAGTGTTTGCCCGTTTTTCTTCAAGGTCTCTTTAACTTTCTGTTCTATAGTCTGTTCATTTCCTGAAGAGCTGAATTGCTCTGTGGTGTTTGACCAGCCTGATTCAGGAGTACGGCAGTAAGCCTCTGAATTATGGTGGAATATAAGGAGTGCAAACGATAATGCTATGTTAAACCTGTTACCTTTTAAGAAATATATAACAGAGTTTACTAAACGATTGTATAATATATGATTCATGTTCGATAGGTTTATAAGAATGTTACATCATGCTACCTGGTTAAAAAAAGAAAACTGAGCTAAAATAAATCAGGTTTCTTCGCATCAAATGATCAATCTATTTCTGTTACGCAATAGCAACAGAACGGATAGGGAAATTCTATGTCGATTTTCAACAAACAGATTGTTTCAAGTAAAAAAAGTGCAAATATAATTTAGATTCATTCTAATTACAAATAATTTTATGATTTTTTAACACAAATTATTCATCCGTTTACCATAAATTATCAGGAAAATCCTGATAATTCAGCAAACAAAGTCGATTAGGAGACGGTTGAATTTAGGGAGGCGATACTACTTAGTGCGCAAATATTGAAGGATAGGCCAATGTCATTGGACTATTAACTTCACAATGCTTATTTCTCCTGACTTCGACAATGCGCCACCCTAAATTGTTTTCCAAAAAACCGAGCACGACTTGTGGCTGGCTATGTTTTCCATCTTTCGAAAAGCCTGTCT
>CAZVNF010000216.1:0-5505 GCA_964628215.1 uncultured Draconibacterium sp.
TATTTTGTAAGGGCATATGCAACCAACTCCATAGATACAGGCTATGGAAATGAAGTAACTTTTACAACAACCCCGGTAACGGTATTTGCCTGTGAAGATCCCATTACCATCAACCATGTGGCAGGAGATGTGGCACCTGTAAGCAAAACAGTAATTTACAGCACGGTGACAAATATTCCGGGGGAACCTTCAAAATGCTGGATAGCCAGTAATCTTGGTGCCGACCACCAGGCTACCGCCATGAACGACACCACCGAGGCGTCTGCCGGATGGTACTGGCAGTTTAACAGAAAACAGGGCTATAAGCACAATGGCACATCCCGCACCCCGAATACTGCCTGGATAACCTCTATCAATGAGGATCTTGAATGGCAAACGGCAAACGATCCATGTTCCATTACCCTCGGTGGCACATGGCGGGTTCCCACCAAATCGGAGTGGTATAACCTATGTGTAAGCGGCGGCTGGTCATCTGTATTCCTCTGGAACTCGGCACTGAAAATGCACAGGGCCGGCTTCCTCCAATCAAACAATGGCTCGTTAAACAACCGCGGGATCCAGGGTTCCTATTGGAGCAGTACAAAAAACGCTCTCACAACCGGGTTTGAAATAGCCTTTGGGGATGGAGGTAGTTTTATCATCAATGAATTTAAGATTTACGGGAATAACCTGCGTTGTATCCGGGATTAAGCGCAGGTATAATTTTAAGCAAGCAATAATTGCCCGGGTTGGCATCAATGATGACAATAGTTTATCTTGACAGATATAATGGCTGTCAATCAATAAAAGAACCTACATTTGTTTAATACCTGAAAAAGGTAAAACAAAAACAGCAGGGAGCAGAAAATGAATAAAAACGAGAATACCCCAACCGAAACTGACGGCCTTCGCAACAAAGCAGAAGAACTCCTGAAGAGTGAAGAGAGGGATAAGGCCTTGTTCCGGAACAATGATTCGGTCATAACCCAGCGAAATCAGGCAGAGGATGCCCTGATTAAAAATGAAGAAATGCTCAATGCAATCGTGGAAACAGCAAAAGATTCGATTTTCATTAAAAACACATCACTGCAATATATTAAAGTGAACAAGGCCATGGAGATCCTTTTAGGGATGACCAGGGAAGAGATTCTTGGGAAAACCGATAACGATCTGTTTGGCCGCGATGAAGCAAATCATATTGAAGAAATTGACAACCAGGTGATGGAGGGCAGAACAGTAGAGGATTTCCCTTCAAAACATGTAAACGGTGAAATAAAACATTTTCACACGATAAAGGTTCCGTTGAGGGATTCCGCGGGATTGATAACCGGATTGTGCGGAATTGCACGGGATATTTCAGACAGTAAAGTGGCAGAGGCAAATCTGCGGGTCAGTGAAGAAAAGTACAGAAATATTTTTGAAAGTATGCAGGATGTCTACTATGAGGCATCACCCGACGGGACGATACTTGAAATAAGTCCGTCCATCGAAAAATTCTCGAAAGGACAATTAACCCGGGAAGAACTAATCGGCAAATCCCTGGTCGGGTTCTATTCAAATCCGGACGACAGGGATACTTTTTTTTCAGAATTAAGCAAGATGGGGATTGTCAGAGATTACGAACTGTCAATGCAGAACAAAGACGGATCTATAGTACCGATTTCTATTTCTTCTTCTTTATTATCTGGTCCCGACGGCATACCGTTTAAAATATCGGGTATCATGCGCGATATCACCCAACGCAAGCTGGCGGAGGAAGCCCTTAAACAAAGTGAGAATGATTTAAATACTGCCCAGGAAATGGCAAAGATGGGCAGCTGGGAATTCAATTTCATGACCAAAAAGCTGAAATGGTCGAAGAATTATTACCGGATCATGGGGATGGAGCCTTATGAACAAGAGATTTCAGAGCATTATAAAAACATCATTCATCCTGATGACCGGAATTTACTTGATAAAACGCTTCAGGAATTTCACACCAGTAAAACCATGGCTATCGTTGAATTGAGGACTATTATGCCTGACGGAAGTATAAAATGGTTACAGAATAACATAGTCCCTGCTTTCGATGGAAATACGTTAATCTCATTAAAGGGAGTCAATATTGACATAACTGAGAAGAAGAATGCCGAACAGGAAATTCTTGAGCTCAATAAAGCCCTGATGCTCACTATCGATAAAAGAACTGCACAACTGTCTGCTGCCAACGAAAACCTGAATAAGGAGATTAACGAGCGTATAAAGGCCGCTGCGGCCCTGGAGGAGGCTCTTTCAAGACTGCATAAAATTGCTGACCATATACCGGGAATGGTCTACCAGTTTCGTTTGCGCCCCGACGGTTCCAGTTGTTTACCTTATGCAAGCCAGGGGGTCAGGAACATTTTCGCGGTCAGTCCGGAAGAGGTTTCTGAAGATGCATCTGCCATATTTGAACATATTCATCCCGACGATTTAGGAGAGGTTATGGCTTCAATTCAGCGTTCGGCAAACGGCATGAAGCTATGGCGCCATGAGTTTCGGCTCAGGTTCAGCGACGGAACAATACGCTGGCTGCTGGGCAATGCAATGCCGCAGGCAGAACCTGACGGCTCGGTACTCTGGCATGGATCTATTTCCGACATCACCGAACGCCAGCAAGCCTCAGTAGAGCTGCAAAAAATATCTACCCGTCTGAAACTTGCTGCTAAAGCCGGAGGGGTTGGCGTATGGGATTACGATATCGTCAACAATATCCTTGAATGGGATCAACAGATGTATGCCCTGTACGGAATTGAAGAAAAAGACTTCAGCGGCGCCTACGAGGCCTGGCAGGCCGGGCTACATCCCGACGACGCTGCCCGGGGAGATGAGGAGATCCAGATGGCGATAAAGGGTAAAAAGGAATTTGACATTGAGTTCAGGGTGGTATGGCCTGACGGGACAATCCGTCATATCAGGGCGTATGCAATTGTATCCAGGGATAAGGATGGGAAAGCCTTGAATATGACAGGTACAAACTGGGATATTACCGCCCTGAAGGAATCTGAAGCCCTGCTGGAACAAACACGGGAAAATTATCAGGTGTTTTTCAATACCATAGATGATTTCCTTTTCGTTCTTGATGAAACGGGGAATATTATTCATACCAATTCCTCAGTCAATAAAAGGCTGGGATATTCTGAGGAGGACCTTCTTGGTCAGTCTGTTCTTTTAACCCATCCCCCCGAACGCCGGGAGGAGGCCGGCCGGATAGTCGGCGAAATGCTGGCCGGTACAGCTGATTACTGCCCGGTTCCCCTGATCTCCAGATCGGGTCAGTATATTCCGGTTGAAACAAGGGTTAAGACCGGTTATTGGGACGGAAAGCCGGTAATATTCGGCGTAAGCAAGGATATTTCAAAAATCAAATTGTCGGAAGAGAAGTTTTCGAAGGCTTTTCAGTCAAACTCTGCATTAATGTCCATCTCGGGCGCTGATGGAAGGCTTATTGAAGTAAATGCTGCATTTCTGAATACACTCGGCTACTCGCGTGAAGAAGTGATTGGTAAAACCACATTGGAATTAGGGCTTTTCCGCGATCCTGATGCGCGAAACGCTTTACTTGATCAGGTTAAACGTAATATTCCAGTGAGGGAGATTGAACTTGAGGCAATAAAGAAAGACGGATCGAACTGTACCGGGCTGTTTTCCGCTGAAACTATTTATATTGGGACTGACCGGTGCCTGTTGACTGTAATGGTTGATATTACCGACCGGAAACTGGCAGAGATTAAAATTGCCCGACAGGCTGGATTGATCACCTCACTGCTCGATTCAATTCCTGATATCATTTTTTACAAGGATTTGAACGGCGCTTATCTCGGGTGCAACCTCCCGTTTGCAAAATTCACAGGCCTGACCAAAGAGGAGATTGTTGGAAAAACAGACTTCGACCTGTTTGATAAAGAAGTT
This sequence comes from uncultured Draconibacterium sp., assembly GCA_964628215.1. Classification (GTDB taxonomy): domain Bacteria; phylum Bacteroidota; class Bacteroidia; order Bacteroidales; family FEN-979; genus CAIVAT01. Next base: position 3,910 of record CAZVNF010000216.1, read on the forward strand.
GCTGAAATTTTTCGATTTCACGATCATAAAATGATGGAAGAAAAACAACTTCGTCATAATGAAGAATGGATCACCTTTCCTGATGGGAAAAAAATTCTCGTCGACACCGTGAAAACACCTTACTGGAGAACAGATGGTTCGCTGATTGGCGTACTTGGGATCAGCCGGGATATCACGGAGCGGAAACAAGCGGAACAGGAAATTGTCAAAGCAAAAGAGGAAGCCGAAAAAGCCAACAAGGCCAAGAGCGAATTCCTGTCGCGCATGAGCCATGAACTGCGAACCCCCATGAATTCAATTCTCGGTTTTGCCCAGTTGATGAAAATGGGAGAGCTGAGTGAGGTCCATAAAAAAGGAGTGAACCATATACTATTGAGCGGCACGCATTTGCTTAACCTGATTAATGAAGTGCTTGACATCTCAAGAATCGAAGCAGGCCATCTTACCCTCTCCCTCGAACCTGTGAAACTGATAAATGTAATAGAGGAAATGCTGGATTTTGTCCAGCAAAATGCAGCCAAAAAGGAAATTAATGTCAAACTGGAACAATCACCGGCTAACGAGCTTTCCGTTAAAGCCGACCGGCAGCGCTTAAAGCAGGTTCTGCTTAACCTGATCAACAATGCTGTTAAGTATAACAGTTATGGTGGCAGTGTAATAATCAGGACTGAAATTACGGAAACCATTGAAAACAAACTGCCTGCAATAAAAATTTCTGTACGCGACACAGGCCCTGGAATCAAACCGGAAGACCAGGTTAAGTTATTTCTGCCCTTTGAACGTATAGGCGCTGAAAAATCGGAAACTGAAGGTACCGGCCTGGGTTTGATGGTAGTTAAAAAGCTCATGGAGGCAATGGGCGGAATTTTAGGTTTTGAAAGTACTATCGGCGTGGGGAGCACTTTTTGGATCGAAATGCCTCAGGCCGAAAGTCAGAAAGCTGCAAATGCCAGGACCAGGGATGCCTCATCAATAGAGGAGCTCCCGACGGGTAATGCCGGAACTGTTCTTTACATTGAGGATAATATTGCCAATTCCGAACTGGTTGAAGAAATACTTCATGGCCATCGCCCCATGATTAAAATTATTACAACCGGCACAGGGGAATCAGGGTTGCAGCTTGCAAAAGACCTGAAACCCGATCTGATATTGCTTGATCTTGATCTGCCTGACATTCACGGCAGTGAAGTTCTTGAAATGCTGCAATCAGATCCGGGAACCCGAGTTGTTCCCGTTGTAATCATTTCCGCAGATGCCATGCCCCGGCAGATTGAGAAATTAATGCAATCGGGTGTACGGAATTATTTAACAAAACCCCTGGATGTCATTGGTTTTTTGCAGATAGTCGATGTGTGGATCTCAGGAAATAATCATTAACAACAAAGACAGCTCGCACCCCGTAAATTCTTCAATTGTTTAAAACCAGCTGGATGTGGAATTTTCCCGTCATTCGTCATTCGGCTTCATGTTTTCCTGAAACTCGTCCATGATGGCCACGACTCGATCAAAATCCACGCTCGACTTTTAAGCCTCCCAGATTGTGCCGGCAAAAATTTCAACAGGTTCAATTTGATCGTTTGTTTTCATGGTTAAGGG
>CAZVNF010000217.1:0-3840 GCA_964628215.1 uncultured Draconibacterium sp.
CCCAACTTAAAATACCTCACCCCCCGGCCCCCTCTCCGCCCGGAGAGGGGGAGCGTGGGCGTTGAAACGAGGATGTGTTTTATCTGGCGTTGTAATAATGTTAACAGAATAAATTTCTTTCAATAAAACCGTAACCTTTCTCCCCCTCTCCCTGAAAATACCTCACCCCCCCGGCCCCCTCTCCGCACGGAGAGGGGGAGCGTAAGCGTTGAATCGAAGATGCTAATATTCAGGCGTTTTTATTACGTTTGCAAAGTATATTTCTTTCAATAAAACCGTAAACTTTCTCCCCCTCTCCGGGCGGAGAGGGGGTCAGGGGGGTGAGGTATTGCGCAGAGACGGTGAGTTATTGCAAAGAGGAAATCAGAGGGTAAAGTATTATCCCTATATTTACGCCACATTATCACGGCATGCGCCCTATCCTCCTTTCAACCCGATCGCTGATAATCCTGATCGTCTCCATAATGGTCCTGCCTGCCCCTGCCCTTCACGCCCAGGTGGCCGGGTTCACTTCACCGGATACCGTTTACACCAATCAGCCTGTCACCATTTCCAACACCTCCACGGGGGGAACCACCTGGTACTGGAATTTCTGTCCGGGCAACAGCCTGTTAAATCCTGAAGGCACGAACATCGGCAATCCCGGCAGCATGCTCGGCATCCCGGGCTATGTCACACTGGTAAAGGATGGTGCAACTTGCTATTCCTTCGTCACCACGCACGGCACCAACAGGGTGGTACGATACAACCACGGCACAAGCTTCAGCAATGATCCGGTGTCATGGACCAGCCTCGGCAATCCAGGTTTGATCAGCGATACCGTTCAGGGGATCAGGATCCGCAACGACAACGGACAATGGATCGGACTGATCAACGACAACACCCGCATCGTCAGGATGAACTTCGGAACATCTTTGTCTAATACGCCTGCAATCTCCATCCTGGGCCCTTATCCCATGATTTACACCTCACACGGACTTGAAATTTTCAATGAAGGCGGTACCTGGGTGGGTTTTATCGCCTGCAGCCTGGGGAATAAGTTTGTAAGGGTCAATTTTGGCAACAGTCTGCTGAACACCCCCGTACTCACCGATCTCGGAACCCCGGGAGCCATGAACATGCCATCCACCTTCAGCATGATCAATGAAAACGGACTGTGGTATGCGCTGGTGGTAAATATCTCGGGAAACACCCTCACCCGGCTCTCATTCGGGAACTCCCTGCTGAACAGCCCTACGGGGGTGAACCTTGGAACACCTTGTCCATCGATAACTGCCGGCGGTATTGCACTGATCCGCGATTGCGGCAACACCGCGGGATTTCAGCTCAACTCCTCCACCTCCTCCCCCGATCTGCTCTGGCGGCTCAGTTTCCCTTCCGGAATAACCGGGCCGGTCGCGGGAACTTCACTGGGCAATATCGGAAACCTGAACCAGCCACTTAGGTTTTCAGAACTTTTCAGGGTAAAAGACACCCTGTTTCTGTATGCCTCGAACCGGCTGACCGGCACCCTCACCCGGCTCCGGTTCCTGCCATGCAGCAATGCTTCGGTACCCTCCTCGGGGCTGTTCAATCCTCCGGCATTTTCCTACAGCCAGCCGGGAACCTATAATATCCTGCTCATCATGAACGAAGGGATGCCCAACCAGATGTCGGTATGCAAATCCATTGTGGTCATACCTGCCCCGCCAAACTTAAACGCTGCATTTACCGCCCCTGATACAGTATGCACCGGGGTTCCTGTGAATATTGTGAACCAAACCACGGGAGGAAGCACGTTCTACTGGAGTTTTTGTTCCGGTAGTGCTCTTTCTGATCCGAAAGGTGTAAACATCGGGAATCCGGGAAACCAGCTGAATATTCCGGTGTATATCACTTTACTGCAAGATAACGGAACCTGCTATTCCTTCATCACCAACCAGGGAAGTGCATCAGTGATGAGGTACAACCACGGAACGAGCTTCAGCAACAACCCGGTTTCCTGGACAGACCTGGGTGGTTTTGGCATCCTGTCCGATTCTGTCCTGGGAATAAAGATCTGCAAAGATAACGGGCAATGGATCGGATTTGTGGCCTGCGGACGCAGCCTCGTGAGGCTGAACTTCGGCGCTTCACTCGCCAACACGCCTGTGGCGACCCGACTGGGACCCTATGCCATGCTCAATGTCGCCCACTGTATCGAAGTTATAAACGAAGGCGGAACCTGGGTTGGATATCTCACCTGTTCTACCGGTAACAAACTGGTAAGGCTTAGCTTCGGAAACAGCCTGCTGAACTCTCCTGTATTAACCGACCTCGGCACCCCTGGATCTTTGAATATACCCCTGTCTTTCCGTCTTATCAGCGAGAACGGAATCTGGTATGCATTGGTTTCGAACTCAGGAGATAACACCTTCTCCCGCCTTACCTTCGGGAATTCACTGCTCAACAACCCAACCGGAATCAACCTGGGAGTTGCATGTCCGGGCATGACACCGGGTGGTATCGCACTCCTCCGCGATTGCGAAAGCACCACAGGTTTTCAGCTCAACTATTCCAGTTCCTCCCCTGACCTGATATGGAGGCTCAGTTTCCCTGACGGAATAACCGGAACAATCACCGCAAACCCGCTCGGGAACATAGGAAACATGAGCAGACCTGCCCATTTTTCTGAACTCTTCCGGGTGGGAGATACGTTATTTCTTTACAATACCAACCGGCTGGATTTCACTCTTACCAGGCTTCGCTTCCTGCCCTGTACAACTGCTTCAACCCCGTCGTCGGCTTCGTTTACCCCTCCCGCCTACTATTACAACCAGCCCGGAACCTATAATATCCAATTGATTGTGAATGAAGGCCTCCCCAACCAGTCGAGCCTGTGTAAACCAATTGTGGTACTCGACAAACCTTCACAACGCTATATCGATACCACTCTTTGCCATGGGACTCCCTGGTACGCCGGCGGAGCATGGCAAACACAGCCGGGCGTATACTTTGATACCATCCATGTGGCAGACCGGTGCGACAGCATCCTTCAGACAACACTTGCTTACAAGCCCGCAATCCCTGTTTCACTTGGAAATGACACACTCTTTTGCAACGTCGTTTCCATCACACTCCATACAGGGGTTGCCGGTGCCGGGTACGAGTGGCAGGACAACTCAACCGATTCAACCTATACCGCTTATGGAACCGGCGATTACTGGGTGACTGTAAAAAAAGATGGCTGCAGCGCCACCGACAGTATCCGCATCAGGGCGTGCGTTTCGCCGCTCTGGTTCCCCAATGTATTTACACCAAACGGAGACGGACTGAACGACACTTTCCATCCTGTTGGGTATGGCGTGGTGAAATTCAACATCCTCATTTACGACCGCTGGGGAAAGAAAATTTTTGAATCCAACTCCTTAGAACCCGGATGGGACGGGCGGATCAACGGGGCATTGTGTTCTGATGGTGTGTATATGTTCATCGCAACGTATAACCTTGATGAATCGTCGGGTGAGACCTGGCATGCGAACGGGTCGGTAACGGTGTTGAGGTAGGGGTGCGCCAATGCGAATCTTAACACCAATTCCCTTCTGGTTATAACTTTACAGGAATTGATTCCGTTGTGGTTATAACCGTAGAGGAAATCACTTTTCACAATCTCGCAGAAAATACCTCACCCCCCGGCCCCCTCTCCGCCCGGAGAGGGGGAGCGTAGGCGTTGAATCTATGATATTGATAATCAGCCATTTTTATTGTGTTTGCAGAATAATTTTCTTTCCATAAAACCGTAATCTTTCTCCCCCTCTCCGGGCGGAGAGGGGGTCAGGGGGGTGAGGTATTTTGGCGAGGGGGTCAGGGGGGTGAGGTATT
>CAZVNF010000217.1:3940-5494 GCA_964628215.1 uncultured Draconibacterium sp.
GGGGGTGAGGTACCCTAACCCATCTCCCTCAAATTCAACCTCCTCAACCTCGGCGCAAACCTCGTAGTAAACCCCACAATCCCCAGGGTCATGATGCCCCCGAAGATCACCGAAGGAACCAGCCCCATCAGTTTGGCGGCCAAGCCCGATTCAAAAGAGCCTATTTCATTGGAAGATCCGATAAATATGGCATTCACCGAAGCAACCCGCCCGCGCATTTCGTCGGGGGTGAGCAGTTGCATGGCCGTAGCCCGGATGATCACACTGATATTGTCGAACATGCCGCTGAGCATGAGCAACCCCATTGATAAGTAAAAATTGCGCGACAGGGCAAAGCAGATAATGCTCAACCCGAAACCGGCCACGCCGATCATCAGGTACCGCCCGGCATGAACCATCGGCGGCTTGTGAGCCATCACCAGCGACATCGCCACTGCCCCCACCATGGGCGCGGCCCGTAAAAACCCAAGTCCCTGCGGCCCCACCATCAGCACCTCGGCTGCAAAGACAGGCAGCATGGCAATGGCACCCCCGAAAAGCACGGCGAACATGTCGAGCGACATCGCTCCCAGCAGCACCTGGTTGTTAAATACAAATTTCAATCCCGAGGAAAGGCGCTGGTAGAGAGATTCCCCTTCCACATACTGCGGCATCGGCCTGTTTTTGACCAAACCAAGCAGGACAAGGGCCACCAGTAAAAAGAAAAGTACGCTCATGTAAGCCACACGTACTCCGAAAAAGCCATAGATCAATCCCCCGAGGGCAGGTCCCGTAATGGCAGCCACATGCCACAGGGTGCTGCTCCAGGTGGAGGCATTGGTGTAGAGGTGCCGGGGAATGAGCTGCGACATCAGCGCCACGATGGACGGATAGAGAAATGCCCGCGACACTCCCGAGATCATCACCACGAGGTAGATGGGGAACACTCCGAATGTGGCAATGATGCCGAGCGGTTTAACAGAAAAGAGGAACAACAGCCCGGTGCCAATAAGAAAGAGCAGGGTAAACCACACAATGATGCGCTTTCGGTTGTAACGGTCGGCTGCATGGCCCGCATACAGGGCGGTGACAATATTCGGCAGGGCTTCGGCAAGTCCGATCAGTCCCAGCGCCAGCGGATCTTTCGTGAGTTCATACATCTGCCAGCCCACAATGAGCCCCTGCATCTGGAAAGCAATGGTGGTAAAAAACCGGAATGAAAGGAACAGCCTGAAATCGCCTACCTTTAATACGGCATAGGGATCATGTTTACCCGGGGAGGATGTTTCTTGTATCAAATCAATTGTCTGTATTCAAAAAAACCCGGCCAAATGACCGGGTTTTCCATATTTATCAATTTGGTTATTCTTCTTCCTTCTCCTGGTCTTCGTATGCCTTCAGCAGTTTGTCCTGGATGTCGCCCGGAACCTGTGCATACTCGGCAAACTTCATGTTGTAGGTGGCGCGGCCGCTGGTGATGGAACTCAGTGCCGTGGAATACCGGTTCAACTCTGCCAGGGGCACTTTTGCCATGATCTTCTGGTAGTTTCCTTCGCTGTCCATGCCCATGATCAC
>CAZVNF010000218.1:0-5485 GCA_964628215.1 uncultured Draconibacterium sp.
AACTGGGAAAAGATCAATGCCGGTTTCGGCTCGGTGACACATTTTACTGCGCTTGCGGTTTCACCGCACAATCCGAACATCGTAATGGCAGCCATAGCCAAAAACCTGGAGAATGCGGCCCCCAACGAAGGAATCTGGCGCAGCAGCGATGCGGGTGTACACTGGAGTTGCGTGCTGCCGGGAGAAGGGATGTGGGATATTGCGTTTCATCCAACCGACCCGAACTTGGTATGGGTGGCCTGCGGAAATGCCCAGCCCCAGGCCGGAATTCTGAAGTCGCATGACGGCGGAATTACCTTCACACAAAGCAATACAGGCCTGCCGGTAACCAATCATATCAACAGGTTGCAATTCGACCTCTGCCGGTCAAACCCTTCGGTGCTTTACACCGTAATCTATAATGCAACACCCGAACCCGGGGAGATGGGTACCACCATTTACAAATCTCTTGACGGGGGCACATCATGGACCCAGATATCACTGGGGGTCAACCTTTCCCCGGCAGGAGAACAGGGATTTTACGATCAGTGCATTGCCGTAGATCCACAGAACCCCAACCACCTGCTTTCGGGAAACGTCGAGCTGGTCAGGTCAACCGATGGCGCCACGTTTTCTTTCGTCAGAGACCCGAATGCTTTCGGGGGTGGGCAGCAGTCTTTCGATTCCTACAACCATTTCGACAACCAGATTATCCGGTTTGCACCATCCGATCCTTCGGTAATTTACCTGGGTTGTGATGGAGGGGTGTACCGGTCTTCGGATGGAGGAACTTCATTTACCCCTGCCAATACTGGCATTGCATCCATTCAATCATACCGTGTGGCTTCGCATATTTCAAACCCGGATGTCTTGTATTCGGGAGCCCAGGACAATGGCTTTATTTCCACGCATAACAAGGGGGCAACTGTTTATAAACTTGAAAATTTTGCTGATGGCACCGAGTGTTTCATGGATTACTCCGATACCAATGTGATTTTTTTTGAAACGTTTTGTGGCTTCCTGGGCCGCACCACCAACGGGGGACAGAGCTGGGAGCTCTCGGTTGATCCGGGTCCTTTCGATTCAAATGCCTTCATCAGTCCTTACTGGCAGCACCCCGTTGAACCAAACATCATCTACGGCTGCATCAGGCAAAAACTGTTGAAATCAACGGATAAGGGAACTACCTGGGCTTATACTACATCATACCCCATCGTAAGCACACCCATCTATTCGGCTGTCCAATCTCCATTGAACCCCAACAACATCATGGTGGCAGCACGAAATGGCGCTGTAAGCCTGGTAAAGTCGGGTGATGGGGGTATTAGCTGGCAGGATATTACGGGTAGCCTGGGGATGCTTGCGGGCGGGAATTTCATGAGGCTTGTGGCCGACCCCCGGGATGGAAATACGTTTTACCTGCTTAAAAGCACCTATTCGGGAGCCCTTGTCCTTAAAACCACAAATTTCGGGAGTACCTGGATTGACCTCAGTTCTGACCTTCCCAAGGTGCCCGTAAATGATCTGTTCATTGATACCGCCAATGCCGGGGTCATGTACCTTGCAAATGATTTTGGGGTTTACCGCACCACCAACGGCGGCGGAAGCTGGGCCAGGTTTGGCGATGGCCTGCCTTTCATCCCCGTGCTCGATTTCGATTGTTTCAGCCATTCAGGCACCCGCCTGCTGAGGGTGGCGACCTTCGGGAGAGGTGTTTTTGAGTTTGACCTGAATAAACCTCAGTGCGTGGAAGAAGGAGTTCCGGGGTTTGCCGCTTTGCACGCCTGGCCTAATCCGGTTTCAGGCAAGCTGTGGGTGGACATACCGCCCATTCCACCCGACCGCTGCACCCTCAGCCTGGTATCGGTCATGGGGTCGGAAGTGGCTACACTCCCGGGTTACACCACCGGCGTGCAGACCCGCACCAGCATGGATGTGTCCGGACTCCAGCCCGGGTGCTATCTGCTGGTCTTCAAAGGCAACAGGGAACTGCAAACCTGCAGGGTGGTCATTGTAAAGTGATCCTGAGTACTTCTTGATTGTTACAGATTGCTGGCATACCCCCATGTTCAGTAACACGCAGCAATATATTGATGACATCAGGAAGTTTGTTGACGGGTTATAGGATTTATTTATCATGTTGTCAAACTAAAAAAACAAACCACAATGAAAGCAGCAAAAAAAAACCTGATCCTGGTAATTTTAATTTTTGGGGCACTCTCCATCTACGCTCAAAGTGACGTTGTCACAAGGCATAACGGAGAGGTAATAAAGGGGAATGTTATCCGTACCAATGAATACACCATCGTTTATTCATATGAAAACGAAACGGCTGAAAACACCATAAGTAAGTACGCCGTTGAAAAAATTGTTTATGGAAAAAGCGGCCGGGTTGAAAAAGTTACAGATAAAATAATTGTCAATGGGGAAAGCGACTGGGAAAAGGTGATCATCCTTGAAGAGAAAGCGTACATAGCCGGATTGATAAAAGTTGAAGAAATCAGAGGAAAAACTGCATTTATCAACATGCAAACCGGAAACACCGGGGATAAAAAAGCGTTAAAAAAATTAAAGATGGCCGCTTCCGCATTAAATTGCCCTTTCATCCTCATCACATCTGAAAAAACCACAGTTGGTTCAAAATCAAATGAGCTTGGCGGCACCCAAAGCATGAAAACCGGATTTGCTTATAAATACTAAAGTTAAGTCTCGAAAAAAAGGAGGGTAATGGCCCTGGGCATCTGGAAGCACGGCTCATTTTACGGTCATCCGGGCACACTGATGGGGTTTACTACGTTGAATTTCAGCCTGACTACCTCTTCTTCCGGTTCATGGATATTTTATATGGGAAAGATTACTGATGAGAATTAAAAGTAAATAACCAAGTATTAATAATTCAATAATTCAAAGCAATGAAAAGAAACCAGTTATTATTTGTCTCCATCCTTATTTTCATGGCAATGGCGGCAGTTTCCTGCAAAAAGGATTCCACTTCAGATTCCAACCCGTCAGGCAGTGACCCGGTGGTTCAGCAAAACCTTCAGACGATGGTTGACCAGTTGCTGGCTGATTATAAAACAAAAAGTCCCGGTTTTCCTGGTGGTATCGCGCTGAAGGTGCAATCAGGCGAAGAATCATGGTTTGTCTCCTCAGGTATGGGAACCGGAGTTACCGATCAGATTCATTTCCGGGCAGCGAGCAATACCAAATCTTTTACATGTGCAGCGATTCTGCTCCTGGCACAGGAAGGGAAGCTGGATGTTGATGCTAAAATTTCCGACATGATCCCGGGAACCCAGATGACATACGTGCCGCTTACGGCTGATTACCAGGTGCCTTTCCGCGACCGGATTACTATCCGCCAGCTGATGATGCACCGGGCCGGCATTTTTGATGTCACAAACACAGACATTCCCGACACGGTTTCGGTTGGGGTCCCATACAAAGGCCAAAGATATTTAGAGTTTGTATTGAATACGGATCCCATGCACACGTTTACGTTTGATGAATTGGTCGGGGTGGTTGCCACCTGCCGGTTGTTTTATTTTCAACCAGGCGAATCCTATAAATACTCCAATACGGGCTATTCCATGCTGGGTAAGATTATCGAACGTGTCTCAGGTCAATCATTTTCTGAATTTATTATGGAGCACATCGTTCAGCCTATGGGACTGGCGAACACCACTTTCCCGTACCTGGGAAATGATCAGCAGGTTCCTGCTCCGTTTGCATCAGGCTTCCTTTACACTCCTGACAGCCTGTTGGTGGTGGATTATACAGAATCGAATATGTCGGGCAATGTTGCCGAGGGGAATATGATTACGACGCCTGATGACCTGGCAAAATTTCTACGCGCACTGATTCAGGGCAAGGGGGTTTTACGTCCCTACTGGATCAACAAGGTAATGCTGGTCCCGCCTGCCGGAAACAATCCCGGCGACGGCTATGGTTGCGGGATCGAAAATGTATTGAATCTGGGCTATGGACATAACGGGGCACACGCAGGGTACCTTTCACGCATGGTCACCGACCCGGAAACTGATTTTACCGTGGTGGCATTTTCGAATGCCTGGGATTTTTCTACTCTTTTAATATCTTTCAAAAATGAAATGAATTACCTGGTTGATGAGGCTTGTTACCGGGCAAAGATAATTGTTCGTTAAGAATACCTGCAGACAGGATGAATCAGTTCCCCGAAAAAAAATGATGACAAATTTTTTTAAGAATCCGGACGAATCTCTGCCGTTAAATGATTGAATAACTGAGTTAACAAATTAATATACAAGCTAAATCAGTATGAAAAATTATAAAAAAATCCTTTTGCAAATAATAATGCTGGCATTATTTACAGTGATCTCCTGCAAGAAGGATACTCCCGCTGATCCCAACGAGCCTCTCATCAGCCGGATGAAAGCCGTCACCGATTCCATCATTCAAAACACCCATGTGCCCGGCGTTGTGGCCCTTGTGGTTGATTATAACAAGGGAATTGACTGGCTTTATACGGCAGGATACAGCGATATTCCCAATAAACTGCCAATGGATGGAAGCTACACATTCCGGATCGCCAGTGTCACCAAAACCATGACGGTCACTGTCTTGCTTCAGTTGGTAGATGAAGGAAAGCTCAGCCTTAACGACAAGCTTTCGAAGTATTTTCCAACGTATCCAAAATCTGACAGCATTACCATTGCCATGCTCTGTAACATGACAAGCGGCATTTCAAACTACAACGGAAATCCGGTGTTTCAGCAAACCAAGACGGAAAATCCGCAAAAAGTGTGGTCGCCACAGGAACTTGTGGATATGGGACTTTCTCAGTTTTATTTCAGTCCCGGCACTTCATATGCCTATTCCAACACAAATACATACATCGTGGGGCAGATTATCGAATCTCTGACAGGCACCACCCTGGAGACGGAGATCAACAATCGTATCATTATACCGCTAAACCTAAGCAAAACTGGTTTCCTTACCTCCGGATTAACTTTTCCGGGGCCGCATGGCCGGGGTTATTGCTGGGGATTATACAAGGAAAACGAGGATTTAACCGAATATTATGATATTTCGATGGCCTGGGCGGCCGGTTCGGCATACGCTACGCCGCGCGAACTTCTGAAATATGCCGAAGCGCTGGTAAAAGGAGGGCTCATTTCAGATTCACTCCAGTACAGAAGGCTTCACGACATGGTTCCAGTATCTGCTGGTACAGATTATGGGTTGGGTATATTTCACCGCAAATCTTTTTATGGGCACAATGGGATTGCTCCGGGCTATACTGTTTCGATGTACCACAGTTTGGTTAAGGACTGCACGGTAATAATCTATTTTAATTCTGCCATTGAAGTGCAGCCTGATGCCCTCTTCTATAGGTTCATGGATATATTGTACGGAAATGATTACTGATGAGAATTAAAAGTAAATAAATAAGTATCAATAATTCAATAATTTAAAACATTGTTGTCCGGTAAAACCGGAGTTGGTTAATTTTTTTGTTTAAACTCTC
>CAZVNF010000219.1:0-5464 GCA_964628215.1 uncultured Draconibacterium sp.
CGCTGGTGTATCCCGATTTCGACGCGATGGAAAAAGCCGGTCATTTGCCGGAGGAACTTCAGGAAATTTTCAAAGGGTACATCCATGACCTGAACCACCATCTGCCAAAATATATCCGCATCACCGATTTTGTGATCGTGGGAACCGAATTCGAAAAAACTCCAAAAAAGAGTATTAAACGTTATCTTTACCAATAATGAAATATCAATTCAGACAATTATAATTTAATTATGGAAACAAGACGATTTAAAAACTGGTGGTTTCTGGCAGTTAACGGGGGTATTTTCACCCTATTTGGCCTGCTGATCCTGTTTTTCACAGAAGAGTCCATAAAAACCATCCTGCTCTATTTCGGGGCGGTCATGCTGGCAGGAGGAGCATTCATGCTGCTCGCGGGAATCAATAATATAAGACGGGACAAGGCTGGCGCAATGCTCCTTGTCGAATCCATCGTGGCCATTGCCATCGGCATTGCCCTCATTTTTTTCCCGGAGGCTTCTGTCGCGTTGTTTTTAATCATGATCGGCATCTGGGCGATCATTATCGGCATCATACAACTGGTGATCATCGTGAATGTAAAGGGAGCCGTTGCCAATAAAAACATCATGCTGCTCAATGGGCTGCTTACCATCGGGCTTGGTGCGGTATTGCTGTTCAACCCTTTCCAGTGGGCACTTTTCCTGGTTAAAATTATCGGTGCCCTTGCCGCACTTTTCGGCATTCTGCTGATTTACTTTTCACTGGTATTGAGGAAGGTGAAAGCTGTGGAGAAGTGACGTATAAGAGTTGGTGAAACTATTGCCGGGTTACTTTGCCAGTAAGGCATCGACGAAATACATGTCGATCTCTCCTTTGTTTTTGGCGGTTACTTTTCCCCTGTAAGTACATGTGAACCGGTCTTTTATCTTTTCATGGGTTGCCCCGCTGATGTTCACCCTGTTTATTTCGCCTGAGCTTTCCATTCGCGAGGCGGTATTTACGGTATCGCCCCATATGTCGTAGGCAAATTTCTTGTGACCGACGATCCCGGCTACCACCGGCCCGGTGTGAACGCCTATGCGAAGTTCAAAAAACGGTTCTTCCCGGGCGGCTCTTTCCTTCTTCTGATGCATGACAAATTCCTGGAACTCAACAGCAGCGGAAACCACATCGAGTGCATGGGTTGTATTGACCACAGGCAAGCCGCCGGCACACATGTAACTGTCGCCGATGATTTTGATTCTTTCAATATTGTGCCGTGAAATGATACTGTCGAATTCGCTGAAGTAAAAATTAATTTCCTCCACAAGCTTTTCAGGGCTCATCTGCTCACTGGCGAGTGTAAAATTCTTAAAATCGGTGAAGAGAACGGTAACTTCCTCAAAACGCTTTGCCTTTGCCCGGCCCGTGGCTTTGAGTTCTTCGGCCGTTTCCTGCGGCAGGATATTTAACAGAAGGTCGTCGGATTTTTTCTTTGCCGCATCCAGCAATTTGTTCAACCTCTTCTGGTTTCTGAAATTCCTGTAAACAAGCAACGTGACAATGATGAAAAAAACAACCCCGCCGGCCATCATATTGAGCTGGTTCTTTCCCTGCCTGATTTTATGACGATCTTTTTCTGCATTGACATCTTTCTGCATTTTTTCCTGATGAACCGCTGCAGCCATGAGCTGTTCTTTTTTCGAAACCACGCTGATGCTGTCTCTGATCCGGTTGTTTTCAGAGGCACAAAACCATGCGTTTTTATAATCGCCAGCCGCCTTATACAGGGTTTCCATGTGCCTGGATGATACGAGCATAAATTCATATTTGCCAAAGAATCCATCTGCTTCGCTCAGATTAAATGACAGTTTAAATTTTTCAATTGCCTCGTTGTTCCGGCCGTGGCGCATAAGAAATTCGCCATACCGGTTATAAAAATTTGACTGGTATAATTTCCTTTTACCGGGTGTACCGATCACAATTTTCTCCGCTTTTTTGAAATAAAATTCAGCTGAGTCCGGGTTTTTCTCAAGTTCGGTGAAATAAGCTTTCAGCCTGTAATACATCTCAATATCTTCCTTGTATAACTTCCCGAATTCATCCGGGTAAACCTTTGTATAGAAGTTGTACAGTTTGGTGACTTCATCCATATTCAGGAGATGTGTGCGATAGATGGCAAATGCCCAGTTCTTCAACCGGTCATTTCTTTTAAAGATCGCAAAATCAATGATTTTCCTGATAAGCTGTTCATTAAAGCTTCTATTTCTGTGACGTACTTCAATCAATTGCAATTCACACTGAGACCACATCAGGGCCATTGAATCGACCGGGTGAACAGACAGGATGACCTTGCGCTCCTTATTTTTAAACTCAATGGCTTCATCATACAACATCTTGTCGCGGTAATATGTGGATAGTTTTGAATAGCATTTTCTCAACAACGATGGATCCATGATCTGCTCAGCCAGATTGGTCGCAAAATAATAATATCTGAAATCCTCCACATCCTGGTTTTTACTTTCCTGGCTGCTGCCAATGCAAAGATAACTTTCGGCAATCATGATATTATTATTCAGCATCTTCGCTGTTTTTCTTGCTTCATCGCTGACAGAGAGGGCATTTTTGAATTGATATCTTGTCAGATAAACCCGGGTGAGATTCCTGCACGTACGCCACTTCATGGGCATGTTTCCTGTCATCCTGCAATATTGCAACGCCTTATTGGCATAACCCACGGATTTTTGATAGAAAAGATCATTGTCGGTGGATTCCAGGTAATTATTGTATGCAAGTATCAGCAAACTTGTCCGATTGCTCAACCCGGCAACCCGGATGGCTGCGTCTGCCAGGCTGTCGGCTTTCCATTTATCTTCCAGGTAGTCGTTGTAGAAAAATGCCAGACGGGACAGGTAGACTATCCGTGTACTGTCATCTCCTGATTTATTATAGCTTACCCACAATGATGTTATTGTATCAGGTAATTGAGGCCGGGCTGATATTTTCCCGGGCATTGACAGGATAGCGGCAAGAATCAGCAGGAGCAGAACCATTTTTGTTAATTTTCTCTTATGATGCAAATAAACATAAAATTAACTATATTTACACCAATTTATATTCTATTTGTTTCACCCTGAAAGACAACCACCATGAAAAACAAAACGACCATGTTGCTGATGGCTCTTTTTATCGGAGCGATAATCGGCGCCGCCATTTGCTGGATTATTTGTACTTGTTGCTGTAAAACCAGTTGCTGTCCTGCGCAATGTTCCTCAATTACCGACTCGCCCGGAGACACCACCGCCATACACCAGGTTTCTGTCTCAACAGCAAATACATATTTCAGAGCTTACTTTAACAATCCTGTAAGTGTTGACTCCCTGAAGGCATTTTCAATAAACATTGACCAATTTACTGCCATGAAGCTTATTGCAGCCTCTGATTCAACAGTTCATGGGTTCAGAATTTATATGGGGATGGACAGTTTAACTCCTGTAAGAATAGTTGTTGGCACCGGCAGCCCCGACAAAACCAATATGATATATATCACCAATGATCTGAATTCAGGACCTTGTCCATGGGCGTGCGACAGTCAAAGTCCTATCTCGGATCTTTAAACCCGTAAGTCTTATAGTACGTTTCAGCCTTTTGTATCTTCCTGATCAATGAACATCACCGGAATCCGGTCGGGATTAAACATCAGCCGTTCATTCCAGTCCGAGAAATTGAACCCGGTTGCTCCGGCAGCCGGCAGGGTCATTGCCATCATCAGGTCGGCATGGTGTTCTGTTGCATAACTGACCGCCTGGCTTGAAAAATTGCCCGACGATTCTGCCGTGTCGATCCTGTATGGAATGTTATTTTCCTTTAAAACCCGGGATATCTGGAGACTGATTCCTTTAAGCAGATTGTTCTTGTCAGGATTGGGATCAACCTGCTGAATCAAATGAAATTCCGCTTTAAATAATTTAAACAAAAGCAATACCCATTCCAGCAGAGGATTGGGATCAACCACACTGGTTATCAGCAGCACAACACGAAGATATCCTGCAGTGAAAGCACGGCCGGGAATGACCAGTACCGGGCAGGAAGCATCGAGTACCACCTTTAATGCGTAACTTCCGAACAAGTGCTGCAGGCCTTGTTTTCCATGAGTTCCAAGGACCAGTAACACAGGGTTCATTTCGGCGATCACTGAATTAAAAACCTTAAACAGGTTACCCGCCCTGATCAGCAGATCAATCTGCACATCAAACCGGTGTTCGAACTTTTCCCTGATTTTCACCAATTCCCGACGGGAATGCTGAAGTGCCTCCGCTTCCATATTTAATGTGGTATCTGACCGGGTGGTTACCACATGCAAAAAACAAACCCTGTACTGAAGGCGATGGCCAAGTTCGAGGCCATGTACAATAGCAGTATCCGCCACCTCCGAAAAATCAACCGGAATAAGGATCACATTGATTGGCATATCTGAAGAATTAGTCACAAGGTCCACCCCCGGCACAAACAACCGGAAGGTGATATTCATTCAGCAATAAGGCCTCCTGGTATATCTTGGCCATATAGTAATACTCCTGTGAGGCAACAGACATCATCCACATGGTATCGGCACCTATCGATCGTGCATACCGGAGAGTCTGTTTTGCGTATCCCAGGGAAAAATCATCCTGGTCCTCTTTTATTCTGACCATCCTTACTCCCCGTTCCTCAAACTTCCGGGTGGTCTCCTCTATATTGTTTAACAGCTGCATCGGCCATTCAAATCCGGGTTTATGGATCGAATAGAGATGTACTTCAACATCATAGATGGCAGCGAAAAGCAGAACCGCTTCCACTGCCTGCCTGAAATTCTCGTGACTGGCAACAGGCAGGACTATCCGTTTAAAATCTTCAACCAGCCGCGAATCTTCCTGCAGTACCATTACCGGAATAGGAACTTTCGCAACCAGTTTCAGGATATCTGCTCCAAAGATTTTTTGCCTGATGCCGCTAAAACCATGCGTTCCGATCACCATCAGGTCGTAATCCCTTTCGCAAACCGTATGGGCAATGAGTTCAAGAACATTGCCTTCCTTTATCAGCACTTCACAGGCAACTCCTGTTGTTTCCCTGATACTGTCCGCTTCTGTGTTCAATTTCAGCCTGACTTCCTCCGCCGGAACAGATTTGTCTTCCAGCACATGAAATAAAGTTACGGATGATCCTGCCCTTTTGGCAATGATCACAGCCTGCCTTATTGCATGGGTTGCTGCTTTGGTAAAATCGGTGGGAACAAAAATCTTGTTTTTCATGGGGAACGGGTTAATGTGTTAGCAATCATCAAAAATAATGAAATTCTTTAATCACAGGCCCTGCACCGTGATTTTACGTAAAAATACGCATGAAAACCCCGTTGAATCTGCATGAAGATCAGGCAATCCAGCTCTTTCCCATCGTGCATGAGCGGTGTAAATTTGCTTCATCAAAATCAATGAAAGCAATGAAAGCAATGAAAGCAATGAAA
>CAZVNF010000220.1:0-4244 GCA_964628215.1 uncultured Draconibacterium sp.
GACCACTGATCGTTTGATTGGTGGTGCCGGAAAAAACAACTGTGCCAGTCCCAAGTGAGTTGGCGGATGCGTTTCCGTTGACAAGGTTCTTTTTCAGAATCAGGGTCCCCTGAACATCCAGAGTTCCTCCGCTATTTAGCAGCAGATTCTCTGACGAATTCAAAGAAGAAGTGCTGGTCACGGTCACCTTGGTGCCGGAAAGAACGGTCATCTGCGATTGCACCTGATTCAAACCAGCCAGCATAACAAGGGATACTGCCAGAAACCCGGACAGGCAAAGCCTTTTTATCAAATTATATTGATTATTTTTCATAATTCAGATATTATTTCTCAACAAAGATACAATTTAAATTTAGTAATCCAACCAGGATTAGTTATTTTTTTTCACAAATCTTCCAGGCACTTTAATGAAATTATTGGGTGCCGGAGCCCCGGTATTGCATGGGCCCAGTTTCGCCTGGAATAAATTGTGTTGTCTGGCATGAAACCCCGTGGTAAGTTTCACATAATTATCAGACTTATACTGAACATCAGTACCAATACCCCCTGTAATTATACGTGAAGACTCCACAGAATTGCTCGCTTCGTAGAACTGGTAACCGGTATAATTTGGATTACTGGGATCATTTGAAACATTTAGAAGCAGGTTAGCTGCGCATGTGGAGAAAAGGGCTGAACGCCATAACCCTCTTCCAAAGGTACCCACGGTAAGAACTCCGCTGAGTTCATTGATCTCAATATCGAACACAGGAACTGTCGGTAATCCGTTGCGGAACGGAATCCAGTCTGTATGGTTGTCATCCCGGTAAAAAACACCCACATCATTCCCAATGTAAAGTGCATCAGAAGGGGCACCGCTGGTATTTTCATAGGCAATGCAATTTACGGGAATATTGGGCAGACTGCCGGAAATATTGACCCAGGTAGCTCCGCCATCGATACTCTCATATACCTTCTGACCCGGAGTATATCCGCCAAGAGTTACAAACACATTGAGGGAATTTGAGGGATCCACAGCAATGAATGTTATGGTATACCCAGGCAGTCCGGCACTTACGTTGACCCAGGTGACAGCAGCATCATCCGACCGGTTTATGGTAGCCCCGTTAGATGCATATATACGGCTTGTATTGCTGGTGCCCATGGCCATTGCACCGGTGCCATTTGAACCCATGTTGGTCCAGGTACTCCCGCCGTTGGTACTTTTATACACATCGCTGTAACCCCCGTAAATGGTGGTACTGCTGCCCGGACTCATAATAATCGGAGTAACCCAGCTTCCGCTGGATCCAACCGGCTGAATATCGGAAAAAGAGGTTCCACCGTTAGTCGATTTCTGTAAACTCCCATACTGTATCATGTTGTACAGGATACTGGAATTGGTGTGATCGATCATGCAGTCCATACCATCCGCACCAAGCATATGTTCCATGGTGGTTCCGCCGGTCCATTTATCTGATCCGTTGTCCTGCGTTCCGCCTGTGATGAGGCTCGTATTACTTTCATACCCTGCAATCCGGTAAAACTGCGTGTTCGCGATGCCCGCTGTCAAATCAGTCCAGGTATTGCCGAAATTGGTTGAACGATATACACCCCCGTCGCTCACACAATATACATAGTTGTTCAACGGGTTGATCTCCAGTCCGTGGATATCGGCGTGGGTATATCCTATCCCGCCTGAATTGTTCCACATGGAGCTGATGGTCCAACTGGTTCCCCAGTTTGCAGAAGTCCAGGCGTTGATCCCGCCTGACATGACATCGGCGTAATTGGTTCTTGACACGGCAATGGCCAGGTCGTAGGTAGTTTGGTCGTCTGCATCATTCCCCACGCTGGAATAACCGAGGATATTGGGTGTAGTTGAACGGGTTAAAAAAGAAACACCGCTGTTGGTTGAAAGAAATGTTCCTTTATAAGTTCCCGCAACTGTGGAAGGACCGGTTAAAAGGTACACGGCACCCGGAGTATCCGGTGACACGCCAATGGCCATCCTGGAAGCAGTTGTAGGCACGCCCGATGTGATCTCTGTCCAGGTACCACCCGTATCGGTTGATCTCCAGAACTCCGTGCTGTTTCCTGTTGCATAAACTATTGCAGGATCGCCAGGTTTGAATTCAATGTCGCGGAAACTCCCCGATTTTTCCAGGGTCCAGCTTGCTCCTCCGTCGGTGGTTTTATGTATACCAACCGTAGAAACTGTGAAAAGAGTATTGTGGCTGGTCGGGTGCATCAGTAATTTGTACCCTCTTACGCCACTGCTGCTGATGGACCAAACCAGGCCTGTTGAAAGCCAGGTATCGCCGCCATCGGTGGATTTAAGTACCCCGATTGACTGGGTATGGCCTCCGTCACCATCTCCGGTGAGGATATACAGTACGTTTGTGTTGGTATAATCCACCGCAATTCCGGAAACCCCGATGCTGGGCATGCCGTCGGTAAGGGGGGTCCAGGATGTACCACCATTAATTGTTTTCCATAATCCACCCGCCGGGGCACCTACCCAAAAAGTATTTGCCAATGTAGGATGGAAAGTGATGCAGTTAAGTCTGCCCGTTCCCCCGTTCCAGCCATTTCCCCATACATATCCATAGGGACCCAGGTTTGACCAGTATCCATTGGGAGAGTCACCAGGTTCACTGTTATCAGCCTCCGGATGAGACTCAAGATAGGTTTGGTATTCGTCCCAGTTGCGCACTCCCCAGTTGGCAACCTTGCCATCAGAAGTCAATCGGCGCTCAGCAAGATATTCCCATCGTTTCCATTGTTTAAAACCAGATCCCTGTCCGGTGCTTTTGCCTTCAAAATACTGGTTCATTCTATTCTGAATGGTGGCAAAATCATCTGTTCCGGCATTCAGATAGAGATCGGAAACGACAATTTTCTGACCTGAGAGACTTCCTGAAGCAAGGATCAGAAAGGCCATCAGGGTAATATATATATGTTTTCTCATTTTCATCATTTTTAAATTAATGATAATCACGCTTTAACAAAAAAAGCGCTTTCATGTTATCGTTTTGGCTTTTCACCTTCAGGCTGGGTACGGGGACCTTTGATATCCCTGTAATTGGTCACAGTAGCTGGCTTCAGACCTTCGGGTTGGGTTCTGCTTCCAGAAACCTCCCTGTAATTAACGGTCTTGCCCTGAGGCTGAATTCCTGCAGGCTGTGTACGTTTTACATCCTGAGATGCCCTGCTGACTCCGGTGATATGGTCAGCGTGGGTAATTTCAGGTGCGGGCCTGTTCTCTTCCTGCACCGGTGAAGGTTTCCAGTTGACAGGGCTGCTTTGGCTTTGTGTTTCACCCATTCTTGGATCAGCTATCGTTTCCGGAGCGATTTTAGCGGGATTAACTTTAACACTTTTCTCAAACGCATCCTGTTCCTCTGCGGTCCTCCTGGGTTCAGCGAGGTTGTTCTGACCATATGCTGTGATTATTGAGAATAATAACAACATGAATATGTAACTAAGTTTTTTCTTCATCATTTTTATATTTTATGAGTTGCATGCCCACCACGGGGTATTTCACAACCCTGTGCATGTCACACAAACCGGACAAAAAATAACTATTTTCTGATGGCTTTTTTCAAAGATGCATTTTCTGCTTTCAGGGCATCGATCTCCTTTTTAAGTTCCTGGAGCATTTTCCCCTGTTCGATGGTGTAAAGCGTCAGTTCTTCGACCTTTTCCACTACCTGCTTCTGCATGCTACCGAGGTTTAACCCGTTGGTTTCGATCTCCTGAGCAGAAGGAAGTCCCGGTAAATGTCCGTTTTCCTTAATACTTTGTTCCAGGTTCTCGAGGCTCATCAGGTTATAATCGCTTTTGAACACATAATCGGGCCATGCGGCTATGTCCTGCACAAGCACCTCTTCGCAGGCAACTTTGCCGTTTACTGAGAGAGCATATCCGGTGGCAGCCGTTGTTGTACCGATGCGAAGGTCACCGCTCATGTAATTGGAACCAAGGAAATAACTTCCCCAGTTGGTTGTGCCGCCATATGCAGAGCCATATACTCCGATTGCGGTTCCGTTGGTCCCGCTGGAAGCTGATCCTGAAACACCGTAAACCATTCCTGTATAACCTGAACCATCGGCGTAACCGTGAACACCTCTCCATCCGCCATAGCCATAAACGCCATAACCATATCCCGGTTGTGGATGGGAAGCACCATAAATGGCATAGGTGTCTGAGGTACGGGTATGTTTTACCACGGAAGAAAACAGCGTGGCGGTTGAATCATTTCC
>CAZVNF010000220.1:4344-5436 GCA_964628215.1 uncultured Draconibacterium sp.
AGGTACGGGTATGTTTTACCACGGAAGAAAACAGCGTGGCGGTTGAATCATTTCCGGAAGTGGAACCATAGTTTCCTTCTACAGAAACACGGCCACTGAAATAGCCGGCAAAGTTTGCATTTGCATTCCGGGCAACCGAATAAAGGCCATAGTTGATACCGGTTGTGGTATTGGTTCCATCAGAGTAAAACAATCCGGCATAATTATTACCACCGGCATCATTGTTCCAGCCATAAACGCCGGCACCATCAGCACCCGCATTTACTTTAATACCCAGAACCCCTATATTGTACACACTGGATCCGGAGGGCACACCCAAGGTAAACGGGTCCAGAACTCCCAGGTAACCAACAGAATAAGTAGAAATTCCATTGTTGTTAACCCCTCTTACAGCACCTTTTCCATATACATAGTTAATTACATTCAACCCATTGCCATCAGGTGAAGTAGTTCCGATGCCCACACGGCCGCTGCTGAAATAAATATCCGGTCCGTTCGGGTTCCAGAAATCATAGGCTGCGAGGCTCATTTTCTGCCAGGCTGTTCCATCATAATAGTACAAACCAGGATTGCTGTCGAGCTGGTAAATGGCCAACCCGGTTGCAGGAGCTGCAGGCCTGGCGGCAAAGTTCATTCGTGGAAGCAGTAAACCACGGCTGGTCGATTTTACTTCAAGCATCGCCGAAGAATGTGGCGCAGAACCATCATTATTGATACTGACCTGAGAAAAACCCATCAGGGTAGAAAACATTGAAATAAAAACAAAAATCCATTTTACACTATTAATAGTAAAAGGATTGCCAAGTTCTTTTATAAAATTTGATTTCATGGTTTTTGATTTTGTGAATAACATCATTTTTTTTCCAAACATTGACTCCCTGACAATTTAAGCATAAGAGTACCTTTATGTTTTCAGCGGGTAAAAGTAATGTATTTGAGAGGCGATGTCAAGTATTTTTAAATATATTTTTCTGTTATTGAATTAACAACGACAAGGGTTTTCAAATGATTACTGTGAATAAAATAATTCACTGCCTGAAATCCATTGGTATTAAAAGCACAGCGGAATTCGATCCTGAATTCCGCTGTCGC
>CAZVNF010000221.1:0-5432 GCA_964628215.1 uncultured Draconibacterium sp.
TTTTTTAATAACGTATTAATACGTCAATAAAAATAAATAATATTTGATCATGGTAGTTATTTTGGAATTATGTATTATATTTGTATGGAAATAGTCTTAATAAGCATTGTTTTATTGTTGATAAACAAGGGAATGAAATTACAGATGTAATTTAGATTTTATTGTCAGAACTCAGTTTGATGAGCCATATAACCGACAAGGCAAAAGATATTTTTGAAAAACTTAAGCCACTTATCATGGATGAAGTCAGTAAAGATACAGGGCCGCAGGAGAAACCGGGTGAACAGAAAGCAGAGAACAATGAATCTGCGGCGGCACAGGTGACTGAAAATCGTGACTCCCGGGAGACAATAGTACCGAAAGCCGGCGGTGTGGACAT
Source organism: uncultured Draconibacterium sp. (assembly GCA_964628215.1). GTDB lineage: Bacteria > Bacteroidota > Bacteroidia > Bacteroidales > FEN-979 > CAIVAT01. The sequence goes on from CAZVNF010000221.1 coordinate 380, forward strand.
CCTTATGGCAGTCATTAACGGGGCAGGCGTCGGCCTGTTGCTGGGAGTCTTGCTGGGCCTTTCCATTTCGCCGGTAGTTAGCGGGGTCATTGGAACGTTGTCGGGCCTGCTAGCCGTACTGCTTGGCACCAGTGAAAGATACATGAGCCAGATGAAGAGCGTCCGGATCGGGGCATTCGGATTTTTTTGCGTGGCAGGCATCATGCTGGGGATCCATATCCGCACCAACAACGCCATGATGCCCGACCGGGAAAAAATGCTGCACGACTATACGAAGGTCGGTTTCTCAAAACAGGAAGCGCTTGATTTCATTGCTTTTCGCGAATTCGGCCTCGTACCCGCCGGGTGGAAGGGCGCGCCATCTCCGCAGGAAAGCGAAAAACCCTCAGAAACGGGGAAAATAAGTGACACACCTGCAAATGCAGGCGAACCCGGGGCGCCGGGAGTAAAGGAAACATCGCCGGCAACAAAGTCCGGTAACGAACATTCAAAAAGTAAGCCTGCTGACCCCCCTCCTGCAAAAATAAAGGATGAGGAACCTGTTGCAAAGAATAAGGTTGAACCATCATCGGCAAGGGTATTTGCCAATGCAAATGCAACCGGCGCCGAAAGGCAGAGTGTTTTGTATTCTTCTGACGTCAATGCATCCGATTGCGACATCATCAACAATGCCGACAGCAGCCAGGATATTGCCGAGATCAGGAATACCTTTGACATGGCAGGCGGAACATGGCAGGAGCTTGCGCAAAACCTCGGCTCGGCAGGATTTCCAGAAAAAGTATACATCCGTTTGTTATTCACCGTAAGAAGCTGGTTCTGCGAATCAGGCAGAAGGGGAGTTATAAAAATCCAGTACAACGAGAAACTCAAAAGGATGACAGGCGATCAAACGCTGGATCAGATCAAAAATACGATAACTCCGGCCGATACCATGTGGAATACCATCAAGGAACAAATAAATAAAAATGTTGCCGTTGAGTATCAGAAACCATTATATCTGACTTTAATTAAAACATTTTGCCATGAGAAAAATTAACCAAATATTGTTGATGACCCTTGTGGTCATTGTTCCTTTTTTATCACAGGCTCAATTCAAGTCGGATGAAGCCCGTAAATCACTGGTAAGGATTTATGTCAGGGTTCCGGGGGCCGACAAGCAGAATATCTGCAGCGGTTTCCTGTGGAAGAAAAATTCATGGGTAGTTACCTCCCTTCACGGGATGAAGCCCGGGGCGAACATCAATGTGCTTTATCCCGGGAAAGAGATCCGACCTGCCAAGATTATCAAGGTCATGAAGGACCCTGACCTGGTATTGCTCGAAACCTCCAACTCTGATGGCAGCGCATTGACCCTGAAAGGGGAAGCAGTTCCATTGAACACTTTCGGAACCTCTCAAAAAAACAACATCCTGCATGCACTTGGCTATTGGTCGGATGCCTCATCTTCACAGGTGATCGACATCAAGCACGCTGATTTCAATCCTGAAAAGCTGGATGGCATCCTGCCGGAAAAGTACAAAAAACAACTTGTTGAAATGACCTTCCCCTCCATCCATGATGATATTTATGGTTTGAACGGAGGAAGCCTTTTGCCCGGTTTTTCCGGAAGTCCTGTGTATAATGGCAAGGGTGAACTGGTTGCCATCGGCGACGGAGGTATTGAGGCAGGAGCCCTCAATGTTTCCTGGAGCATTCCCGCTTCAAATCTTGCACGGCTGGAAGCCTCCACCACCAGTGAATTGCCTGCCTCCATGATGCATGTGCCATTTCTGTTCTCTGCAGAAGTATCTGTTCCTGTTACTGATGATGCTCAGCAGGAAGCCACACTGCAGGCGGCTTCAGAGCCTGGTAATGAACAGTATGGGATAGCGATGCAATCAACTGATCATTACGACTCTTTTAAACATGGTAATTTATCCTTTTACCAGACAAAGCGAAGGAGTTTTGAAGAAATGAAAAGGACAACCCTGGATACAGCTAATTTGCAGGGTTTAGTGGAATTAATTACATATTTCAGGGTCAAGTTGAAGTATGAAGATTATAATTTTGATGTTTACCAGCTCCAGGGCGACGGAAGTGATAATGATCCGGGATTTGTACTGACCCTTCCTTCAGGATCAAATCTTCATTATGATACTGCGGTTAACATGTTTGGCGTTGAATTGGAGGGTTTGCCATCCCGTGAGTTTTTTGAATTATACTATTATAAACAAAAGCACCATGGCAACCCGGTGAAGGAAATTGTCAGCAGCATTACGGATAAGTTTGGCGCACAAACAAAGGGATTAACGGAAGATACAACATTTACAAAAAATTATACACTGAATGATAAATGGAAACAGAGTTATTTTTATTTAAAAGGTAAGGAACCGTTGAATACCATGAATGATTCGGTAAAAAGGGTTTATGATAGTGTCAGTGCGAAATTGAAAATGAAACAAGCCATTCAACTTTACGAAAAATATATGTTATACGTGGAAGTTTACCTCAACATCATCTACAATGATTCCATTGCTTTCTATTCTGTTGCCATTTCATATTCACAGACCAATAATGACGGTGCATTGCTCGTATCATTAGTAAAACCTCTTGACTGTATCGATCTGTTCAACAGCAACATCAGCCTTGAAGAATACAACAAAAAGAACAACAAGAATATCAGCAAGGAAAAATTTGAAAAGAAATGCAAACGTTGTGAATTCTATGAATCATTTGTGAAGACTTTTGCCGCGGCACATCTCACAACTGTAAATGTTCTGCATTAGGGCCGTGAATTGAGGCAGATCACTTTAACCATTCATTTAACGTTTCAAAAATGAGAACAACATACCTGATGATCATCATGCTGCTGGCTGTTGCATTTCCGGCAACTGCACAGTTCAGCCCCGAGCTGGCAGAAAAATCACTGGTTAAGGTAATGGTAACCGGGGGTGGGAAAACGGGTGTGTGCAGTGGTTTCCTGTGGAAGAAAAAATCATGGGTCGTTACATCTCTTCATGCCATGAAGCCGGTGCCTTCTACCATCATGATCATATACCCGGGTGGTGCCACCAGAACCGGAAATGTGGTCAAGGTGTTTGAAAGTGCCGACCTTGTTCTTATTGAAACGAATGCTGAGGCGAAACCTGTATCCGGCGATTTGATCCCGTTGGCAAGTTATGCCCGGGAGAAGCCGCAATTCGGTGAGAAAATTTATGCCATCGGTTATAATGGTGGCTCTTTGGGCAATCAGACACAGCAACTTGAAAAAGGCCATGCCAACCCTGAAACACTGTGGTTTCTTGTGCGGGAGAAAGACCAGGCAAGCCTGAAAGCCGTCGGGTTCCCGTCGATGGAGATCCCCATTTACTTTCTCAGTGGAAGCCTGTTGCCGGGATTTTCCGGATCGCCCATTTACAACACACGCAATGAACTCATTGGTATCGGCGACGGCGGACTTGAACGTGGGCAGATGAATGTAAGCTGGTGCATCCCTGCAAACAACCTGGATAAGCTCGAAGCATCCGGTAATGCTGAGTTGCCGGCAAATCTTGGCGATGTATCCATGCTCTATACTGCAGAGGTTTCGATTGATGTAAAGCAGGGGGACCCGGACCAAAACTACAAGGCAGCGACGGAGCAGCTGGAAAAAAAGTACAAGTCATACGCGTACGGCAAATTTAATTTCTACCAGACCAAGACCCGTTCGCTCAATGCGATGCTGGAAACCGCCATCGACCAGGAGAACCTGATTGGTTTTGCCAAAGAGTTCAATGCACAGAAGATTTATTTTGATTATAACAGCAACGAATTTGATTTCGATATCTATGAAGATGTAAACAATGGTTTTGTAATAGCTCTTCCGGCAGGAACAACGTTATCCTACGACAAGGATCTTAGCTTGTTCAGCGCCGATCTGCCGGAGGATGATGACAATTATGAGTACTTTAACCTTTTTTTCGGGATGGAAAAACATGACGGTGACCCTGTTGGTGAAATTAGCAAGGGATTTGAGGAGGCATTTGGCGCCGAATCAAAAGGATTAGAGAGGGATACGAATTATAACAGGTCCTACCATTTAAATAGGGAATGGCGCGCTGATTATTTTGTACTTCAGGGAAATGCACCTTATAAATTTAATGAAGATGACGAAGGGGAAGTTGTGCCCAACCTGTTTGTGAGTCTGATTTCAAATGACAAGGAGGTCTTTTATTCCGTGGCTCTCTGTTTTGTTCCAACAGACCGTCCGGATATCGCCCAGGCATTTGAGAGTGGTGTTGACTGTATAAATCATTATGATGAGAACACCCCACTCTGTGACTACTTCGGATGGTTTTTCCATGTCATTGCAGCAAGCCAGTTAACAACAATATCTTTGGTTCAATAGCAGGATTTGATTTACTTTTCAATGGATTAAGCCGATTTCATTATATTTACCAGTGAGTAAAACTGTGATATAATGGAGAACGAAACCTCCTTTTCCAAACTGCTGCCCGTGCTGTTCGGGTTTTTCATCATGGGATTTGTCGATGTGGTCGGCATAGCTACAACCCATGTTTAACAGGATTTTGCGTTGAGCGACACATTGGCTAACCTGGTGTCGATGATGGTATTTCTCTGGTTTGCTGTTTTTTCCATTCCAACTGGCTTGTTGATGAATAGGATTGGCCGGAAAAAAACAGTTGTGCTGAGCATGTCCATAACTTTTGTTGCGATGCTGGTCGCACTGGTTGCGGGCAACTTTGAGTTTTTACTTGTTGCATTTGCTCTTTTGGGCATTGGAAACGCCATTCTCCAGGTGTCGCTTAACCCACTTCTGGCGGATGTTGTACGTGGCGATCGTCTCACCAGCAGCTTAACATGGGGACAGTTCATAAAGGCAATTGCCTCATTTCTCGGACCAATCATTGCCGGATTCGCTGCTGCAAGCCTCGGTAGCTGGAAGATGCTCTTTCCGATATTTGCAACCATTACGCAGATCAAACAGTTGGGATGGGCAGGCTGGGGTACGAGTTTGTACTTTATTGCACGTACATCCGGGGCCTTCATCGGCGCCATACTACTTGTGAAATTT
>CAZVNF010000222.1:0-5384 GCA_964628215.1 uncultured Draconibacterium sp.
TTCATGACCGGCATATTGATATCGAGAAAAATCAATTCAGGCTGTGTATATGATTTTTCAGAATCCTCACCTTGCTGCACTGCCATCAGGAAATCAATCGCTTCTTTGCCATTTATCACTATTTCTACACGATCGGTTATCCCGGATTTAAGGATGACTCTTTTGTGGAAAAAATTATCGGATTCATTATCGTCCACCAATAATACGCAATTTAGTTTTTTCTTCATATTTCTAAGGAATTAGGCAATAGGTGACAGGTAACGGGTAACGAATTAGTGTCATGGTGAGTATTTTTATTTTTTATCAGTTCATCCCCGGAATCGTGAATCTAAAGATCGAACCACCGGTTGAATTGGACTCTACCCAGATATTTCCGCCATGCATCTCCACGATCTTTTTACAGTGAGCGAGCCCGATTCCGGTTCCATCAAATTCATCCCGATTGACCATCCGTTTGAAGATCATGAAAATCATCTCTGGATCTTTTTCTCTAATTCCAATGCCATTGTCTTCTATACTAAATACCCATTCTTTTTCACGGATTTGCGCTGATATTTTTATTTCCGGATGGATCTCCTTTTTGTGGAATTTGATGGCGTTGCTGATCAGGTGCCGGAATAAAAATTTCAATTCTGTCGAATATCCGGTTATTGCTGGCAGATCTTCAACGTTAATTTCAGCTTTACTTTCTTTGATCGGATCGGCCAGTTCATCAAGCGTCTCCCTGACCATTTTATTGCAGTCAACCTCTGTTCTGATACTATCTATTCCCAATAATGAATAGTCAAGCAAATTCTTCAACAACAATCTCATCCGTTTTGCCGATTGATGGATGAAATCAATGCTTTTATTGCCGTCTTCATCCAGTTTCCCGGCATATTCTTCATGAAGAAGCCGGGTAAAATTGGTCATCGCAATCAGCGGCTCAGTCAGGTCATGCGTCGTAATATACGTGAACTGTTCGATTTCATTAAGGTGAAATGCGAGTTTCTTATTCGATGTTTCAAGCTGATAGGTTCGTTGTGCAACGCGTTGTTCAAGGGTTTTATTCAGGTTTTGAATCAGGTCTTCCGCCTGTTTTCGCTCGGTGATATCCTGAATTTGAGAGATAAAATGCAAAGGGGTACCGGCTTTGTCTCTAACAAGCGACACTGACAATAAAATCCAGACAATATTCCCCTGCTTATGGAAATATCGCTTTTCCATATTGTAGGTTTCAATTTCTCCGGCTAATAACTGGGATACAAATTTTAAATCGGTTTCCAGATCATCAGGATGAGTAATATCCTGAAAGGTCAGATTCATCAATTCTTCTTCGGAATACCCCAATATTTCACAGATTCTTGCATTAACTTTCATCCATTTTCCTTCCGGCGAAATTAAAGCCATTCCAATGGCCGAATACTGGAAAGCGCTTTTGAATTTTTCTTCGCTTTCGCGTAATGCTTCTTCGCTCTGTTTGCGTTGAGTAATGTCTTCTATCATGCAGAGATGTTTTGGATTTACTTTATCTGCAATTTTAACAGGAGCAATGGTCATACTAATCCATATAGGCGTTCCATCTTTATGAAGATACCGTTTTCCCATCTGAAACCCTGGTATTTTTCCGGCATTCATCCTTTCCATATTATCCAAATCTTCCTGAATATCATCGGGGTGTGTAATACTCATCCAGTCGATATGAGCCAATTCCTCCATGGTACGGCCCGCAATTTTGGCGAACATTGGATTAACTTCAAAGATTTTCCCCGAAAGTGAATCCATTAAAGCTATGCCCAAAGGAGCCTCTATGAATAGCTTCTTAAATCGCTCTTCACTTTCGCGTAGAGCTTTTTCTGTCCGTATGCGCTCTGCGATCTCCACTCTCAGTCTTTGTGTTGCATGAGCCAGTTCTGCGGCATGAGTTTCGGCCTCATTCAGCAGTTTGGTTTGTTGCATTTGTAATACGTAATTGCGGAGAAGTTTAATTTGTCTCTCCAACAGATTATTTTTGATCTCCAGTTCCAAATTATTTGCAGGTGTGGCGGAATCTTCATATCCGGGTATATTTTTAACGATGCGTACCCTGAATTCATTTTCCATAGAGTACACCTTGGCTGTTGCGCCCCAACGATTATAACAAATATATGCCTGTTTCCAGTAAACATCCGCAAGGTATTCATTGCCACTTTCCATCCAAAACCTGTATGCCCGTTCATTAGTCATGCCCTCCCACTGAATAAATTTACCAGCCTGAGCGGCTTCAACTGCCTTATCATAAAGCCTGATGGCTTCAATCAGTTGGCCATCAATTCTGGCAAGTTCAGCTGCGGCCAAAAGGTATTTATGTTCGAAATTTTCAGGACAGTTGTTGGCCCATATCTGAAGCCTGTTCAGCATAACGCCAAGTTCAGAGCGCCATTTAATTTGTTGCTCAGTATTTACCTTTGAATAAAGTGCTGTGAGGATAAGCATACGAGCGAAAACATGTTCGGGCCAGGGCAATAGGCCCTGAGTACCTACAGTGTAAATCAGGGGTTCAGTTTCGTCCGACAGTTCCAGTGCACCATCATTATTCCCCAACAAGAGCAAAGTAAAAGTTTTAAGTACGCTGTAAATACATTTGACCTGTATATTATGATGATCATCGACCCGTAGCAGGAACTCTTTATCTGCCCAGTCGATTTTTCCATCTAAAGCAGAACTTTCACCCGACAATATGCCGAAAATATTCAAGCCACCTTCCAGCAGGTCAATAGCCCATTGATTCAGGCGTGTCTGGCTGAATTCGAGCGAATGGTGCGACTCCTGAATAAGGCCAGACAGAGGGACACCCTGGTAAAACCGGCAATACATATTGTGTCCGAATGCATAAGCGGCATATTGCAAATTGCCCGACCGCAGTCCCATTTCGTACGCATCTGTATAATCCTGTGAACCGTAGCTGAGGTGCTTAAACCAGTGACGAATAGAACTGCCGATCATCAAATAAAATACACTTTGATCAGACGGAGATTGGAACGTGCCAGTCATAAGTTGAGTTGCCAGCTCACCGAATTCTTTTGCAGAGGTGTAATCGTTATCAACCCAACCCAGCAGGCCGCCAAATGCTGTGTGACTATAGCCAACCTGTGGAATATTTCCATATCGCAGCGTCAGATTTACCACTTTTGGGACAATCACACTCCAAAGTCGTTGGTGCGACCGGTAGCAAGGTGGCCCCATTGTGATCAAAATTTTTGCCGCCACTAGCATTTCCGGATTTGTCATAACCGGCAAATCAACAAGCGAGGAGATTTGATATTTTTTCACTTCTTGCCGAACAAGCGCTATTTCAATATCACGTGCTGCCTCGTAGTTATCCACTGGCAGACTGATTCCCAACGCGGCCAGTGCCTGTTGACCCGAAACAATTGCCTCGGGATACCTGGCCATTAAAGTGTAATGAACAATCAGAATATTCAAGACTTGTGCCTTCTCAAGTGCTGATATGGAATTATCTACAGCCAATTGAATACATTTTTCAGCCTCGATACGGTCTCCCTCAAGAAATTCGCATACTGCCCGTTCCTTAAAAAGATTCATTGCTAATTCGTGATGGTCTATCCACAATTGTTTTGTAAATCCAGGCCTTTCAAGAAAACTGTTTGCAGCGAGGTAAAATTGAAGCGATGATCGGTAGGCAGTAGCAGCATGGGCTTTGCGGGCCGCCATAATATTTAATTCTACCATCTTCATCTGCTCATCTATCTCCTGTATGAGATAGCTTCCTGCGTTAAGGTCATTCATAACTTCGAACAATCTTTCATCAAGCTGTTCAGGTTGAAGTCGGGTAAGCAATAGCCTTCCTATTTTCAATAGAATAGCCGGAAGTACTTCAGGTTCGATCAGTGTATATGCAGCCTGTTGCACCCTGTCGTGCAGAAATGTAAATTTCCCGGAAATAGGAAGATCTTGCTCAGGAATATTAATTCCTTCGCTGTCAAACGGGAATAGCAAAGTTTTTGCTTCACCGGCTAAAAGCAGCGAAAGGCACTTTTGCCCGGAATATCCGCTAATGATACTCAACATCTCCAGATCGAACCGGTTGCCAAGACAGGCGGCTAAAGAGAATAGATTCTGGGTTTCAGTGTTGAGCCTTCGAAGTTTCTGCACAAATAGTTCGACGACATTATCGGGCAAATTAATGCCTTCGGCTATATTTATATGCCATTTCCACCGTTTTCCGTCAATGTCGAACCAAATCAGGTTTAAATCGTGAAGGAAGATAAAAAACGACCGCACGAAAAATGGGTTTCCAAGTGTCCGGCTGTGAATGATTGCAGCAAGTCCCTCAGCATCTTCAGTGATTGGTTTGAGCGTATCGGTCAAAAATTCCTGCACATCATTTGCAGTAATATTTTTAACCTGAAGTACTCCGACTGAAATATTACGGCTTTGTAAATCATTCACTGCCAACATAAGCGGATGGCCTGGACCGACTTCATCATCGCGGTACGAAACGATGACCTGCAAATAGCGCAAGGTAACACCTACCTGCAATTGTCTGAGCAATTCGCAGGAAGCGGCATCAGCCCATTGCCAGTCATCAAGAAACAGTACCAGTGGATGTTCGGGCTTACAAAAGACTTTCAGAAAGTTTCGAAAAACATCGGCGAACCGGTGTCGGGCTTCCTGTGGGCTTATTTCTCCCAAAGATGGTTGTGTGCCAAGATATGACTCAAATTCAGGAACAAATTCAACAAGCACCTGACCCAGGTTGCCAATAGATTGAAGGATATCTGCTTTAAAATTTGAATATTCCTGTTCTGTACCCGACTGCAATTTCAGGCATAATTCCGTTAATGCCTGCCGAAAAGCAAAATAAGGGACATTCTGTTGGTATTGCTCAAACTTGCCTTTTATGAACAAACCGTTTCTCTCCCTGATCGGCATTTGAAGTTCTTGTACCAGTGCTGTTTTTCCAACACCGGAAGTACCTGGTACCAAAAGAATCTGACCATATCCGCTACTTATGCGCTCAAAAGATTCAAGCAGTTGAATAGTTTCCCGATCGCGACCGTAAAGCTTATTGGGGATGATAAGTTGATTCATAGTTTATGCTTTTATCAATTGCTGTTTTCGTTTTTTTGAAAATATTTTTCCACCAACCTCAGTAACGCGTCTTTGTTAATTGGTTTTGAGATATAATCGTTGCAACCTGCTTCAATGGCCTTTTCCCTGTCGCCACTCAAAGTGTAAGCTGTTTGAGCAATGCGGCAGGCTTCAACTGTTTTTGCCCCGGTTTTTACAGTGATCATTTCTCCAGCAAGCAACAAACAGTTTTTATTTTTCATCACAGATGTTTATCATTTGGGTATCGTAAACAAAAAGGTACTACCCGCACCGGGCGTTGATTCCACCCA
>CAZVNF010000223.1:0-1476 GCA_964628215.1 uncultured Draconibacterium sp.
TCGATCCGGCTTTTGAGCGTTTTCACCTTTTCATGTAAAATTTTGAAAAACCGGTGGCGTTCTTTGGCTGATGTGCCGCTGATCATGGTCGATTTCTGCATCAGGTTCCGGAGGGAGTGTTCAACCTGTTCGCAAAAAACCGGGTTGGTGGTGATCAGTTGGTTGATAACATTATACGTGTTATACGATGTTCTTTGACCATCGGTGGTAACCAGGATGGTATTGTCGCTCACCAGCACCTCGTTGTTGAAAAGTTTGTAGCTGTTGTCAATTCCCTCACATGGGGTACCGTACTTGAACTGGGTTCCGCATTCAGCCTGTTGCTGAACATGGTCCAGCCACGTTTCAAGCACATCACAGAGCCGGTAAACGTCTTCGGTACGCGCGAAAAACCCCGACACATAACAGTATTCGATCTGGCGAAGCACGCTGGAAATGGTTTCTTCACTCCAGATCTCGATGGTGGGAATTTTAATGTAATGGGACAGCAACTGCCGCCCGGTTTCGTATAGCGCTTCCGGCGCTTCGAGGGTTAAAAGCTTGTTTTCATATCCGCTGGCCGGGATGAGAGTCTTGTTCCAGAAATAAATCTTAAAGGCGGCAATTTCCGGGAATTCAAAATAATAAAAAACCGGGATATCCTTGGCAGCATAGATGATCTCCCTTTCTTTTGCCCCATGGATCTTCTTTATGGCCATGAGCAAGGTCTGCAGCCATTTTTCAATGTCAAAACCATCCTCCCCGATAGCCAGCGAATTAAAAATCACATGGTTGCTTTTGAAATTCAGGAGGGCATCCACAGAAATTTTGTAATGAAGACAGATGGACTTCAACTCCTCCAGCGAGAGTTCCTTCTCTCCCCGGATCCTCCTGTAAGCACTGTCGTAGCTGATCTCCAGGAGCTCGGAGAGTTCATGCACGAAGGAAATATTCGGAGCCAGTTTGCTCTTGATCGACTGAAAAAGAATTTCCTGGATGGACGATTGCTGATTCATAGAGGTGGTTGGTTATGAACATGTAAAGATAATGAAAAACAAAAAAAACCAACACAACTAACTGACAAAAGTTTTGGGTTTATTCAACCCGTATCCTGATCCCTTCCGAATGAGCACTAAACTCAGGTGCATACATACACTGAATCGTAGTGATCCCATTGGAATAATCTCCCCGCACATTCACCTTCAATGCATACTCGAACACATAAGTACCCTTCGGCAGATAGTCGAAGAAAAAGTTGGTCGCCTGGTCCGTCGTACTCTGGTAATATCCAAGACCGTCCTGGTATCGGTACCCCGACAAGGAACCACCAGTAGCACCCCAAGAATGATCACGGGAACCGGAAGCCGCATTCGCCGGTTCCAGCCCGCTGCCCCGCATATCTTTCATATGTACATACTCAAGGTCGCGGTCAACAGTCAGCACGATGCGAACAACTACCTTATCGCCGATGTTTAGTAAACGGGTAAACGGGTGAAC
>CAZVNF010000223.1:1576-5184 GCA_964628215.1 uncultured Draconibacterium sp.
AGCACCGGTCCAGCTTCCGTGTTGGTTTCCACAAATAGTTTCTTCTCCAGGTGCAATGGCGTTGCCGCCGGTGTAATTTTATCAAGATTTTCAAAGTATTGCCAGTAAACAGCGCCCCAGGCAACTCCATCCCCCGATTTTGACACGGTGATGTTGCCCATCTCCGGCCTGATCTCACTTCCCGACCACGATTGCCTGAAATACCCGGTGCCGGCCTCCTTTTTTACATCAGATAACTTGTCGGAACTGATCTTTTCCCTGCCAAGGGAAATTTTCAGGCCGGGGTCTTCGGCAAGAAGGTCGGTGCCACGCAGCAGCAGGGCGTAACAGGCCTGGAGGGTTGCATGCGACGACCGCCAGTCCTGGGTTTGCTTTTGTTTCAGGAGCCATATTTTCAGCTCTTCCACGGTGTTCCTGTCCTGTGATATTTCATCGAAGGCCTCAATCATCAGCGCCTGGGTTTCAACAGGTGCCTGGTACCAGAAATATCCGCGCTCACCGGCCCAGTACATACCCATTTCCTTCGAGTGAAGGGCCTTTTCAGAAAAGGATTTCAGGATCAGTAAGGGAACCTCCCTGCTGCCCATCCGGTTCAGGGCCAGCGCGATCATGCCCTGGAGAAAACGGTCGTTCTGCAACCAGTAAGCCGAAGCCTGCTTTGTATAATAGCCGAATGCTTCGGCGAACTGTGATCCGGGGTCAGGAATACTGAAAGCAGGATTGTTCATGAAATAGGAACGGGCATAAAGGTACTGGATCTGGGTGCTGCCAATATGGTTGCTTTCCATGTTCTTCGGCTGGTATCGCTTCAGGTTTTCATAATCTTTCACCAACTCCCTATCCAGGAACCCGATGGCTTTGAGCACCATTTCCTTTACAAACGGATCATTTGGCATAATGGGCACCCCGATGTGGTTCAGCTGCCCCAGTCCTGTAAGGATGTTTTGGGTGATATACCGGTTCTCAGGCATGCCGGCAAACCATGTCCAGCCTCCCCCGGGTGTTTGCAGTTTCTGCAGCTTGCTGAAGTTTTCCCGGAGGTTTTCCCTTAAGTTATCCTCATCGAAATAGCGCCCGAGTTTTTGTTTACGGTCCGATTCGGTGTTTGCCTCCATCACCCAGGGAGTTTCCTGCAGCAGGGCCGATTTCAGATCCTGGTTCTTCGCAAGGTTCGATTGCAGCGCATCGGGGGTGAGGCTTTTCCACGATTCGAAAACAGCCCTGATTTTCGGATTTGAATTAGCGATCCAGCCGGCAAGGCTGTTCGACCAGTAGGCGGCAAAGATGGCATCGGCATTTTCATATTGCCTGTCATTCAAGGATGGCAGCGCCTGGATGGCATACCACGCCGGGTTCGACGCGAATTCAAGGGTGAGTTTGTAATTTTTCAGGGTAGCATTGGTTTGACCGGGAGTACCTGATTTCAGCAATTTATCAAAGGAAAAGTCAACGGTACCTTTCCCCCGGATGGGCAGGGGCAGTGACTCAGTTACCAGCATCCGGTTCGTCAGCACGGGAATTGCTTTCTCCTCTCCATCGCTAAAACTACCTGAAACAGCCGTTACCCGGTACTGAAGGGCTGCCAGTTCCGGACTTACCGGTATCGCCAGTTTCCACGAAACTGCCGTACTTTGTCCTTTCATGACAGTAAACTCAAGTTTCGAAGGGGTGATGATCAACTTGTCAAGGGGTTGAAGGGCAATGGCATCGGTTAAAACAAGGGTAACTTCACCGGAAAGATCACGGTCGGAAAGATTGACGACTTTCGTGCTGAATATGACGGTATCCCCCTGCCTGACAAAACGGGGGGCATTGGGAAACACCATCAGCTCTTTCCGGGTCACAAGTTCTTTTTCAACGAGCCCGTAATCCAGGCTTTTCGTATGGGCCAGTCCAAGGAATTTCCACCTGGTCAGCGATTCGGGTGCTGTAAACTCAAGCAGCAGGCTTCCTGCTGAATCGGTTTGGAGGACGGGATAGAAAAATGCCGTTTCATTAAAATTCCGGCGAACCTGCATGGCCGGCTCAGGCTGTTTTTTAGCCGGTGGTTGTTCGTTTCCAGTAAGACCGGCCGGATCAGCCTCCTTCTCCATCTTCACTTCAGGCGATGAAGGAACACCTGTGGCCATAACTTCTGTCGGCTGGCCGTCCATCATTGCCGGGCGCATGCTTTTATCCATTCCTCCACGCGCATACCGGTAATTCCGTCCATTACCGTCAAAGTAACTGGTGCCGAACCAATTCAGCTTTAAACCGGGATGAACGGAATAACCTTCTGCCGTTTCATTTTGTGATTGCCATTGCCCGGAAGCGGTGCGAAAGGCTTTGTCGGTTTCCCACGGGTAAATTCCGGAATAGCGTTGGAACAGATTAAATGTCCACTCATTCGGACGAAACATATCAAGTGAAGCATCATACATGCCCGCCATAAATTCGGTTACGGCCGGTTTCCCTTTTGCGCCGGAAATCTTCATCTTCCATCGCTCCTTTGAACCCGGATCGAGTTTGTTGCGGAAGGTTTCAAAAGTGATGTCAAGTTTCTTATTGGTGAATGGCACACTCACAACACTGCTTTCCTGGAACACCCGGTTGTGCTTTACAAACATGAAGTTAACCGAGAAATTCCCGCGATGCTCTTCCCTGATCGGAATCTCCACCACCATCGCCCGGTCGCTCATCTTAACCCACTCCCGTGAAACCAGGCTGTCGTTCATGCGGATTTCATAAACCAGGTTGACATTGTCCTCCTTCGAGCCGATGAGAAACCGGGCCGTTTCGCCGGGTTCACCGGCCGTTTTCAGGGGAACAAACCAGCTGAGCATGTTTACCGGCACCTCTTTTGAGGCCGGGAAAAATGCAGTGAAAACCTTCTTTACCTCAACAACCTCCCCGAATGGATCGGTGGCTTTGAATGTTACCAGGTATGATCCGGGTTTAGTAATGCGGGTGGGAGCAACAACCAGGTTAAGGAGGGAATCCGACAGGGTATTTATCCCTGTTTCAAACAGGGTTTCTTCAATTGCCCACGATGTTGGATCATCGTCATCGGCATAAACATCATACGGAAACTGAGTATGAAATTCTTCGCGGGTCATAAGCTGGAGGTCGGGGCGGCCCCACATTCTCGTTTTGTATGCCCGGTCGGGCTGCCGAAGCTTCCGGAGGGTTACAGAAACCATTGCCGGGGTAGGCCGGCCGTTCAGGTTGGTGGTCGCTATATGTATCAGGGTGTCTTTGTCAAGATTGACCATGTCGGGAATATGCGCATCGATAATCAGCGCTTTGTATCCCACAGAAACAATCTGCTCCACCGATTGGGTTTCTCCGTTCAGGTCGGTAACCTCGGCACTCACGGAAAAATCAAATACCGGCCCCGATTTTTTATCGATGGAACCATCGGGAAGTGCCGTAAATGGAACGGTGAATTTTCCCTGTGCATCTGTGGTGGTGGTGCCGTTGGCAATTTCTATTTGCGGCGAGGCGGGCATGGGCCATCGCCATCCCCAGTCGTAGAAAGGGAACCGGGCGGTACGTACCACACGATAGTTCACCCTGGCGGCATCAATGGGATTGCCGGAAAAAGCAAGCGCTTTGCCCGTCACGGTGAG
>CAZVNF010000224.1:0-5155 GCA_964628215.1 uncultured Draconibacterium sp.
TTTTTACTACAGTTGTATATATTTGTTCCAAATGTGAAAACTTATTTCATATATGGAAAAAAGTAACCATAATTCTGACGAAGCCTACAATACCCCAGGCCTGGAAAAAGGAATTCAGATACTTGAATGTATGGCTGTTAACAACAAAGCCTTAACTCTCCATGAAATTAAAATGGAAGTAGATGTTTCGCCAACATCAGCTTATCGCATTCTGCGTACTTTGGTACGACTCGGATATCTGATGTATAACGATACGTCAAAGAAGTACAAACTTTCCAGGAAAATGCTTTCACTCGGATTTCAGGCCATTCAGGAACAAGGCTTGCTTGAAGTGGTACTTCCCGGTCTGCGGAAAATCCGTGATGAGGTAAAAGAAACTGTATGCTTTGGAGTAATGGGTGAAGAGAAAGGTATTTTTATTGAGCAGGTGCCAGGTACACACCATTTCTGTTTTGTTCTCACACCAGGCAAGTTATTTGAATTGCATTGCTCGGCGCCGGGAAAAGCTTTAATGGCTTTTATGCCCGAGAGCATCCGTAGTACCTATCTGGCAAAGATGAAGTATGAAAGATTTAATGCCAACTCTATTCAGAATGAAGCAGACTATCTTAAAGAGTTGGAAAATGTTCGTGCCTGTGGCTATGCGCTTGATATGGAAGAAGAGCTGTATGGAGTTGTTTGCCTGGGAGCGCCAATATTCAACTACAGCAACACTCCCTGCGGTGCTATCTGGTTTTCGGGTCCAAAGGACAGGCTGCCCTCCAAAAAACTGAAAGAATATGCCGAAGTGATATTGAGTGTAACGAAGAGTATTTCGTTTGAGTTGGGATACAATAACGGGAACAGGTTAAACGGGGTTAGTACAAAACCAGTCGCAACTTCCGGAATAATTCTGTAAATCAATAATTTTATAATGGCAAAAAATAAGAAGAATTTCAGGTTCCTGGGGTTAATTGCACTGCTGCTTCTCTTTGCATCATACTACAGCGTGCAAAACCGACAGGGGATGCCTGAGTTTCCTACCGATATTAAAGAGACAACGGGAAACCGGTTTCTGGTATCAAACAAGGGAAGCAAAACGGTGGCTTTGTACCCTGCTGAATTTGATGAACCCATCAGTATTTGGAATTTTGACGAAACTCCAACTGGCATTGCAACCGGTGGAGATTATGCTTATATCACAACTTTTAATACCATTGGGAAGGTGCATTTCCTGAACCTTACAACCGGAGAAATTGAAACAGATGTAGTTACAGGTTCGGGAGCCAATACGCCATTGCTCTCGCCCGATGGCAATTTACTGTATGTGCTTAATCAGTTTCACAATTCGGTTACAAAAATCGACCTTAACCGTAAACAGGTGACTGCCACCGTAAATGTTTTAAGAGAACCACGGTGTGCAGTAATCGACAATAAGGGAAAATATCTTTTTGTGGCCAACTTTCTGCCAGCCATGAGTGCCGATTTAGATACTGTTGCGGCCTTTGTTTCGGTAATCGACCTCGAAAGTTTTACCAAAGTGAGGGATATTGAATTGTCGAACGGGAGCAATGCACTGCGGGGCATCAGTCTTAGCCCCGACGGGAAGTATGTTTTTGTAACGCATAACCTTGGCCGTTTCCAGGTACCTGCAAACCAGCTTCAACAGGGTTGGATGAATACCAGTGCAATGAGCATAATTGACATTGAAACCCTCGAAAAGGCTGGCAATGTTCTTCTGGATGAACCTGAGCGGGGAGCGGCAGGTGTCTGGGGTATCAACTGCACGGACGATAAAATAGTGATTACACACTCGGGTACTCACGAAATAAGTGTGATTGACTACCCTGCATTTTTGGAGAAATTTGAGAAACATCCCAATCGAAAATCGCTGGATTACGACCTGAGTTTTATGTACGGAATCCGTAAACGGATTCCGCTCACGGGAAATGGCCCGCAGGATTTTGTAATATCCGGAGATAAAGCAATAATTCCTACCTATTTTTCAGACATGCTCAACATTGTCAATCTTGCTGATTTGCAAATTGTGACCGTCGCCATGGTCGAAAACAGAATGGAGTCACGAGTCAACAAAGGAGAAAAAATATTCAATGACGCTTCCTACTGCTTTCAGAACTGGCAGTCGTGCAATGGTTGTCACCCCGGTGATGCCCGCACCGATGGCATGAACTGGGATTTAATGAATGATGGAATTGGTAATTCGAAAAATTGCAAGAGTTTGCTGTACAGTCATGAAACGCCGCCTTCAATGATTTCCGGTATCAGGGAAAAGGCAGAAATAGCTGTCAGACGCGGATTTACCCATATCCAGTTTGCAGAAATTCCGGAAGATCTTGCTTTGTGCGTCGATGAATACCTGATGTCGCTGCGACCGGTTCCCAGTCCTTTTCTCGTAAATGGTAATTTAACGGAAAAGGCAGAGCGTGGTAAAGAAGTTTTTGAAAAACTAAATTGCGGATATTGCCATTCGGGCCCTTATTTTACAGATATGCAAATGCACCGGATTGGTGATAACATTGAGTTTGAAAAAGGCTGGGATACTCCTGCCCTTGTTGAAGTCTGGCGAACTGCTCCTTATCTTTTTGATGGCAGGGCTGCTACGATGGAAGATGTTTTTGAGATTCACAAACATGGTATAATTGACCTGGTTTCTAAAAAGGAGATTGAGGAGTTGGTTGAATTTGTAAATTCATTATAGAAAACGGATGCAGATAAATTTTTACTATATAAAAGGGTATGGAATCTCTTTTGGGGAGCAACTCGAACACTTATTCGGGAATTACATTCCCAAAGGAAATTGCATCAGGCTGGTTCTTTTCGGAAATCCGGAAAACATGCAGCAATACCTGCAACACCGTAAACTAATCAATCAGAAACTGAATAAATATTTTGACGGCAAACCCCCGGTTTTTACCTATGTTGCACAGCCTCCCGTTGAAAAATTTCAACTTGCCATGGAGGTTTTTGAACTGGAGACAGAAAAAGGAACGCAGATTTTCTATAAACAAAAGGATGACCTGCCCTATATTATTGTTGAAACACATGAATTAAAAGCGTTGTTTGTAGGTGGAGCAATGAGCAACGAGTCGGAAGCCAGCATACAAAAACAGTCGGATGCGATTTTTTCAGGACTGGAAGAAATCTTCGAAATGGAGAAAATGCCTGTTTCGTCGATTGTTCGCCAATGGAATTACATTGAAAATATTACAGGGATTGAAGACAACTGCCAGAATTACCAGGAATTTAACGATGCACGATCGCGGTTTTACCGGAAAACAAAATGGCAGGGCGGTTTTCCGGCAGCAACAGGAATAGGCATTGGTTGCGGTGGGGTAATTATTGATTTGGATGCCATTTACACCAATAGTTCTGACATTAAGATTGTTTCCTTAAACAATACTTTGCAGGTTCCGGCACATGTCTATTCAAAATCTGTTCTTGTTGGTTCAGAAGATGAACAGGACAGACCAGTAACTACCCCTAAGTTTGAAAGAGGGAAATTGATTTTGTCAGGTACTGAAGGGGTAATTTATATATCGGGTACAGCAGCCATCCGCGGAGAAAAAAGTTTCAGCTACGAAGGTATCGAAGAGCAGACCAGGATTACAATGGAGAATATTGAACATCTCCTCTCGGAGGAAACACTTGCCAGTTCAGGAGCAGGACACTTTGCGAATGTTGAAATTTCATCCCTTCGCATCTATCTGAAAGAGGAATCATTTTTTGAACCATGCAAAAAAATCGTCGATGAAAATTATAAGGGAGTATCTGCGGTCTATCTGAAAGCCGATATATGCAGAGAGGAACTTCTGGTTGAAATAGAAGGTATTGCAAAAATTTTCTGTGATTAATATGATAAAATTATGGTTATGCAAAGGATAAAATATTTACTGTTTTTTTCTGTTTTTCTGGTGGAAAGCACTTCATCAAATTTTGTCAAATCAGAAGGATATAGTCTGAAACAGCTATCACCACGGGCAATGGAATTGTTACATGGTAAACAAATCCTCTTTGTTGAAAGAGAACAGTATGCCCGCGATCATCACAATACAGAAACCCTTTTTCAAAAGGGTGAAATCAATACAGAAAAATTTGACCAGGGAGGATCTGCACTTAAGGTTTACAACGTTTCAGAAGGCACCATTAAAACGCTTGTGGAATGCAAAAATGGGGTTGTTCGCGATCCCGAACTTTCCTTTGATGCTCAAAAAGTCATCTTTTCAATGCGGAAAAACAAGGACGATGCTTATTCGATTTATGAAATCAACATTAACGGAACCGGACTGAAACAGTTAACATTTGCCCAGGGTGTATCTGATATTGATCCTTTGTATCTGCCCGATGGAGGAATTATTTTCAGCTCTTCACGTCAACCAAAATACTGTATGTGCAACAGGCATATCATGGCAAATCTTTACCGTATGAATGCCGATGGTTCGAACATTACCCAGATAGGGGTAAGTACGCTGTTCGAAGGACACGCTTCGCTTATGAACGATGGCCGGATACTTTATGACAGATGGGAATATATTGATAGGAATTTTGGTGATGCACAGAGTTTGTGGACGGTTAATCCGGATGGCACCAAACATACTGTATATTACGGTAACAATACCAAATCGCCGGATGGGGTTATTGATGGCCGCCAAATGGGCAACAGCAATTTGGTAGCTGCTGTTTTTACTGCCTGTCACGGAAGACCCTGGGGAGCACTCGCCATAATTGATCGCAAAAAAGGTGTTGATGGCATTGAACCGGTGATGCGAATTTGGCCGGCCAATTCAATAGAACATGTCAAAAGTGGTGGTCAGGATGCTTTTATTTATATCGATAACTATTACGAAGATCCTTTTCCGGTTGATGAAAATAACCTGCTTGTATCTCGTACTATTTCTTTCAAACGCAACAATGGATTAGTTACTGATTCTAAAATGGGCATATACCTAATCGGAATCGATAACAATACGGAGGAGTTGGCGATTGAAGGTAAAAAAAGCCTTTTCGATCCAAAGATTATATCTCCGCGTGTAAAGCCACCGGTAATACCATTTTCGCGCAACTTCAGCGATACAACAGGGGTGTATTATGTACAGAATGTATATAAAGGAACCCATATGCAAGGCATTAATAAAGGTGATGTAAAATATTTAAGGGT
>CAZVNF010000225.1:0-5108 GCA_964628215.1 uncultured Draconibacterium sp.
CATATTGAAGGAATTGTGGTCGGGGATAGCAAACAATGCCTGATAAATGTGATTGACATCACCGAACGTAAACAGGCAGATGCTTTATTGCAGCAAACCCGCCGTAACTACGAAACATTTTTTAACACAATTGATGATTTGCTATTTGTGCTGGATATGCAAGGGAATATCATTCATACCAATTCTACAGTTAATAAGCGACTCGGATATGATTCAGATGAGTTCATGGGAAAATCAGTTCTCATGTTCCATCCTCACACCCGCCAGGCGGAAGCCAGGCAGATCATCAGTGAAATGATGTGTGGAGTTACAGAGTTTTGTCCTGTTCCTCTTATGACAAAATCCGGAAGTCAAATCGATGTTGAAACAAGGGTGTCACCCGGATCCTGGGATGGCAAACCTGTAATTTTCGGTGTTTCAAAGGATGTTACAAAGCTTAAGTTGTCAGAGGAAAAGTTTTCGAAATTGTTTTATCTCAGTCCTTCTGCTTGTGGGTTAACTGACCTGGTTACGGGAGAATATACTGAGATAAATGAGGCATTTTGTGTATTGCTTGGGTTTGAAAAAGAGGAAGTAATAGGTAAAACACCGCTGGAATTGGGTATTTTGACCAATGAAAGTTTGTCAAGTCTATTGAAGAAAATACATCCGGGAAAGCAAGAATCAAATCTCGAAATTACATTAAAAGCAAAGGATGGCAGTTCCAGGCACGTGCTGTTATCAGCCGAAAAAATTCATGTTCAGGATAAAAGTTACCGTTTTACTGTTGTCTATGATCTCACCAAACGTAAACTTGCCGAGGAAATGCTCAGGGAAAGTGAGATGCGGTTCCGTGCAGTAACTCAGTCGGCCAATGATGCCATCATTTCATCAAACAGCGATGGAATAATCATTGGCTGGAACAAAGGCGCAGAAACAATATTCGGGTACAAAGAAGATGAGGTTACCGGTAAAAATCTGCAGGTCATCATGCCTCAAAAATATAGACAAAACCACAATGAAAACATTGGGCGCATACTCAAGGGTGAAGAACCTCACATACTTGGCAAAACAGTGGAGTTAACTGGTTTGCATAAAAACGGCAAAGAGTTTCCGATTGAGATATCGGTTGCCAGTTGGGAAAGTGCATCCAACACATTTTTCACCGGGATTATTCGTGATATTACCCGGCGTAAAAAATCTGAGAAATTACTTGCCGACAGCGAAGCGACCCTGGTTACGGCCCAGCGGATTGCACATATCGGAAGCTGGGAGTGGGATTTGGTTTCGAATACAGTAATGTGGTCAAAAGAGATGTTTAATATTCTCGGCATCGATCCAAATACCTACGATGGCAGGCCTGAGTCACTCATTGAAGTGCTTCATCCTGATGATGTTGAGCCGTTTACACAAAGCATGAACAATAATTTGGCACAGCAATACTCTTCCTCTCTTGAATATCGTGTAATACATAAAGATGGTTCGGTTCATACCGTGTTTGCCGAGGGCCGTAAAGAATTTGACGGTGCTGGGAAATCTGTCAGGATTATCGGCACAGTTCAGGACATCACTCTACGTAAACAGAATGAAAATGAACTGATCCGGGCAAATAATTTTCTGGATTCAATTATTCAGAATATTCCGGATATGATTTTTATCAAGGAGGCAAATAATTTGAGTTTTGTTCAGATAAACCGTGCAGGGGAGGAACTGTTGGGTATTTCAAAAGAGGAGTTTTTGGGGAAAAATGATTTTGATTTTTTCCCGAAGGAACAAGCTGAAAGTTTCATCGCAAAAGACCGGGAGGTGATTGCTAAAAAGGTGATGGGGGATATTCAGGAGGAACTAGTACAGACAAAGTACAAGGGATTACGAACGCTTCACACCTATAAAGTGCCCTTGTTTAACACCCATGGAGAACCCGAATATTTGCTGGGTATCTCTGAGGATATCACCGAGCTCCAGGCTGCAAACCAGGCTATGAGAGTCAGCGAAGAAAAATACAAGACCATGTTGAATGCTTCCCCCGACGGAATTTTGTTAATCGACCTGAATGGTATAATTACTGAAATATCTGAAATCGGGATGGAAATATTCGGAGCCGCAACAAGAGGGGATATTGTTGGAAAAAGCGTTATGAGATTTGTGCCTTCCCAGGAGAAAAACACCTTGAGGGATTTGTATGATAAGACAATTAGCGAAGGGCTTGCACAAAATATTGAAATCAATATCCGGAAAAAAAATCACACATTGTTTCCCGCTGAAATCAGCACCACCCTGATTCAGGAACCGGGTGGAAGACCTTTATCCTTCATGATCATCGTCAGGGATATTTCACAGCGAAAAAAAACAGAGACCAAACAGATCCACGCCGACAGGATGGCCAACCTGGGCGAAATGGCATCAGGTATCGCTCACGAGATCAATCAGCCTTTGAATATTATCTCGATGGTCATGGATAAGATTTTGTTTGAGACTGCAAAAACAGAGGCAGTCGATGTTGGATTTCTGACAGCAAAATCCGAGAAAATATTCTCCAATATCACCAGGATCAGGAACATCATTGACCATGTGAGAGCGTTTTCGAGAACTCATGATGACTATGTGCTGAGTGCATTTGATATTAATGCCAGTATCGAGAACGCAGTATCGATGATTACTGAACAGTTCAAACACCTTGGAATTATCCTCGATCTTCATCTTGAGAAACAACTTCCTTCAATTGTGGGAAATACCTATAAATTTGAACAGGTTATTATCAACTTACTTGTAAATGCCAAAGATGCGGTAATCGAAAGAAAAAACATGCAGGCTGAAACGGAAGAACTGGTTATTGGAATCAGGTCATACCTGGAAAACCAGCTCCTGATTGTTGAAGTTACAGATAATGGGATTGGCATCAGGAGTGAAGATGCCGACAATATAATGCTGCCTTTCTACACGACCAAGGATGAAGGAAAGGGAACCGGGCTTGGATTGTCAATTTGTTATCAGATCATAAAGGGAATGAACGGTACCATTGAAATTGAAAGCAACAAATTAGCCGGAACGAAAATTAAAATAGTGCTAAATCATCAAAAAAACATAGAAAATGGAAGTAAAAGACAAATTTAAAATCCTGATTCTGGATGATGAAAAGCAGTTCACGGAAGAATTAAGCGGTTTTTTTGTTGATTCAAACTTTGATTCCTTTGAGGCTAACACGGCTGCAGAGGGCAAAAGAATCTTAAGCATGCATTCCATAGACCTTCTTATCCTCGATGTCAGGTTGCCTGGGGTAAATGGTCTGGATATTCTTAAAGAGGTGAAAAGTCAATACCCTTATATGGAGGTCATCATTATTTCAGCGCATGGCGACATGGACACTGTGATCAAGGCCATGCGGCTCGGGGCGTTTGACTACATGCGCAAGCCTTTCAGGTTTCTCGACATCCAGATTGCCATTGAACGTACCCAGAGATATATGCAGATGCAACGGAAGCTGAAGCAGATGGAAGAGAAGAACTCCCTGATCTCGAAATCTCTGGAAGAGAAAATTGACCGGCACTTCATCGGTGTCAGTTCTAAGATACAGGATGTGTTCGATCAAGCCATTGCCGCTGCAAATTACCCTGAGGCCAATGTGCTGATTACCGGCGAGAGCGGAACCGGTAAAGAGAATATTGCCAGGATCATCCATTATTCGAGTACCAGAAAAGATTATGTATTTGGTGCAGTCAACAGCAGTGCTATCACCGAAACCCTGCTGGAAAGCGAGTTTTTTGGACATAAAAAAGGTTCATTTACAGGAGCCATTACCGATAAGATGGGGTTCTTTGAAGTATGTAACAAAGGCACCCTTTTTCTGGATGAAATCGCCGATATGCCCTTGACCCTGCAGGCAAAGATTCTGCGGGCTGCCGAAGAAAAAGTGATTACCCGGGTTGGTGATACCGCACAGATCCGTACCGATTTTCGAATTATCTCAGCCACAAACCATGATCTCAAACAAAGGATAGAAAGGAAAAGGTTCCGGCTCGATCTTCTTCACAGGCTTAACACCCTGCATATCCATATACCTGCTCTTCGGGAAAGGCCGGAGGATATCAAGCCGCTGCTGACCCACTTTGTTGATTACTTCGCCACCAAATTTAGTAAGCCTGCCCTCCGGGTTTCGAAGGAAGCTGTTGAGCTGCTTATGAAATATGATTTTCCGGGAAATGTAAGGGAATTGCGGAATCTTGCAGAAAGGGCTACCATTCTGTGCAAGGGAAACATCCTTGGGATAAGTGACTTTCCTGTTGAATTTCAAAAACCAGTGATTCCCACAACGGAAGCGCTGCTGGTAAATCTGAAATTAATCGAAATTAACACGATCCGCAAGGTGCTCCAAAATTGCAAATGCAATCAGCAGGCTGCGGCAGATGCCCTTGGAATTCACCGGGATGCCCTGAGCAGGAAAATGAAAAAGTACAACATCGAAGCAGGAAAGATTGTGGAATAAGCCTGTTTTTACCGATGAATATTGGGTGCCTGAAATGGCAACAGCAACTGTTGGGTTATTTAATCAGATTCAAGGAAATTGAATCCTTAAACATCTGAATGATAACTACTTTTATGTCGTTGTTTAATTTATCAACGATGGCATGACTGGCACCAAAAAAGGCAATTCCTGTTTCTCCCTCTTTAAGGGTTTCATTAATTTGTTCTGCTACAAAAGTATCCCGGTTTATTAACAGTTCGCCGGCGATTTTTTGGTATGCAAGATACGATTCCAATTGCTTTTCAGGAGTTTCAGCTTTGTTTATATCGGAAAGGAGGTAATACTCTTTCAGTAATAACTCCTTGCTTTCGGCAACTTCTAAACTTGCTCCCTTCGCCAGTAGCCTGTTGATGATTGAATAATTTTTACTTCCGTTCGCGGCAGCATCTTTAACAATTTTAACACCGGTTTCTCCTGCAACAGGCAATCCGTCCTGGTAGATTTTTATCTTCCCGAATGATGTTTTTTTAAGATGTTTGAAAATTTCAAGTTCGATTTTATCCCACGATTTTTCAACCTCCTCCATATGGATATGCCAGGCAGATGCCCCGTATCTCTTTTCTCCTTCAACAGATAATTGCGAACCAAGCGACCCTAAATCAGCTTT
>CAZVNF010000226.1:0-1805 GCA_964628215.1 uncultured Draconibacterium sp.
GTCCATATCATGACTAAATTCAGTCTTGAAAATGATCCATTTGTCTTTTCCTTCTTCCCTGTAGTTGTCCATTCTCAGTTTCATATCTATATTCTTTTGCTGCAGCACTGCCATTCTCTTTTTATAATCTGCATTGGCTGCTTTCTTATCTTTTTCAATCCGGGCATTGAATTCCCTGACACTTTCATCATTGGCCGCGATTCTCGCTGCGGTCTCATTTCTGTAATTTTCAACATCTGCCAGGTACTCTTTGTTTGCCTGATCCAGGTCAGAATTTGCCTCGGCTACATTTTCCTGTGCAATTACCACTTTATCAGAAGCAGAATTGCAGCTGGTCAGAATAAGTGCGCCGCCGATAAATGTGCAGGCCACTATTACTAAAATTGATTTTTTCATCTTGTTATATTTAGATGTGAAAGAATTTCCACAAGAGTACAAAGGTCGGCATACTGATCGCCTCCAGTATTACACAATTAGGGAAACAAGTTACATGATTCACACATTCAATATTTTACAATAAGCAAAAGAGGTTATCCCGGGCATTGGAATAACCTCTTTCAGAATAAAAATCATGCAATTTATTTTTTAACGATCTTCAAAGTGGCCAGCCGGTCTCCCGACATTACCCGCACAAAATAGATACCGGGTGTTTTACCACCAAGGGAAAATTCATAACGAATATCGCCAGTTACTGTTTTCTTAAGGATCAGGTCCCCTACCATGCCATACATTTGTATCACTGTTTTTGCTTCTCTGAAAGCAGGATCCAGTTCAACATAAAACCTGTCGCTGGTTGCATTCGGGTACACCTTGAAAAAAGCTCCCGCTTCCATCTCCGGGATTGTTCCGTAATCCCCGGAAGCCATATTATCCGTTTTAAGTACGGAACCACAGCAATATGACCCGGTTTCAGTAATATAACCATGCAAATATCCGCCAGTATACACCCGGGTTCCATTAAGAATACGAATATTCTGACCGGCAACCATGTTCACGCTACCTCCGCTGTAAACAGAGAATGTTGTTCCACTTCCCGCTACTGTAATGGTTTGTAATGCGTTTTTACACTCAGATTCTCCTGCACCGACATATCCGGTGACCGGGAGATTTTCCTGCACAACTATTGCCGGACAGCATACTGTGGGGGTGACAGCTGTAATGGCAACCGTGCTTAAAGCACCTGTAGTTGTAAGCGCCCTGCCGAAGAGTTTAACACCTGTATTCAATGCCCCCAGGGCACCGTTGTTGCAAATGATGGTGCCTCTGAAAACAGAATAGTTGTTGATTCCTACCGCTCCCTCAATCTTCCAGAACACATTTTTAGCCTGTGCCCCGTTAATCAGTTTTACTTTTGAATAGGTGCTTGTTGAAAGGGCGCCATTAATCTTGATAACAAATACCGCATCCGGATTGCCCTGTGCATCGAGGAAGACTTTATTTGTCAATACCGTTGCAGCATTCAGCAGGTAGGTATGTGGTGTCAGAACGAGATCGTTGCCGAACTGTGCAGGATATAGCAATTCTATATCCACCGGCAGTACATTCAAATAATTATATACAACTAACAAATCGGCAGCACATTGTGCTGTTGATGCATCCGGAATTGGATGGATTGTGCCGGTTACCAATAAAGGATCAAAACCGATGGTTAACCCGACGTTTGTTCCAACATCCCCTGTAACCTGTGTTATCCCGCTGTTTGCTACGGCCCCGTCGGAAGAAAATAAGGCGTAACATTCGGTAGATGCAAGGTCAGGTGCAGCCGGGCCGGTAAGAACCGGGCTGCCGCATCCGATGGGTATGTA
>CAZVNF010000226.1:1905-5078 GCA_964628215.1 uncultured Draconibacterium sp.
AGGTCTAAATTCAATATGGCTGCTCCGGATATGGAATAAACACCGGCATAAAGAAGTTGTCCGTTGCCTAGTAAAGGTGCAGGAAAGAACGCAGGAATGGTGCTGTTCAGATGGTTATAGGCAATCAGTAAATCTGCCATGCATTGCGCACTGGCGCCGTCATTGTCGTGCATCACACCATTCACATTCCCGAACCCGGTACTGGAACCGCTATTGGTACCAACATTGCCCGTAATTTTTGAGATTCCTGTGTTTGTTACGGCCCCTACACTTGAAAAGAGGACGAATCCGGCGGCAGTTCCCAGCGGAGGAGCCTGGGCAAAATTCACTATGGGCATCGTGAACAATAACATTACTGCCAATGCACTTATTAGCTGTGTTTTCATAGTATCTTTGTTAAATTGTGAATGAATTTTCACAACAGGACAAAGGTCGGCACCCTCTTTTCATGAAGTGTTACATAATTTGAGAAGAAAGTTACATTATTCATATGTTCGTGTTAGAAACTTCTGAATTATAGAAGTATGAGGTTGGCTCAAAAGTCAATTTTCACCGCAAAGACGCCAAGACGCGAAAAGAAAAATAAATAATTTTCAATTCTTTGCGCCTTGGCGTCTTCGCGGTGAGGAAGAAAATTGAGACTTTTGAGACAGCCTGTTTTACTTTATAAAGTCTTAGCCTGACTTTTCCTCAGGGATAATGAATTTTATTTTACTTTACCGGCATGATATCAATGATCACCGTCCGGTTATAAAACCTTTCCTCAGGATATTTGTTTTCAAACGGCGACAGACCCTGATCTTCACCAAAACCGTAAACTTCGAAGGTAACCCCGCTTTTCCCGGCTTTGGCAAGGCCATCCGTGAGGATGTTCCTTACATCATTTGCCCTTGCCAGCGAGAGGGTTTGATTATGCTCTTCATCGCCGATAATGTCGGTATAGCCATGAAGCACAACTCTGCCACCGGCAGAAATTTTAGGTATGACAATGTCGGTCAGGTATTTTTCATAAATAGAAGTGGCTTTCGATTCATCAAATTCATAAATGATGCTGAATCTCATTACCTCGTCGGTTTTGGCAGGAGTCCAGAGCACCATGTTCACTGTTGTGTCTTTCCTCACAATTGTTCCGCCTTTAACCTGGCCAACCATGGTGACCGTATAGTTACCCTCAGGCTGGGTGCCCAAAATGGTTTTCCCCGGAATGGTTACCCGCTCCCGGGTATAGGGTCCGTATTGCTGAACCGTTCCTTTTGAATCTTTAATTTCCAGTGACCATGATGTATATGCCAGGCTGGCGCCCTGTGCAGTGAAGAAAACATAACTTTCAAGCGGTGCTGTCTGCATGGCAACGATCTCCACCGGCCTGAGCGGGGCATACGGGCCACTTTGAAACTCCATAAGGATAACCGGTGAACTGCTCTCGATAGAGACACGGCGGTCTCCTTCACGCAGAAGGTCCAGTTCGTTGGTTCCCCCGGGTTTTTCTGAAGGAATTTTAGGTTTATCACGGCCTTCGGTAGAAATCCTGGTGGCTGTTATGCTGAATACATTTACCAGGTATGTTTTAACCGACTCGGCCATGGCCTTTCCATCGGCGGGATCCTGATCGGAAGATCCGACAAGTTTTATGGTGACTGCAGGATTTTTCGCCAGCCGGTCGCCCAGGATATTGATCACATTATAGTAAACTACCATCTGGCGCTCTGAACGGCCCGAAAGGTTTTTAGGTGTATACAATTCCACCTGGTCTTCCCTGAACTCTTTTACCTGGTCTTTGGTAAGCAGCACATATCTGCCGGGAATCTCTTTTGATCCCAAATCAAAAAACACATAATTGCGAAGCGGGAAGATCTCCCGGACCGTACGCTCGGCGGGAATATTTTTGGGTGCTACGACCAGGAAGCGAACCTGCGGAACAGGAACTGCCAATACTGCAGCGGGAGCCATTACAGCTGCCTGTTCCGGTACTTTTGGACAGGAATAGCCAAATTTATAGGTAATACCTACCGTACCTGAACTGTACATGTCATTGACTACGCCTTTTGCACCTCCCCTGGTCATATCAAGCAGGTCAGAATCCTGCCATCTCCACAGAAATTCAACAGGTACAGAAAAATGTTTGCTGAGGTTGAAGTCAAAACCAAGTCCGGCAGATACCTTGAACTGTAGGTTATCTCCGCCAATTCCCCTTGAATTACCAACATTCAACGCATCACCTTCTTTTCCAAGGTAGGCAATATCCACCCCGTAAATATCCTTTTTGGTTCCGCTGGAATGGTCCATTCCCACACCACCAATAAGATATGAGGAGAATATCCGTTCTGGTTTATAACCCAGGATCCAGTTAAGCCAGTTGACGGTCACCTGGAGATCGGATTCAAATAACGACGAACGGAAACTATGAGTAACCTGTTGAGGAACTCCGTTGCCGTCCATGTAATCCCACACCCATTTATCCTGAACACCACTGTGGATGTTGCCGTAAGCCAGGCGTGCACGAACACCCAGCACACGTGAAAACTGCTTTGTTGCAGTGAAGCCGACATTGTAGCCAATGGCGTTCGGGTACATATTGACCCATAAATTTCTGGAAAGATCGCCGTTAAATTGCATCAAACCACCAAATAATCCAACCGACCAATAATTGTAACAGGGGGCGGTATTGGTTCTGACCTGGATATCTTTGACCTCATTCTGGGCCAGGGATATAAAAGGCAATATTGCCACCAGGGCGACAAACATTGCCTTTGTTAAGTATTGATAATGCTTTTTCATAATACTGATTGTTTAGTTAACACTGTTAGTTTAGTGAGTATAGAAATACGCTGTGATTAACCTTCCATCGTTTTGGGTGGTAATGTACGGCCCGACCTCTTTTCTGCTTCACCCCTGGCGAAATGAACCTGAGACTGATTTTCATATAAGTCGTTTTTCCGGTGATTTTTTCACTTTGCAAAGTTGAGTACGATTAAAAGGTTAAGTGTTACACAATTCCATTGAAGTGTTACATCTTTCACACTTTTGCAGCAAGGAAGCATAAAACGCACCTCACCCCCTGCCCCCTCTCCTGAAGGCGAGGGGACGTTTTTGCGAATCCATCTACCGGTAATTATTCGCATTCTATCCTTGGAATCGGCATAGTAGCACTCCCCCCTCGCCTTCAGGAGAGG
>CAZVNF010000227.1:0-5069 GCA_964628215.1 uncultured Draconibacterium sp.
AATGCCGAAGACATGACATAATAATGCCACGATTGCAACCCCGGTTACAGTAACCACGATTACAAAAAATGATTATCTTTGAAAAAAAAACTTCACCTTTTAAACCTCCAAACCTTCACCTGACACTTAGTTAATGGAATTTATCAACAGAGAAAACGAATTGATCCTTTTGGGTGAAACACTGGAAAGATCTCTTCACTCGGCACAAATGACAGTGGTTGTGGGTCGCAGGCGCATCGGCAAAACCAGCCTGGCAGTCAAAGCCTTTGAAGATGAATTATTTCTCTATTTCTTTGTTGCCCGAAAAAACGAAGCTCTATTATGTCTTGACTTTCTCGATGAGATTGGCCGAAAACTAAAATTATCAGCCCTTGGAGAATATACCAGCTTTCCACGGCTTTTCGAACTACTGCTTATAACGTCACAAAATCAACCATTCACCCTGGTCATTGATGAATTCCAGGAATTTCTGCATATTAATCCTGCAATATTCGGGGACATGCAAAATCTTTGGGACCAATACAAAACAAAGGCCAGAATGAACCTGGTCATCAGTGGGTCAATTTATTCCCTGATGAAAAAGATTTTCGAAAATTCCAGAGAACCCCTGTTTGGAAGAGCCAATGAACGAATCTATCTGAAACCGTTTAATGCAGCAATCATCAAAGATCTTGTTGCAGGGATCAATCCCCGGTATAAACCGGAAGACCTGCTTGCTTTTTATACCATTACCGGTGGGGTTGCCAAATATGTCGAACATTTCGCCGACAAACAAAAATTTACCCAGCGGCAAATTCTTCATGAGATATTCCGTGAAAACTCCCTCCTGCTCGATGAGGGGATGAACCTGCTCGTTGAAGAATTCGGCAAAGATTATACAACATATTTCTCGATCCTCTCATTGATTGCCTGTTCCAAAACCTCCAGAAGTGAGATCGAATCGATACTTGGTAAAAATACCGGTGGTTATCTTGAAAGGCTGGAAAATGATTACAGGATTATTCAAAAGGTCAAACCGGTGCTGGCAAAACCGGGTGGAAAAATTCAGAAGTATTTTATCGATGATAATTTTCTGGGTTTCTGGTTCCGGTTTATCTATAAGAACCGGGCCGCACTTGAAATAGGTAACTATACCTATGCAAGGTCGATTGCTGAACGCGACTTCGAATCATTCAGCGGACCCTATCTTGAGAAATACTTTCGTGAAAAACTTGCACTTACAGGTGAATATTCCCTCATAGGCCGATACTGGGAAAAGGGAAATCAAAATGAAATTGATATTGTGGCCGTCAATGATGCTGATAAAAAGATTTTGATCGCTGAAGTAAAGCGAAATAAATCAAAAATCAGTCTTGCCAACCTCAAATTCAAATCCGGTAAAATATTGCACGCATTCCCGCAATATACATTCGAATATGCCAGCCTTTCAATGGATGACATGTAGAGACGTTGCATGCAACGTCTATTCCGTTTAATATTTCTGATAAAAATTGATTTCGCCCTTCTTTCTCTCTATTCCACTTATAAGTAAAACTTTTTGTATTTTTGCATAAACATTTACTTATACCACAAGAATGCCGGAAGTGAATTATATACCCCGAGCGCTCTATTTTAATAAAATAGAACCTTTTATCGGCGCAGGCCTGATCAAAGTACTCACCGGACAGCGACGGGTTGGAAAAAGTTATGTGCTTCTGCAACTGATTGATGAGATACGCAAACGGGATCATACGGCTAATATTATACATATCAATAAAGAGGATTACCGGTTCGAATTTATTAAAAGCCACAACGATTTGATGGGTTACCTTGAAAGTCAGAAGGCCCCGTCAGTTAAACACTACTTGTTTATTGATGAAGTTCAGGATATCAGTAATTTCGAATTGGCATTACGCAGCCTTCTCACAGTTGATGGCTGGGATATTTACATTACGGGAAGTAATGCGACCTTATTATCTGGCGAACTATCCACGTACTTGAGCGGCAGGGACATACAAATCACAATTCATGCTTTATCGTATCCCGAATTCCTTATATTCCATAAACTTCCCGAAAATTCTGAATCACTCCTGAAGTACATCCGCTGGGGTGGTATGCCTCACCTGATTAACCTGCGGCAGGAGGATGCCGTAGTTTATGAATACCTCAGGAACATCCATAATACAATAATACTTCGCGACATAATTGAGCGTTACAACATACGAAATGTCAAATTTCTGCAGGATCTGATCCATTACCTGGCTGATATAACGGGAAGTGTATTGTCTGCCAAACGAATCAGCGACTATTTAAAATCACAGCGAATTAACCTTAATCCCAAATTAGTATTAGAATATCTTGTGTACCTTGAATCAGTCTACCTGGTTGACCGTTTAAAACGGATAGAGGTTAATGGACGGAAGATATTTGAAATTGGTGATAAGTTCTATTTTGAAGACCTGGGAATGCGGCACGCTATAGTTCCATTTCAACAAAAGGATATCGGCAAGGTACTCGAAAACCTGGTTTACCATCACCTCATTGTGAATGGCTACCAGGTATATATCGGTAAATATGGCGAAAAAGAAATTGACTTTGTGGCAACTAAAAACGAAATCAAAACATACATCCAGGTCGCTTACCTGATTACAGACGACAAAACACATGAACGTGAATTTGGTAATCTGTTGTCTATTCCCGATAACTGTCCTAAAATAGTGGTAAGCATGGATGAAACTGCTGCTGGAAATTATAAAGGAATAGAGCATATGTCTATCCGGGCTTTTTTAATGTCCTGAAACTTCTGCAATAGATATTTTCTACTTCACTTCCGTTTTCATTTATCACAATTTGCTTTAGCCATGCTTTTTATTTATTGCCACGGATTGAGGTAATGACATGCCATGGCATGTCCCTACTTAAAACTGTTTTTCATTTACAAATATGCGTATATTTGTAAATATATTTTTACACCATGTTCAACCGAACTTTGTTTTATACGATACAACCTCAATTGCAGCATAAAAATGCCATTGTAATAACGGGTATGAGGCAGGTGGGTAAAACAACCCTAATGCACCAGCTTGCCGACACATGGGAAGGGAAATATTCCTGGTTCGATTTTGACAACCCTTTAGATTACATGCTGTTTGAGAATATTGATTATAAAGTAATTTTTGAAGATTTGCAGCGAATAACCGGAGCAAAAAAAGGAGAACGGTTTTTGGTTTGTATTGATGAGATTCAGAATTTTCCTGAAATCACCAAAATAATCAAGTATTTGATTGATCATTATGGTGTAAAGTTTATTGTAACGGGTTCTTCAAATTATTACCTGCGTAATCTTTTCCCCGAATCGCTCAGTGGCAGAAAATTTTTATTTATACTTCACCCTTTAAACTACCGGGAATATTTATACTTTAACAATCTTTTGCCCGAAACCGAACTTCAGCCAAATTCCGGTGAGGTATTTAAAACCCATAGTATTGTCAGCAATCACCGGCGCCGGGAATTATATGATCAGTACATGGAGTTTGGAGGGTTTCCTGAAGTGGTACTCACACAAGATCATGGCACAAAAAAACTGATTCTGAAAAATATTTTCGCTTCATTTTTCGAAAAAGACATCAGGGTTTTTAACGAACTCAAAGATGTAAAAGAACTGCGTGACCTGATCATTTTATTAGGCCCCCGGAATGGTAATATCCTGGATGTAACCCGTCTTGCATCCGAGTTGGGCATCAATCGCTTAAAGGTTTATAGTTATCTTGAATTTCTCGAAGGAATATTTTTCCTTAAGCTAATACCAAAGTTTACACACAGCATTGACCGCAGTGTGGCAGGTGGTAAAAAAGTGTACTTCTCTGATACCGGAATCCTGAACCTGGTAACTAAAACAAGCACCGGTCAACTTCTCGAAACTACCGTAGCCAATCAGTTGCAGCATTACGGAAAGGTTTCATATTACAATAAAAGAAATACAGCTGAAATCGATTTTATCCTGAATGACGAAATTGCCCTCGAAGTAAAACAAAAAGCCATTGAACCAGATATACGCAAGCTTGAAAAACTTGCCCATAACCTATCGATCCAAAAATATTATATTGTAAGTAACACACCTGATCTTCAGGATCATGTTATTTTCCCCTGGTTTTTATGATGCACGCAAGTTCCACTTAAAACTTAATCACTTAAAACTATTTTTTGCGACTTTTAATCGATATCGGCCATCCCGCCCACGTCCATATTTTCCGCAACCTGGCGAAAGAGATGGAGCAGCGCGGTCATGCCATCCTGTTCACCTGCCGTGAAAAAGAGTGCACCCCCGATCTGTTAAGGGCGTACAACCTTGAATTCATCTCCTTTGGCAAACCCTATAAAACCACCCCGGGAAAAATGTGGGGACTGCTTAAGTTCAACCTCCGGATGCTGCGTGTGCTTTTAAAATTCAAACCCGACATCACCCTTGGCCACAGCTCCATGTACGCCGCCCAGATGAGCTGGCTGCTGGGCATCCCCCACATCAGCATGGAAGACACCGGCAACATGGAACAGGTGCGCCTCTACAAACCCTTCACCAAAGCCATCCTCGTTCCCGACTCCTTCCACCTCAACCTCGGCAAAAAACAAATCCGCTACCCCGGCAACCACGAACTCGCCTACCTCCACCCCAACCGCTTCACCCCCAACCTCTCAATTTTGTCCACTTGTCCCCTTGTCCCCTCGTCCACTTGTCCCCCCATCCCCTCGTCCACCCGTCCACTCGTCCCCTTGTCCACCCGTCCACCAACATACACCCTCCTCCGCTTCGTCGCCTGGCACGCCTCCCACGATACCGGCCACCCCGGCATCTCCGAAGCCACCAAACGAAAAGCCATCGAAGCATTCTCAAAATTCGGCCCCGTCTTCATCTCCTCCGAATCCGCCCTCCCCGCCGATCTCGAACCCTTCCGCCTCGCCGTTCCCCCCGAAAAACTCCACGACATGATCGCAGCCGCAACCCTGGTATACGGCGAAAGCGCCACCGTGGCCTCCGAAGCCTGCATGCTGGGCGTGCCCGCGATTTACATCGACAACACCGGCCGGTGCTA
>CAZVNF010000228.1:0-5045 GCA_964628215.1 uncultured Draconibacterium sp.
ATCCAGGATGGATTTAAATCAGTGGCCAGGTCAATATCGCCTTGGGGGACAGATGTAATTCCGGAAATATCCCTTGTTTGAAAGGAGATGGCTGAATGAATGTAGTATCCACGGTGGGCAAGCCGTTGATCAATGTCTGCCGGGTCGGCAATTCCGGTGATTTTGAAACAAGGTGTTATATTTTGAGATTCATACAACTGCTCGCAAAAATCGATTTTTTCATCCGGATTAAGGGTGGAGGGATAGAGCATGTTCACCGAATTGCTGCGTTTGGTCACTCCATTGGCAAACCGGAGAGTCCATCCGTCATAATGCATGGTTTGTAATGCAGGCCAGGCGTTGTTGCTGAGTTCTTCAAATTTCCGGATCATGATTAATTATAATGAGCAATGAGCAATGAGCAATGAGCAATGAAGCAATATGGGGAATATCCAGCAGTTCACCCGTCCACTTGTCCACCCGTTTACCCTTTCCCCCTCCTAAACTGCCCCTTCCCCTCAGCAGTCATCTTCTCCGTTGCATACTGAAAAATAAGTCTTGGGGCAGTTTCTTTGAATTTCAGCAGGAAGGTTTCTGCCGGTTGGGGTTGTTTTTTCCAGGTTTCCCGGAGGAACCAGCCGAGGCCCTGGTGCACTTCACGGGCCGGGTCGTGCATCATGGGTTCGATGAACTCAAAGTACGGATGGAAGTCAGCAGATAGTTTCATCGGCTTGATGAGGCTGACCACGGCGGCTCTCCGCTGAAATTTGTTGGAGGCGGTTCGCCAGGATTCGAGGGAGTTCAGGCTGATCAGGTTTTTTTTAAAGAAGAGGTTCATTAACTCTCCACAAATATAATCGGTGTGGGCCCAGTTGGTGATGCCGGTGGAAAACCACTGTTCAACGGTTCTAAAGGTCTCCGGCGACCACGATTTTTTGAAACCAAGCACGAGTTGAATGGCAATCGCAGTCATTTCATATTTCGGCGACTTCACCAGCAGGAGGGAAGTCTCCAGGATCTTTTCATGCGTGATTCCCGGTAACGACAGAATTTCGGAGGTTAAGGCGGTTACCTGCTCATGATTTAATCCGTAGGCGTCGTATCCTTCCTTAAAGTACTTTGCATATTTTTCGACGATGGCCGGGTTGAGGTTGGCTTCTCCGAAAGCACTGATTTTATTGTAGATATCATGAGGTATCATGTGACACTTATTTATTGTTAACCACTGAAGACACTTAGAGCACAAAGAAACACTAAGAATTTTACCGGATGTTTAACTTTTTTCCAAAGTGATACTAAGTGTACTTAGTGCCTGAGTGGTTTATTTTCATTTTACTGGTATCATTGCATTTAACCTGTATTATAAATGCCAATCCATTGACAAAGATAACGAACATGGAATATTTTTACCCTGGAATCCTGAAAAACGATTGATATTTTCTAATTTCGCCATGGAGGGGCAAGTGCATTCCGGGTTAAGGTTACACGAAGAGACACGAAGGAAGCACGAAGAGACACGAAGTTATTGCAAAAATGGAAAAAATGAAAGTGAATAGGCGTGTTAAGCAGGGGTTTGTGTTGAAAAACAAGGAGTTGATCCTGTTGTTTTTGGTGGTTCTTGTAACTTTTTTGATTTATTTTCCTTCGGTACATCATTCGTTTACCAATTGGGATGACAATGATTATGTTACCGAAAACCAGTATATTAAAACTCTTTCTTCCGCCAATCTTACCTATATTTTCACAAAACCGATTGCCCTGAATTATCATCCGCTGACGATGCTGTCGCTGGCGCTCAATTATCAAGTGTCGGGGGTGGAACCATATTCCTATTTCCTGGTCAATATCGTGCTCCATATTTTCAACACCCTGCTGGTTTTTTACTTTGCATTTCTTATCCTGGCGCGCAATAAACCCATGGCGCTGTTTGTTGCGGCCATTTTTGCGGTTCATCCCATGCATGTTGAGTCGGTAGCCTGGATTTCGGAACGCAAGGATGTTCTTTACACCTTTTTCTTTCTTTCAGGGTTGATAGCGTGGATGTTATATTTCCCCAACCGGCGATGGTACTGGTACCTGTTTTCGTTACTTTTATTTGGGTTGGCGGGTTTGTCAAAGCCATCTTCGGTGGTTTTTCCATTGGTTCTCCTGTTGCTGGATTATGTGCATAAACGCAAATTCAACTGGCTGCTGATCGTGGAGAAAATACCTTTTTTTGCCATTTCTGTGGCAATCGGCCTGGCAACGCTGAACGCTCAGCTCGACAAATCGGTGGTTTCTTTTACCCACTATAACTTTGTGCAGCAATTCCTGTTTGCTTCTTATGGATTCTTCATTTACATCGTTAAACTGATCATTCCGTTCGGGTTATCGGCCATGCACCCGGTGCCTGTTTTTAACACTTCGCTGGATCTTCCCCTTGTCTATTTTATTACACCATTCTTCAATGCCATCCTGGTCGGACTGGTGCTGTTTTCGCTGAAATATACCCGGATGTGGCTGTTTTGTTTTCTGTTTTACCTGGTGAATATACTGCTCACGCTGCAGTTCATGCAGGTTGGTAGTGCTGTGATTGCCGAACGGTATACCTATATGTCCTATATCGGGCTGCTCCTTGGATTTGCCTGGCTCTTGAACCGGGCCGCCGATAAAAAAATGGTTCCTCTTTGGGGTGTTTACCTGGCAATGGTATTGTTTTTCGGTGCCATGTCGGTTCTTGCCATCCAGCGGGTTCCGGTTTGGAAGAACAGCGGTACATTGTGGAGTGATGTCATCGAAAAATATCCTAAAAGCCATACCGCCTACAACAACAGGGGATATTATTTAGTAAATGAGAACAAGTTGGACGAAGCACTGCCCGATTTTACAAAATCGATTGAACTTGTTCCGAATTTTGTTGATGCCTTAAATAACCGGGGAAGCCTGTACCGGTTGCAAAATCAGCCCAGGATGGCGATTCCCGATTATCATGCTGCACTGGCCATAGATCCAAACCATGTAAAAGCACTTTCGGGCAGGGGGAATGCCTATGCCTCCCTGGGCCAGTTAGATTCAGCATTATTGGATTTCAACAAAGCATACAGCCTCAATCCGGGTCTGGCCATTGCCCTGGGTGACCGGGGTTCCGTTTATTTCAGGCTGGGCCAGTTTGAAAATGCCATTGAAGACTGCAGCCGTAAGATCACTATGGATCCAGAGAATACCGGGGCATACCTGAACCGGGGGGTGGCGTATAGTTCGCTGAAGAAATGGGACCTTGCCATCCGTGATTTTACGGTGGTAATCAATGCGCGAACGGATAACCCGATGGTATATGAGTGGAGAGGGGTTGCTTTTCAAAGTATTGGATCACTTCAACCCGCCATAGATGATTTCTCCCGCGGAATTACCATGAGCCCGGCCAAACCTTCATTGTATGTGAACAGGGGCAAGGCTTACAAAGAGCTGGGGATGAGTCAGAAGGCGTCTGATGATTTCCAGAAAGCACGGCAGCTGGGGGTGAATATACCCGATGCTCAGTTCAGATAAGCGGGTTTATGAACTCCTGACTGGGATGAAATTCGGTTTGAACAGCCGGACAATGTGCAGCGACAGATCGAGGAAAAGGGTTGCCGGATGGGCGTTTCGTTCGATGTGAAAAATAGCGTCGTTCAGCAAGGTGTTGAATTCAACCAGGTTGTCGGGTTTGATAAACGGGGAAAAATCGTTGATGAATTTCAACTCTTCTCCCTGGATTTCCACGGGTATTTTGCGGAGATAGTTCATGGATGCACAATAACCAATGGTTTTGAGGGCATAGATGAGGAAACTTTTTTGTTTTTCCCGGCCTGATTTGGCAATGTCGGAGGCGAATTTGACTACTTCAGGTATTTTCGCGCCGTAGCAGGCACGCATCCACTGCCGGAACACCACAAAATGCAGGGCATCATCTTCATTGCCTGTATTATGCAGTACATTCGATTTTGGGATTTTTACCATCAGCGTGCGTGAGAGGATGGTCTTGATGATCTGGTCGGGTTCGTCGGCAAGCAGGATGAAGAGGGTTTTCTCAGGCGGCTCCTCCAGTATTTTCAGGATTTTGGGAGCAGCGGCATAGTTGAGTTTCTCAACCATCCAGATAATCATCACTTTATAATCTGATTCGTAGCTTTTATAACTCAGGGTCGTGATAATTTCATTACAATCATACACATTGATGCTTCCCTGCTTGTTTTCAATCCCGATGGACTCATACCAGCTTTGCAGTCCCGATTCAAAGTTGTTTTCCAGCAGAAAAGTCCGCCATTCATCAATAAAGTGTTTGCTTTGGGGCTTGCCGGTGATCTTTTTGGTAGTAGCTACAGGATAGATGAAGTGTAAATCGGGATGAGCCAGTTTTTGATATTTCACACAGGAAGGGCAAATGCCACAGGAATCGGGAAGGGTTTCGGGATGTAATTCCCCGGTTTGTGCTCCGGCTGACATTCCCTGCTTGTTGGTGCAGTTGATAAATTGGGCATAGGCGATGGCCAGGGCAAGTTTGCTGCTGTCTTCGGGGCCGAAGAATAGCTGGGCATGGCTAACCCGCTGGTCGAGCACGGTGCGCACCAGTTTGGCTTTGATTTGCTGATTTTCGGGTATTTCGCTGAATTTCATGTATTGAACGACTTCACTCCCGGCCGGGCATGATCCCGGAGGGGTAATTATGCCGCAAAGGTACCTGAAATTATCGGTTTTGTGAATCCTTGTACCACGATTCGATGTTTTTCCTGATGTACATTTTTATGCGGCTTAGTGCATTGTCATCCCTGATAATGTGGTCATGATATCGGGGTTGCCAATGAAATTTAAGGCCATATTTATTGGTATCGCGTTTTACCGCCGATTTAAATCCGCGCACGATGGCGGGCAAATTGTCGGATTGGGGGCCGAAATGGTTTTTCCCGGCGTGGAACGTCCCACCGTGGAACGTCCCGGTGGCGGGACGTTCCACGGCGGGTAGAGACGCACCGCGGTGCGTCTCTACGGGTTTCGTGGTACCATTTGCCATGGTACCGTTTTTTTTGACGTTTTCCGTGGTTCCGTTT
>CAZVNF010000229.1:0-5044 GCA_964628215.1 uncultured Draconibacterium sp.
ATCTCCGGCGGGCTCGATCCGCTGCTGTTTTCAAACGAAGGCATGGTGTGGCCCCGGTTTGATGTAAAAGATTTAAAGATCAATACCCGGGGACAGATCTCCATCGGCGAAGCCTGGTTGGACCTGCAGGACCTGGCGACCCTTGACCTGTTCGGGTTTCATTTCGAACTGCGCAAAGTCGGATTTGGCACCGAGAATAACTCCCACCTGTGGATTGAACTGGCAGGCGGGCTCAGGCTGATCGAACAGATCCCGATGGGCGTGGATGTAGAGGGCTTCAGAATCAAGTGGCCGCAGGACCTCCGGCTGCCAGCCGCGTTTCAGCCTTCCGATATCACCGAACTGGTGTCGAAATTAGGGATCGAATTCAAGGGGGTTCAACTCACACATGCCGTGCCCGGCGTGATGAAACTCGACGGGTTGATCCGTTTCTTCAAAGACCCGAACAAGGTGGGATTTGCAGGAGACATGATCCTCGACCTGCCTGCAGCTGGTTTCAAAGCCGAAGCCGGACTGATGGTGGGGATGAACAATGGCAATACCCCCGGGGATCCGGATACTTCGGCTTTCCCGTTTTTTTATGTTTATTTTGGCTTCGAAGCAGCCGCAGGAATTCCGCTGGGACAATCGGGCCTTGCACTCAAAGGCGCGCTGGGTATGTTTGGCATCAATGTGTCGCCCGATAAAACCCCCGACCAGAACTGGTATTACGACTGGTACAAGCGAGGCCCATTCGTGGGAGCCCATCCAACCAATAAATGGAAAGACGAACGCA
The DNA here is from genome assembly GCA_964628215.1 of uncultured Draconibacterium sp. GTDB lineage: Bacteria > Bacteroidota > Bacteroidia > Bacteroidales > FEN-979 > CAIVAT01. The sequence continues at coordinate 776 of CAZVNF010000229.1, forward strand.
ATGCCTTTGCCATCGGCGTGGGTGTGACCATTACCTCGGTCGACGGATTTGTAAAAGGCACCCGGGGCTTGCTGGTACTGGCCATTCCCGGCCCGATCCTCATTATTGAAGGCCGGGCGCTGGTGCTGGAGGGATTAAAACCCGCCGATTCTTCCGAACCTCCTTTGAGGGCTCTGGCAGTTTTCGACGGGAAAGAAAAGATAGTCCAGTTCAATATCGAAGCCCAGCTTGAACTGGTTGAAGATGTTGTGGAAGCCTATGCCATGCTGGAGGCCTTCTTCGACTTTAAAGACCTTACCAACTGGCACCTGTACCTGGGGCAAAATGAGCCGCGCGATCGACGGATCAGGGCCAACGTGCTCAATATTTTACAGGCGGATGCCTACCTGATGCTCGACATGCTCGATGCCGACAGCATACGGGCGAGGATGGGCGCCAGCGTAAGCATGACGCCGGAAATTCCGGATCTGACCTTTGAGGTGGCCGGACAAACCATCGGGATTAAATTCGATGCCCACATTGAAATAGCCGCGGATGGAGAGATTTCATTGCAGCCTGAACAGTTTCAAAGCAAAGCCACCCTCGATGCCGCACTGGATATTTCAGCGCTGGGGTTTACCTTTAGTATTTCTGCCTATTCTGAACTGAGCGTGGATGGCCCGTCGCCGTTGCAGATAGAAGCGGAAGTAGGGTACAAACTCGATTTCCCCGACCCGATTCCGGACTACCAGGACAGCGCCCATTTTAAATTCGAAGGACCCGATGTAAACATCACGGTGAAATCGCCGCTCAGCCAGGTAAGCTTATTTCACCGGTTCACCGCCGAAAGCAAAAGTGCGGAAATATTTACCGCCTTTGTAAATGAAACATCTCCGGTTGGAATTGATTCTCTTTCCGAACAGGCGCTTGCAATAAATTCCCCGGTGGTATACCCCGATTCTCAACCCGTTCTTGCATTTGAGCACGACATGAATCATTCAAACGGGGTAAAATTCCTGTTAAACCCGGGCAGTGCCGGAAGAACCTACAACGTGGGAAGGTTGCTGTTTAAACCGACCTTAACCAATATCGAAATTTACGAAAGAAAAAAATCCGCCCCCTGGAATGAACCCTGGACGTTGATCTATGGCTCGTCTCTGACCGGAGACAAAGCGCTGGCAGGCGCCTGGCTGGCAGATGGCGATACCATGAGCCCGAATGTGGTTACTGCGCGCCGGCTGCAGTTGTTAACAGCAAATGCACTGGCAAACACAGCTCATACCAACTCTCATAACGGACCGCTGATGAACGAGACCGAATTGCGGGCGGTGCACATGGCAGATGACATTAAACGCAATCACCCCGATTTTTTAAAATGTCCGCCGGATTTGATTCCCAAAACCGAAATTGAATTTGACCTTCCGCAGGATGTCAGGATACTTCCAAACCAGCCATTTGACTTTCGCGGGGTTACCATCAACGCACGCGGAGGATTTACCATTGAGACAAAAACAAAGTGTCTCAAATCAGAACTTGGTTCCCTGTCAATGCGTTTTCACAGGGGGGTTGCTGAAATAGTGATTGAATTTTGCGGAAAGGCAGAGAAGGCGGAAGCAACCTGCAACCGGTTACCTACCAGCAGTGAACTTGTGAAGAGGGTAAAAGAGGACATTGATAAGAAAAAGAAACCTTCAGGGTTCAGGTGCGATATTAAAGTGGACGTGATCATTAAAAAACTATCCGAATCATCCCTGTCCGTTAAATGTAAAAATGCCAAAGAGTTTCTCAATTGCATCAACCTGAATAGTATCCCGGGGATCAAAAAAATCACCATAACCTACCTGGATGACCTGGCAAAGAATAAGGCCATGGCCGTTATCTGTGACGTCAATGGCAATCTGCTGAAGCCGGGAGATATCTCAGTTTTTAAACCCGGATGTTTTTATAAAATCGTCACCTCCACCTCATTGGAGGGTGCGATAGATTCGGCTGCACTCAGTCAGATGCCTGAACCACTTGCAAATATTCTGACCGCGGTTTACGCAGAAGTGCTCCGTATTAAAAACCTGGCTGATGTGAAATTTACCAACATCTCTTATTACCAGACCAATACCCCGCCGGTATTTCTTGAGCGGTACATCAAATGGAGTTATCCCTACAAGCAGCAATCGAATTTTTTCGGCGACAATAAAATGGTGCTGCGCTTCAACCGGGCGTATGCCAGGAAACTGTTTGGCGACCTGCAGGAATCACCCAAACATAAACTGCAGTTCCGGATCAGGGACTTCAGGGGGAACTATACCCTTATTCCCAGGAACAATATCCGATGGAGTGATGCCAGGTCGGCCACCCGCTTCCGCGATGAAGAGACCATGGACAGCATCAGGCCACTGACATCGGGCGGAAGTAAAGACAGCCTCGTGACCATTACAAAACCCTCCGGCTACGCATTTGAACCAAATCAGCGATACGAGTTAATTGTGCATCACGACGATGCCGGACCTTCGTTGTTAAGCGGCGAAAGCGATATTGAGCGCAACTGGCAGATTACCAATGTGTGGACGATGTTCGCCCTGGGTGGCAAAAATGTTGGTTTGCAGCATACCGGAACAACCGAGCCGTTCATCATGACCGGCAAGGACGACTGGTCAAATATTTGCATCAGCGCCGATATTAATTTTTTAACCGGTTCGAAAGTAGGCTTTGTATTCCGCCAGAAAGAGCAGAAGCTGAGCCAGGGAACGGTGAACGCCTTGTATATGGTGCAGTTTGAAATTGGAAATGACTTTAAAGCAACATGCAGGGTGTTGTTTCAAATAAAAAACGAGACCGGAGTTATTGAAACAATAACCGTGAAAATTTCGGATACTTTCACGCTCAATTCTACCGGAGGATTTGCCAGGTTGTCGATGCACATTCTCGGCAATACCCTCAAAGCAGGGACCTCTGAAACAACCGTTTTGGAAGTCAGTGAAAATGAGTTAAACCTGCTTCACAGCAATTTAACTCCGACCGATCTTCATACTGCGTTTAAAACCCCCTTGTCGAATGGCAAAGCAGGTTTATTTGTGCAAAGCACCGCGAATTCAACTGTGGTACAGTTTAAAAACATACAGGTAAACCAATCCGATTTACTTACGATTCCGTTTATCGCGGGGCCGGCAACTTCTGCCCGGACTTTATTTGCCGGTAAGCCGGCGCCCGGCCAAAACCGTTCGGTGACCCACAGACTGCTCAATGCTGCCTGGAAGGCGGATATGGCGGTGGTTAACACTCAAATGCAGAACTTCCTTGCAGCAGAAATGAGGCTTTTTAAAATGGGGGTCGACCTGGAATACGGAATTTGCAAAGTAACATCCGGCAACCGGGTGCTGACCAGTCAGGAGGCCTTTGAAAAGGGGAAATCGGATTATTTAGACAGCAGGAAAGTACTGGATGCCACCTTTAATTCAATGATGCAAAAGCTCAATCCCGAAGTGTTGTTTGCACCGGCACCGAAAAGAACCCTGGAATCAAAAGTGATACTCACTTCCGACAATAAAGTTGAAGCCATCGTGCTCCATTCACCTCAGAATCTGGATCTGCAAAGCCCGGTTAACGGATCAGACAACCTGTTTGCCTCCCGTGGAAGGTTGAAAATCAATTCATTGAAGATCAACGGCCAACCCATTGCCAGTTTCTCCACGATATTCAATCCGGATATGAACCTGGTGCTTATTGTTCCGGGGGTTTCGGTGAACACCCGGGTGGCGAACAACCTGGCTATTCTCGGAAATTACACCAATTTTACTGATGACACGGTCACTGCCGCCAATGCACCATTCAACACCCATCACCGGTACGACCGGATTGTTGAGGAACCGGGGACTCCCATTTCAGTAACTTACGAAGCACAGTTCGGCAGGGAGGGGTAGCAAGTTCCCTTTTTTCCTAAGTGATTCTGAGTGAGCTTCGTGCCTGAGTGGTTTATTTTTCAACGACAGTTTGTTAATAAGTAATCCGGTTCGGCATAAAATGAACCCGGAATCACCCTTACTTTGAGGTCAGATATTACTTAATTCAGATACTATGAAAAACCCCCGACATATAGCGAAAAATGATTCAGTTGACAACCGGCTGGAAATATCCAACCACCAGGTGACGGTTCCCAAGTCAAAACTGTTATCAGGGGCATTAACAGACAAGTACCCTGTGATACTGGACGATGGGAGAACGATAGTTTATATCTCGGATAAAGGCCGCGAGAGAGAGATCAGGCTGCGGTACGGATTGAAATAGGGGTGAGGGTTT
>CAZVNF010000230.1:0-2215 GCA_964628215.1 uncultured Draconibacterium sp.
TAATCCAGTCGTCAAAAGATATGTATCTTTGCGCGATTATAATGCATTTAACCGGCCATCCATGAGGCGGTTACCGGAATCAATTTAATAAGGATCAACGAATCTAAGAATACCATGTGTGTAAGAAATCTGATTTTATTTGCCTGTTTTACCCTGTTAGTAATATCTGCTGATCATCTGTATGCCCAGGGATTCAAAGGAAACACTGCAATAGGCCCCGGTGAGTACCTTGCGTATGATGTGTCCTACAACCTGGGCCCAGCCTGGTCAAATATCGCCCTGGTCACCTTTGTCACCACAAAAGAGGTTCTCGGAGGCAGGGAAGTGCTGCACATGAAACTCAACGGGAAAACCTATCCGATGTACGACCATCTGTTCAAGATCCGAGATTCTTACGAATCGTGGATCAACCCGAATACCTGGGAGCCCATAAAATTCCTTCAATATACCGTACACAACAAGAATACGATCCTCCTTTCCCAGTTCTTTTACCCAGCGCAGTCCTTCTATTCCTATACCTATAAACTCAATAATAACGCGGTTGAAGAGGGTAAGATCCCGGTTGTGAAGTTCATCAACGACATGGTTTCGGCCACCTATTTTCCCCGTACGCTTGATCTTGAAAAACTTCAGCCCGGAACAGTCATTCCAATATCCCTGGTATTCTACAACAATCCCGTCAGCCTGCAGATGGTTGCCGCGGAAAAAGGGATCAAGGAGGCCCGCGATGGGAAGAAGTACGTTTGCCGCAAGTTCACCATCCGTATAAATAGTAAAGTATATCTCCTCAAGGATGAATCGGATGTGGTAGTGTGGCTCACTGCAGATCAGAATAAAGTGCCTGTTTTTATTGAAGCCGAATTAATTATCGGTTCAGTAAAGGTCTATCTGAAAGAGGCTAAGGGGCTGAGGAATCCAACGACGTCATTGCTGACTAAATAACGCGTCAGGCGTAAACCTCCCGGACCCGTGATCTGCCCTGTTCATATTTGAGTGTTTCATTCAGGGCTTTATCTTCGGTGACCCGGACAGGTACATAATAGACGGTCTCTTCTATCAGCCGGTTCTTCTCTGCTATGGCCAGCCCCATTGAGAAACCGGTTTTCATAACCAGCAACTGCCCGCTTGTTTCGGCTGACAGGGAAGTACATTGAGTACAGTTCCAGTAGGGGGTATTACCGGCGGTAGCGGTGTTGAAAACATGGAGTCCGTTGGCTGGAAGAATGACCAGGCCCGCAACATTGAGCGCGGTCAATTCGACCCTTGGCAGACCTACGATCACACGGCTTAATCGGGTGGTCCAGGCTAAGGAGATGATCTTTAAGGGGCTGGATGACAAGCATAAGGAGTTTCTGAACTTCGTATTGTCCAAGTATATTGAATCAGGCGTGGAGCAGTTGGATCAGGAGAAACTTCCGAGCCTTTTGATGTTGAAGTATCATGCCATTTCCGATGCCATGGAACACCTGGGTGATGTTAACATGATCAGGTCGACGTTCCTGTCGTTTCAAAAGCATTTGTATGCGGTGGGGGCGTCGTGATCCCATTATAATTAGATTGTGCTTGTTTACGGGCTCAAAAATGGGTTAGATTGATGCAGAGACCCCAAACATCATCTTTATTGTTTGATAATTTTAGCAGTTTCAGCCTTGCCGCCAGTGGTGATACGGACAAAATAGATTCCATTTGGCTTATCTGATAAAGAGAACTCATGCTTATGTTGTTCACATAATACTTCTGTCAATACTTTTTCCCCACACATTCCATAAATATCGACAGTAACGTTATCAACTTCTCCGGTTAACTCAAGGATGAAATTGCCTGTTGTAGGGTTCGGGTAGACTTTCAACGGTGATTGAAGAGTGCTCCCGGGTATTTTATTTTCCGCCATTGCTAATGAAGGTATTGATTGAGTCGCGCACCATGGTCCGCCGGGAGCGATATGGCCGTATAAGTACCCGCCTGGCTCAACTATGGTGCCGGCAAGCAAGAGGATGTTCTGCCCGGCAATCATCTCAGCATTACCACCGACCTCAACTTTAAACTGGTTTCCGTTGCCTGCCACAGTAATCGTCTGGGTGGCGTTGTAACACCCCGACTGGCCATTGGATATAGTTTCATTACCGGTTGCAAACTGAACGGGCACAGGTGCCTGGTATTCATAAGCCCCCATGTCGATCATCCCATCAAGCCTGGGATTACCGGCCAGGTCCAA
>CAZVNF010000230.1:2315-5039 GCA_964628215.1 uncultured Draconibacterium sp.
AAGATATGTTACTGACGGGTATCCAGCACGCATATACTCCAGCCCCGTACTGTGCGTGGTTATCGTTGATCTTACAGTGATCTAAGACAACCTTACCATAAGCCATACAATAGATAGCGCTCGCCTGGCTATACTGTATCTGGGTGTAGGTTAACTGGCTGACGGCATTGTTTGCCATCACCAGCCGGCTGTTGTAGTTATTATCCCACCTGATGCCGTTCCATCCTGCTGCAGTGTTGGAGGCAGTGAGGGTAACATAATTGGCAGCAGTTCCATTACAGATCAGCCTGCCAAAAACATAGAGTCCGCAGCCTGGTGCAAATGATACTGTCACACCGGCATTGATTGTGAGGGTCAATGAGTCGGGCACCCAGACGTTGGTGTTGATGGTCATGTTGGTGGACCACGTGGTATTGGTAACCAGCGTGCTTCCATCGTTAGGCTTGATGCCGACAACCGCACGTTGGTTGTTGGTCAGGGTATTCCCGCCGGGATTGATGTTTCCCAGCGAATAATACCCATTGTAGATGCCATCCCAACCGAAATTGAAATGATACAGGTTGGAAGCATCTACGCCATCCATTACCCACGCATGGCCGATGTATCCATCGCCACCATAGTAAATAGGCTGTCCGGCCAAAAGGTTAGTTTGCATTTTAGTATCCCACTCGGCAGCAGTATAATCAGACTTTTTCACATACTGTGCAGAAGCGGCCCACTTGAAATAGTTTTTTAAAGCCCGGGTGATAGGATCCTCATCTGACGAATAGGTAACGCTTGTACTTCCCGACCCCCAGTTGGCCATTACACTTACTCCGGCATGATAGTTAATCTTCGAGATTTCAATATTGACGGTTGTGGCGCTGTTTGGCATTGCCGCCCAATCATAGGCAGTGTTGAAGTTCGCACCCGTAACACCATATCCCGACGGGTAGGAAAAGCTCCCTAATCCAACGGAAGGATATCCCCATTTCTTCATGATTTGTGCCATGGCGGTGGCAACACAACCGGTTAATACATGCCCGCCAGGTCCAAAAGGATCTGCCGGACACATGGAATTGTATGGCCACCCCTGGCCCCAGGTTGTCGTCAGCAGAGGTGTCACAACAATCGCAGGAGATTTGGGAATGTTACCTCCGCTACTGAGCATGAACCATTTTTGAGTTATATCGGGTGTTCCGGAAAGATCATTTTCGATGACATAGCTGATTACTTTTTCATAGGTATTCATCAACCCCAGAAAGTTGTTCCCAAATGTAGTATCATTTTCTGCAGGAACTTTAAATGGTCTTCCCTCATTAGAATAACCCAGGATCGGTTCAATCCGGTCATCAGCAGCCACGATGACAAAACCTCCTGCATAACCAAAAATGTATAACAGGTTTTTACCTTCACGCTGTTCTGTATTCAGAAGTTTAAACTCTGCAGGATCAATCCTTGTGGATGAAATTGAGTTTAAAAAATGAAGTCCTGCCGATCGTGCGGTTCGACTGTCAATAGGTTTTGCCTGTATAGCAGGCACCATGTAAAAAAGCAGCAATAAAACGATGAAGGAATGTTTGGGAATCGTCATAGGATTTACTGTTACGTTGATTTTGAAGAATGTCAAATTTAGTAAACATTTGGGGTTTTGTATGGAGTGTTCAGAAAAGTGTACCAATTACCCTGGTTTTTGCCAGTGTCATCAGATAATATTAGTAAAATCCTCCCTAATTGCGGAATCAGTTTCATCCGAGCCTGGTATATTCAGTTCGTTGTATTCGTAAGTTTTAAAAATATTACATATTGCATGGCGATTAGCCTCAATCCCGAATAATATGTTTTATTATAATAAATAGCCATCATCATGAAAGCACCCTTACACTCAATAATCCTACTGTTGTTAACAAATCTGGTGGCACTCGAACAGACCGACAGTAAAGTGACCTTGTCAATAGGCGATCAGTACGGAAGCGGTGTCGTATTTTCCATTGATGCAAAGGGCCAGCATGGTTTAATTTAATCGATGTAGACAAAATCGCATTATATTTACGCTGTTAAAGTGTTCTTAATGACTTACACTTCGCAATGCCAGAATTTCCTCTAATATTTTCACGATTTATTCATCATTTTAATCCAATTGATTATGAAACACCTTTATCTGATCATGGTTTTTGCGGTTATATCGGCTTTAACAGCAAACGGACAGGTGAGCATCAATTCCGATAACAGCGCACCGAATACTTCAGCTATGCTGGATGTTAAATCTACCACCAGGGGCTTCCTGCCTCCGCGGATGAACCATGTCGAACGTAATGCCATTGCAAATCCTTCCCAGGGGCTTATCATCTGGTGCAGTACCTGTGGTGCGGCAGGGGAATTACAAGTGTTTAACGGAAGCCTATGGACGAATATGATTGGTGGTGCCGCTGCCCCCGCTTTAGTCATTGGCAGCAGTTACCAGGGTGGAAAAATCGCCTACATTTTGCAACCGGGTGATCCCGGGTACATTGCAGGTGGATTTCACGGGTTGATAGCAGCCAGCAGCGACCTGAGTTCAGGTGCGGAATGGGGCTGTGGTACAATCTCATTACCTGGCGCAGATGGCACAGCAATAGGGACAGGCAATCAGAACACAATCGACATCATGGCTGGCTGTTCTACGCCGGGAATTGCCGCAAGACTTTGCGGAGACTACGCAGGAGGAGGTTATACTGACTGGTATCTGCCATCGAAAGATGAGTT
>CAZVNF010000231.1:0-5014 GCA_964628215.1 uncultured Draconibacterium sp.
TCGCTACCTCGCTACCTCGCTACCTCGCTACCTTAATTTGTCCCCGCCTCCTTCAATCTCTCCGCATTCTCCGCCAGCTGCAGTGCCTCAATTAATGGCTCTACCTCTCCATCCAGCACTACCGGCAGGTTATACAGGGTCATGTTGATTCTATGGTCAGTCACACGGCTTTGTGGATAATTGTAGGTGCGGATTTTTGCAGAACGGTCGCCGGTGGAGACCATAGTCTTTCTTTTCTTGGATATTTCATCAAGGTATTTCTGATGTTCCAGCTCATAAAGCCTGGTACGCAATACCTTCATGGCTTTTTCGAAATTCTTGATCTGTGATTTTTCATCCTGGCAGGATACCACGATATTTGAAGGAATATGAGTAAGGCGGATGGCTGAATAGGTGGTGTTGACAGATTGACCACCGGGACCGGAAGAGCAGAATGTGTCTTTTCTCACATCCGATTGCTTGATTTCCACGTCAAACTCATCTGCCTCGGGTAATACTGCAACGGTGGCCGCTGAAGTATGGACACGCCCCTGGGTTTCTGTCTGGGGAACCCGCTGCACGCGGTGGACCCCGGATTCATATTTCATCAGGCCATAAACATTTTCACCCATGATGTTAAAAATAATTTCTTTAAACCCGCCCATGGTGCCCTCTGTGAAATCAACCAGTTCAACTTTCCACCGCTTGGCTTCTGAAAATTTGCAATACATGCGGTATAGATCACCGGCAAAAATACTGGCCTCATCGCCGCCTGTTCCTGCCCTGATTTCGATCACCGCATTTTTACCATCTTCAGGATCAGCCGGGATCAGCATCATTCGGATGTTTTCCTCAAGTATATCTTTCTCAGAAGTAAGAATATTTAATTCTTCCTTGGCCATGCTGCGGAATTCTTCATCTTTTTCATTGTAGATGATTTCCTTGGCGTGGTCGATATTTGACAGAATGGTTTTATACACCTCGAAAGCCTCCATAATAGGCTGAAGTTCCTTGTAATCCTTGTTGAGTTTGATATAATTCTTCATATCACTCATTACCGAAGGTGCATTCATTTGTACCTGAATGTCTTCGTAGCGTACCTTAATGGCCTCTAATTTATCTAACATGGGCTGATTTGAAATGGGAGTGCAAAGGTAAACAATTATCCTCTAACCGTTTTTATGAATCATATTCGAATTCTCCGAATTCAGATATTATGGTCAGTTTTTTTATTGGAGAGGGTTCAATATGCCCGATTACCTGTGCATCAATGTTATAGGATGACGCAATTTCTATGATGGATGGGGCAAGGTTTTCCGGAACATAATATTCCAGCCGATGTCCCATATTGAAAACTGTGTACATTTCCTTCCAGGAGGTGCCTGATTCCGACTGGATAAGCCTGAACAGGGGAGGAACCGCCAACATGTTGTTTTTAATGACATGCAGGTTGTCAATAAAATGTAAAATTTTTGTTTGTCCACCGCCGCTGCAATGAACCATGCCATGTATGTTCTTCCTGTGGTGTTCGAAAATCCTGTTGGCAACCGGTGCATAAGTACGTGTGGGTGACAGGATGAGTTTCCCGATATCGATTCCTTCGACTTCAGAAGGCATAGTAAGTTTTTTACTGCCAGTATATACAACCTGCTCCGAAAGACTTGTGTCGTAACTTTCCGGGAAGCGACTTGAATAATATGAATGTAAGATATCATGCCTGGCAGATGTGAGCCCGTTGCTTCCCATCCCTCCATTATACGTTTTTTCGTAACTCGCCTGTCCGGATGAAGATAGCCCCACGATCACATCTCCTGCCATGATCCGCCCGTTGTCAATTACTTCATCTCTTCGCATACGGCAACTAACGGTCGAGTCAACAATAATTGTCCTCACCAGATCGCCTACATCGGCAGTTTCACCTCCGGTAGACCAGATGCCGATACCTGAACTGCGCATGTTTGAAAGAAATTCTTCGGTGCCCTTGATAATCTCAGAAATGACTTCCCCTGGAATAAGGGTTTTATTTCGACCGATGGTGGATGACAACAGAATGTTATTGGTGGCTCCGACGCACAGCAAATCATCAAGGTTCATCACCACGGCATCCTGGGCAATTCCCCGCCATACGGAGATGTCCCCGGTCTCTTTCCAATACATGTATGCCAGGGATGATTTTGTTCCTGCCCCGTCGGCATGCATGATGTTACACCATTCATCCCCGCTGCCATAATAATCGGGAATGATTTTACAAAAGGCTTTAGGATACAAGCCTTTATCAATGTTTTTTATCGCGGCATGAACATCTTCCTTGGAAGAGGAAACACCTCGTTGTTCATATCGGTTAGAGGAAATCATTCGAAAATTATCTCACTGGTCGTATCGTCGATACTGTATTTTCCGAATTTTCTGAGCAGGCTGTCCCCAAATTGCAACGACTGGGTTTTCTTATTTACTGTGACTTTAATATCCCTGACACTGTTTTTGCCAATCCTCACTTCCTTAAGAGTGAGCACAGCTTTGTCAGCCACAGTTCCATCTCCCAGGATTTTTGTGGGATCACCGTCAAAACTGGTTTTATCGATTACACCGTCCTTAAGGAGTTTCAGCGTTAATACAGGAGAGATAAACACCTCCTTTTCCTTGGAGTCAAAAATGAAAGGAGTGGTGATACCATTGATATAACTGGTCGCCTGGCGATATCCCTCTTTGGTTTTGGTAAACGCAATATTGTTTTCTTCCGGATTTACAACCATCTCAATTTTGGTTGCCGGGATATTTTTAGAGATTTTTGTTTTTGGAACAAAATCATTCCGGAGAATGGAGAACTCACTTCGCCTGTTGAGCTGATGTGCAGCTTCCTTAGCAGCAGCTGTGGGTAGCAGGTTGATCACAGAATCGTTAAGTACTGTACCGGTTTTAATGGTAATGTCGGCTTTGATGACATCTTTGTTCATGGTCCTGGGAACACGCTCACCATACCCTTTAGCAACCAGGCGATCGGGATCTATCCCACGCGAAATAAGGTAATCTACAACACTCTGGGCACGTTTTTGGGAGAGGATGTCGTTACGTTCATCGCTATCACGGGAGTCGGTGTGCGAGGCCAGTTCTATCACTATGTTTTCATTTGCATCCAGTGTTTCAATCAATCCCTGCAGCGAATCCCGGTATTGCGGCTTCAGGTCCCATTTTGCAAGGTCGTAAAGGATATCAGGCAGAACAACCGGCTTTTTGGGAATAGGACGCAGCACAAAGTTTCGGACGAGATCTTTACTTCGTTCGATCCCTACCGTGGTTTCACGACCTTTTTCATTGAAATAGTCTTTTCGTGTAACCATCATATCATACGTGGTGTTGGCAAGAATCTGCATTTTGTTAAATCCGTAATGACCTTTGTCATCGGAATTGTCTTCCAGCGATCGTCCGTCTGTGCCGGTAATTCGCACTTTGGCACCGGCAATAGGCTGCAGAGTTCTGTCGTCAGTGATAGTACCTTCAAGGGTGTAATAAACGGGAGGAATGATAAACGAATAAATGTCATCACGTCCTTTTCCCCCCGGGCGATTGGAGGAAAAAAGCCCTTGTTCAAGTTCATCTCCGTTAAATACAATTCCAAAATCATCAGCAGGTGAATTAATCGGCGATTTCAGGTTGATGGCTCTTGACCACCGGTCGGTCGTCATTGCACCCGTTGCTTTATATCCTCCGGATGTGGCCCCATCAGCATTTAAAAAGGTTTTATTGTCAAGTGCACTCTGCCATTCATAGTTAGTGGCGCCATCAGTATTGGTGAAAGTTTTATTGCTCAGAGAACTTTGCCACTGATATGTGTTTGCCGAACCTGTTTTAGAACGTGTGCTTACAAAAATATCCAGGCCTCCCATCCCCGGATGTCCGTTGGATGAGAAATACAGGATGCTGTCGTTGCGGATGAATGGGAAAAGTTCATCCCCGGGAGTGTTGATTTCGGGGCCAAGGTTGACTTTGACATATTTACTTCCTTTTTTCTCCCGTTTTGCCATCCAGATATCTTTTCCGCCAAATCCACCGGGCAGATCAGCAGAAAAGAAAATGGTTTCATCAGAACCAACACTTGGATGGCCCATGATGGTGGAAGAATCACCCCCCAGTTCGACTCTTTCCGGTTCCGACCAGTTCGTACCGCCCTGGCGGCTGGATTTCATGATTGCGCACCCGTTTTTACGTTTCGGATCATTCCAGCAACGGGTGAAGTAATAGGCGGAAAACCGCGCATTGAACTGTCCTACTCCGTCATTCGCTTTGGAATTGATCATACCTGCTTCATCTGCAAGAACCGGCTTGCTCCAGTCTCCCTTGCGGTCGATGCGGGAAAGGAAAATGTCTGAAAAACCCAGCCCTGTCCAGTTGTCAATATCCCGGCCTTTGGCACCATTTCGATCAGAGGTGAACACAATGGAAATAAACTTTTTATCTGCGTATGAAGCAGCAAAGTCATCTTCCTTTGAATTTAGCAATTTCTCCCATTTTACGCCATACTTTGTAGGGTTTTCAATCCATTCCTTCGCGATAGTGCAGGTGGCAATTCCGATGTCGGCCTTTGGATCGGCAGGGCCTGCCTCTTTGTAGGCTTTGTATTGTTTTATCGCTTCTTCGTAATTGCCATTTGCTTTGAGCATATCGGCATATATCAGCAGGATCCTGGGATTGTCTTTGATGTACCCTGCATTATTGACAAGTCTTTTATAGGATGATTCTGCTTTTTTGGTATTGTTCATCATCCGGTAACATTCAGCAATTCTCAGGGAAATGCGGTCGCGTTCGGCTTTATTCTTTTTTATTTTAGAATAGGCTTTTTGATACTTCTGCAAAGCCAGTAAAAACATCTGGTCAGCATACGCCGCATCTGCTGCCTTCGAGTATTTGTTCTGGGCAAATGATCCGGGGGCAGAGGCCATGAATATCAGGATCAGGATAGCTAAAATGGAATAACGCATGTACACGCAATTTGGATTGCCTAATTAACGTACAAATATAGATAAAAGTCTGATGAAGG
>CAZVNF010000232.1:0-4932 GCA_964628215.1 uncultured Draconibacterium sp.
GTGGATGATCATGCCATGTGGATCGACCCCGATGATACGAAACATTTTTTTATTGGCAGTGATGGCGGTGCTTACGAAACATTTGATGGCGGTAAAGAGTTTATTTTTAAATCGAACCTTCCTGTCGTGCAGTTTTACCGTGTCCAGGTGGATAATTCCACCCCGTTTTATTATGTTTACGGGGGAACCCAGGATAATAACAGCCTGGGAGGTCCGTCACGCACCACCGCAGGAGCAGGGGTACTTTCCGATGACTGGTTCAACACCAATGGAGGAGATGGCTTTTGGTCACAAATCGACCCAACCGATCCCAACATCGTATATGCTGAATCCCAATATGGAGGTATGGTCCGCTACGACCGAAAAAGCCAGGAATCTGTCGACATCAGGCCCGAACCAAGCAAAGGAGAGGACAGTTACAAATGGAACTGGAACACACCGTTAATCATCAGCCCTCATTCCAATACACGTCTTTACACCATGGCCAACAAAGTTTTCCGAAGCGATGACCGCGGAAACACCTGGCAGGTGATCAGTGATGATCTCACTGCTAAAATTGACCGTAACACATGGCCGGTGATGGGAAAATACTGGCCCATCGATGCCGTTCAGAAAGATATTTCCACCTCGCTTTACGGAACCATCATTTCATTTGATGAATCGCCAATAAAGGAAAACCTGCTGTTTGCAGGTACTGATGACGGGTTGATCCAGGTATCGGAAGATGCAAAAACCTGGAGTAAAGTGGAAAAATTCCCCGGAATTCCTGAGAATACCTATGTGAGCGATATTTTCGCCTCACGTTTTGATGAAAACGTGGTGTTTGCCTCATTTGACAATATTTTACGCGATGATTTCAAACCCTATATCCTGAAAAGCATGGATAAAGGAAAATCATGGAGTTCCATTACCGGTAATCTTCCCGAAAATGGAACTGTTCACAGCATTGTCCAGGATTTCATCAACCCCGACCTGCTTTTCGCAGGAACAGAATTCGGTTGCTTTTTCACCATCGATGGCGGGAAAAACTGGATCCAGCTAAAATCAGGGCTTCCCTCAGTTTGTGTGAAAGACATTGTAATCCAGAAGCGTGAAAATGACCTGGTGCTTGCTACTTTTGGCCGTGGATTTTACATTCTCGATGATTTTACCCCCCTGCGTAACCTGAAAAAGGAAAATCTTGACCAGAACGGGTATCTGTTCCCGGTAAAAGATGCCCTGATGTACCTGCCAACCGACACCAAGGGGTCGCAGGGATCGACCGTATATGTGGCAAAAAATCCGGATTTCGGTGCCGTTTTCACCTATTTTATAAAGGAGGTTCCCAAGTCGAAAAAAGATCTCCGCAAGGAAAAAGAGGCAGAACTGTTCAAAAAAGGAGAAAAAATTCCTCAGCCTTCGGAGGCCGACCTTCGTGCGGAGAAACTGGAACTGGCAGCATTCCTCACCTTTACGGTAACCGATGCAACCGGTTCCCCGGTAAGGATCATCCGGAAAAGCCCGTCGAAAGGAATTAACCGCATCAACTGGGACCTCAGGTACCAGTCGACCCGGATCGTGGAAACCGACAAATTTGATCCGATGCGCGACAACGGCAGCGGAGTTCTTGCCATGCCGGGCAAATACAAGGTAAGCGTTTCCCTAACCGCTAACGGAGAAACCAGGCTGCTGGCCGGTCCGGTTGAATTCAACGCCGTTTTGCTCAACAATACAACCCTGCCGGCTGCCGACCGGAATACCATGGTCAGCTTCCACAAGAAAATTGCTGAACTCACACGTGTGATGCAGGGAACTGAAAGTTACGCTGAATCGCTCAATAAAAGAGCTGCCAGCATCCTCCAGGCACTGAACAGTACACCTTCAGCCAGTCCGGAACTCATTAAGAAAGCCGGTGAAGTGCAACTCCAATTGGATGAGATCCTCAATGTGAAATTCAACCGCAATACCATAAAACCGAGCGAAGAAGAAAATCCTCCCGCACCGGTGCCACTGAACAGCCGCCTGGGAAAACTGAGCTGGATTAGCTGGATGTCAACCGGAGATCCCTCTCAAACACAAAAGGATGCGTACGCCATCCTGGAGACTGAATTCCCTCCTGTGTATGAACAGATTAAGCACATCGGAGACACGGAAATACCTCAGCTTGAAAAATCTCTCGAAAGCCTGGGAGCACCTGTAACACCGGGGAGGTTGCCGGAGTGGAAGAAATGACCTGGCAAACAGAGAAAGTAGCTATTATGAATGGAAGAATTCACTTATCTTCCCTGCAACATATTTGATCTGCCTTTTAGTCAGCGAATTATAAAATGGCAGTCGCAGTATGGTGGATGCGAACCTGCTGGTATTCGGCAGTTCCCGTCCATCATGCTTATCGAAAAAATAAGGACTGGCATGCAGCGGCAGGTAATGAAAGAGCGCACTGATGCCAGATGTCTTTAAAAATGCAATCAGTTTGTCCCTGGTCTCCTCTGATTGAAGGGTGATAAAGAAAATATTACCATTAACGGTGCCATAATCCGGAATGAACGGTCGTTTCAGGAAGCCTTGTTCTTCCAGTGGACCCAGCAGGGTGTAATAATTCCACCAAACGATTTTGCGTTTTGACTGAATTTTATCAAACCGTTCAATCTGGCTGAATAAGAATGCTGCTACTGAGTCAGACGGCAGATAGGAGGAGCCGATATCCACCCAGCCATATTTATCGATTTCTCCACGGTAAAAAGCGGCACGGTTGGTCCCTTTTTCCCAGATGATCTCGGCCCGTTTTTCAGACGATTTGTCGTTCACAATGAGCAGCCCCCCTTCTCCTGAGATGATGTTCTTGGTTTCATGAAAAGAGAAGGTGCCGAAATGCCCTATCGAACCAAGCGGCCTGCCATTGTGATATGAATCGATGGCATGGGCGGCATCTTCAACCACAAACAGCCCGTTTTGCCGGGCAATATCCATAATGCGGTCCATATCGCAGGCGATCCCGCTGTAATGAACCACCACAATCGCTTTGGTTTCAGGGGTGATGAGTCTCTCGATTTCTGCCGGGTCAATATTGGGAATATCCTCAAGGGTGTCGGCAAAAACCACTTTTGCCCCCCTGATTAAAAATGCATTGGCTGTGGACATGAATGTAAACGAAGGCATGATTACCTCGTCACCCGGTTCAATCCGGCACAGCAGTGCCGTCATTTCAAGTGCATCGCTGCAGGAAGTGGTCATCAGCACTTTGCCGAACCCGAACCTTTCTTCAAAAAACGAATGACATTTTTTCGTATACCGCCCATTCCCTGCAATCGTTCCGGTAAGCGCTCCCCGGATCAGATGCCTGAACGCAAACAGGGGAATAAACGGTTTGTTAAATGAGATATGCATGATTTGGCAAAGGTCCTGAATTCGCTGCGAAATTAATGCATTTTTTTTATTACCCGGAACAACAGGGTGATTCCGCCATTCTGTCGGTAAAAATAATCAGATCGTCTAATATTTTCATTTGTTATAATAATAACAATTACTTTTACCATTGATATTTTAAACGCATAAGGGAGTTTTCTGGTTTTCTTTCTGCGCAACTTATTCAGCCGATTTACTAAACTTATCTACCTTGTAATACTTGCCATGCTATTCTGAAACCGACTGCAGGGAATCGTTCTGATCATTAACCAAATTGAAAACTCCCTTTTTTAACTCTTTGAATTGCCGGGTCTCCTCCCGGCATTTTTTTTTTAAACATACATAATGATTGCCTACATTTGTAATTGTGGATATCAGATTTCACATTAACTAATCAAGGCCATGGGAGTTCCGTTTTTTTTCATTCTGGGCCGCCCCCGCTCGGGAACAACATTGCTGAAAACTCTTTTCGACGCCCATCCGAATGTTAAAATCCCTGCCGAATCACCGGTATTTCTATTGCTTTACCAGAAATTTAAAAAAGTAAAAAGGTGGGATAAGGTGCAGATTCTGGCCTTCATTGATCATGTTTTTCAACCAAACTTCCTCGATGCCAGAGGTCTCAGCAATTTTAAGATTGACCGGGCCCTCTTTACGGAAGACCTGTTGAAACTTGAAAATACCTGTACAATCCAGGATCTGCTGATCAAACTCAATGAACATTCTTTCTCAGTATTTCCAAAACAGGAAATCCGGCTGGTTGGTGATAAAAACCCAGCCTACTCGGTGTATATGAAAAGGCTGATCCATATTTTTCCCCAAGCATGGTTTATTTGTATTATTCGCGATTACCGGGATAATTATGTCTCTCTGAAAAACCTCCAGGCGGTAAAACTGGAAGCCACCGGACTTACCCTTCAGATTGCCCGCTGGGTTTATGTAACCAAATTATTCATGGCCTGCCAGAACAAATATCCTGACCGGTTTTTTATCATCCGGTACGAAGATCTGGTGACAAAGCCGGAAACTTCGATCCGTGAGTTATGTACCTTTCTGAGTATACCCTTTGACCCGGATGTATTTGACTTTTATAAGCAGAAGGATGCATTGATGGAAAACTTTGCGAATCCGGCCATTGGCAGTATTCATAAAAGTCTGATGGATCCGGTGAACACAGGGAGGCTTGATTTGTGGAAAACCCAATTGACAGACCTGGAGGTGAAAATTGCAGATCAGATTGCCGGAAAAACAGCCGATGCAATGGGCTACAGCAGGCTGACTACCAACTTCAGCCTGAAAGTGTACGCCAAATCATTGCCCATGGCGATGTATGGCAGGATACTTTTCCTGCTTATGAAATGGGGGTCGTTACTGCCTTACCAGGGCAGTCTTTGGTTAACCCGCCTGTTTCCGGGACTCAGAACCCCTGATGCTAAAAATTGGGGTGAAAAATCTGAAATCTGAAATCTGAAATTTATGCTTTGCTATATTCCCTCCTGAAATTTCGCTTTACCCCCGTCCACCCGTCCACCCGTCCACCTGTCCACC
>CAZVNF010000233.1:0-4884 GCA_964628215.1 uncultured Draconibacterium sp.
ATAATTGAATTCCAATATATTGGTGATGCTTTGCCGGTCACGGCGGCCAAAATAGATCGGGTTCACCAGCGAATCGGGGTAATATGCCACAAATCCCACATCGTTCATGATGTTATCATATAAGAGGTGATATAATAAAAACATCCTGTCGGAGATACGGTACCTGGGTTCAACGGCAAAACCATATCCCGATGAATTGATTTCTGGTGCAATATACCCGGAGAGGGCAAGGTCAAGCGCAAACGTTTTTCTGTAATCAGTAGAAATCCAGGCGCTTAAGTTACCGTATGCCGGGGCGATATACATCCACCCTTTCACCCTTGGTTCGTAGTAGTCGTGTGAAGCTATCGGGGAGAAATTTGTGTTTAGCCCCAACGACAAATGTTTCGTGGTGGTGGTCATACTTTCTGCATTAATTTCCAGAGATGTGAATGCCAGGCCATTGTACAGGGTTTTATAACTTACCTGACCGCTGTTGTACCAGTTCAGCACTTTCCAAAACGGATCGTATATGTTATACTGTACCAACAAGGTGTTGTTGAACCGGTTGTTGATCACATTGAATCCCATGTCGTTAGGGTCGTAGTTGTCAGTTTCAAGCAACTGGGTGCAGGTAAACCGGAAATTGCCGGCTATTTTACCATACGAAAGCAAATAATGGCCGCCCAGATCAGGAGAGTTGTGGCTATAATATTTCTGGCTTACAAACGCATCGCCGCTTAAAGCATAGGTGTATTTTTTATTGGCAAATTTGAATGAGGTACCGGTAACATTTGCTGTGTATCCCTCGGTTGGCATAAAATAGTTGGTGTTCAGAAAATCGATGTATGAATTATTTTTCAGGTTTTGATCCAGCACAAAAGTATTGTAGTTTGTAAAACCTTGCGTAAGGATCCGCCGGCTGGTGCCGTTCATCTCATTCTCAACGGCAGCCCAGGTATTGGCCGACATGGCATTGAATAAGCCAATGCCGAGTCCGCTGCGTGTCCGCCCGGATATTTTTGACGCATTGATCAGTTTTGTTTGAGTGGGATTGTCGGTAATTATTTCATTTTTATTAAGTTGATTTTCAACTTGATCATATCCTTTTGGCTGGCTTCCAACCCGGCGGGAATAAAAAACACCCCCTTTGTTAAACAACTCAGTTCCTTCTGTAAAGAATTGCCGTCGTTCATCATACTGTATTTCGAAAGGGGAGAAGTTGTAGATTTTATCATCGGACCGTACTTGTCCGAAATCGGGGA
The DNA here is from genome assembly GCA_964628215.1 of uncultured Draconibacterium sp. GTDB lineage: Bacteria > Bacteroidota > Bacteroidia > Bacteroidales > FEN-979 > CAIVAT01. The sequence goes on from CAZVNF010000233.1 coordinate 1,245, forward strand.
TCAGGGTCATGTCGAGGGTGAAACTCTGGTTAATGCCGTATTTGAGGTCGGCACCATAATTATACGTAAGGTTGTAATCATTTTCTCCGGGGGCGTTTTGCAGGTACCCCGATAAATAGGGAGACACCGACAGCCGGAGAGGGGGTTTAATCTCACTTATGCCTTTCAGCAATCCACTTTGGTTAACAAAACCCGACACTTTTGAGTCGATGAGGTTCCAGGTGTCCAATTCACGATAGCGACGTATTTGTCGCTGGCAATTGATCCCCCATTCCTGAATTGGTTTTTTGGGGAAACGGATGGCGGAATAGGGGATTTTCATTTCAACACTCCATCCCTCCGGGGTTTTACGTGCTTTACTTAACCATACAGCATCCCAGCTATAGTCATCATCTCCCTCGGCAGAAAGTTTGAAATCGGTTTGTACGTCAGATACATATACCAGGAAACAAAATGCATTGATCCCATCGTTGAAGGGACTGACGATAAAAACAAAATTGTCGGCATTCAGTGATGTAGCATCCCTGAGTCCAAGTTGGGCGGGAATGCTGTCGGGATGCGGATCGAACAGGGTTGCCCCAATGTACAGTCCGCTGTTGTCATACAGAAACCGCACTTCCGTGGCAAAAGTGGCCGGTTTTCCGTTATAGGGCTGTCGTTGAATAAAATCACCGGCTAAAGGGGCTGATTTCCATGTGATTTCGTCAAGAATGCCGTCAATTTTAATTGCATTGGTTACCTCTATGGCATTCACGGTTTTCTTAACCGGTTGGGCATAAACAGCTTCGGCAAAGAAAAATAGAAAAACGAGGAAGAGGTTTGCTTTCATAAAGTCAACAGACGGTCAAAAATAGAGAAGTTACACCAATCCGGCTGGCTTAATCGATGAACAGGGTGAATTACTGGTTAAGTAAATGATGGTAAATCGAATGATTCTCTTCATCAAAACAAACAAAAATGACTTTCTCGGGAACAGCGTTGTCAGACAGATAGTTTTTCACCTCCCTGATTGCAATTTCAGCAGCAAGTTCTTTTGGAAAATGGTAAACTCCGGTTGAAATATTGGGGAAGGCAATGGTTTTGCAATCATGAACCGTAGCCTGGGCAAGGCTTTTCCGGTAGCAACCTGCGAGTAACTCTTCCTCATGCCGGTCACCCACACCCCATACCGGTCCCACGGTATGAATCACGAACTGTGCCGGCAGTTTATATCCTTTGGTGATTTTGGCTTCACCTGTAGCACATCCGCCGAGGAGCCGGCACACTTCAAGCAGCCCGGGTCCGGCGGCTTTGTGTATGGCTCCGTCAACACCGCCACCTCCCAGCAGGGATGGATTTGCAGCATTAACGATGGCATCAGCCTTGAGTTTTGTAATGTCTCCCTGGATTAATTCAATTCGTGTTTCCATGCGTCGAATAGTTTTAAAAATTCAGAATAAATCGAGTTATTTGTAGCGATGATTTGTTTTCCAAAGGTATAGTTTTCTGTACCACTAAAATCAGTGACGATTCCCCCGGCATTTTTAACCAGCAATCCCCCGGCATTTACATCCCACGGGCTGAGTCCGTATTCAAAAAAGCCATCGTAGCGGCCGCACGCGGTATACGCCAGGTCGGCCGCTGCCGAGCCGAGGCGCCGGGCTCCGCGGCTGTTTTGCAATAAATGTTTGAAAATAGCAAGGTAATCATCAAGGCGGTTGTAGTCATAATATGGGAACCCTGTGGCAAACAAAGATTCTCCAACTGTTTTTGTTTGCGACACATGGATGGTTTTTCCATTAAGGTAGGCCGGTGCTGCATCCCAGGTATAAAAACACTCCCCAAGGTTCGGCTCATATATCATTCCCAGTACAGTCTTGTCCTGGTGCATTAACCCGATGCTGATACAATAGAGTGGTACACCATGAATGAAGTTGGTGGTTCCGTCGAGAGGATCGATGACCCAGGTGAACTCTGCAGGCTTCAGAGAGGGATCCTCTTCGGCAATGAACCCGCTCCCCGGTAAAAATTTTGAGAGTTTTTCAATCAGGCGGCGTTCCGATTCCTGGTCTACCCAGGTCACATAATTATGCAGCCCTTTCGATTGAATATCCGTAGAATGAAGTTTTGAGATCTCCAGTTTTAAAAATTCACCCACTTCCCGGGCAAGGCCGCAAACGTTGAAAGTTAGTTTTTCCAGGTTCATAATCCATTCGTTTCAGGATGCAAAGTAACACCTAAATTGTGGAGTTGTGAAATTTTTAGTAAAGTTGAGGCGAATTGCAATGATTCATTCGAATCCTTCTCTGCAGCATACAATCAGAAGTTGTGAAAGTGTTTTGTCAGGTTCAAATATTCAGGAGTGAATATTCCTTCGGCATTGCGAATGGTCAGCACCCGGTTTTCAGAGTTCGCGGTTTTCATTTTTGTAAATTCCATCAGGGTTCTTTTCGCCGGCCCGCCTGGTTTGGGATAAACTACCATTCGCCGTGATAGAAATAATCCCTGTTCTGCAAAAGTCCGTTCCGCGGTCAGAGCAGATCCGGTCGGCAAAATCATCGCAAATGAGCCTTCCGCTGCCAGCAGTAGCGTAACAACATGACAAAGTTCATTCAGCGACAGGGCATCGTCGTGACGTGCCGCGGTGATTCGGGCAGAGGGTGATCGCAGGGAGTTGGAAAAGTAGGGGGGATTCGTGATGATAAAATCAAAATCCGCATGTGCTTTGGAGGCAAAAGTCTGAACAGAATCGAGTATTGCAGTCATTCTAGGGGCCCATGGGCTGTTTGAAAAATTGCTTGCAGCTTCACTTACAGAGGGTGGGTCAATATCAATGGCTTGAATCACAGCATCAGATTTTTGTGCCATCATCAGGGCCAGTACCCCGCAGCCTGTTCCTACATCCAGTATTTTAGCAGATGTTCCGGGATTTGCCCACGATCCGAGCAGCATGGCATCAGTACCTATCCGAAGTGTGCTTTGATTGTCTTCGACAGTGAATTGACGGAAATGGAAGGCCATGGAGCTGTTCAAAGATATATTTCGATCAGGCCGGGCGGGGCCTCGATCAACAGAACTTTTTTTCTTCTGTCAACTTTTTTAATGATCTCATCCACGATGGGTATGAGGATCTCCTTTTCCCCAAAGCGGATCTGAAACAGCGCCTGGTGGGGAAGTTCAAGAATATCTTCGACCACTCCAATATCCCCGTGCTGCTGATCGGATACCTGGAACCCGATAATCTCATGATAATAAAAGCGGTTGCCTTTCAGGGAGGGAAGTTCGGTAATGGGAAGATACATCTGCAGTCCCTGTAAACTCTCTGCATCTTCAAGGGAGTCAAAGTCCACGAACTTGACAATCGCTTTTCTGTTGTGTTTCAGTTCCAGTCCCGAGATAAAAAAAGGAATCCGTTCACCATGTAAATCGAGGTAAACGGATTCCGTATTTTTATATGAATCAGGATCATCCACATCAAGGTGGACCTGAACGTGGCCTTTATTTCCATGGGTTTTCAGGATTTTTCCCAGGTAATAAAAGTCATCCTTTTTCATAAAGGAGGCAATTTTTTATTGTTTGGTACCTGTAATCAGGCTTCCGGGGTTGTTTCAGGAGCAACTTCAGGAGCAACTTCAGCAACGGGTGCTTCGATCACTTCAGC
>CAZVNF010000234.1:0-2465 GCA_964628215.1 uncultured Draconibacterium sp.
CGCATCATTTTCCGCAACATCTCGCGGCAAAAGGGATTCACCATCATCAACGTTGCCGGGCTGGCAGTCGGCATGGCGGCTTCACTTCTCATTCTCATGTGGGTGATGGATGAACTGAGTTACGAGAACTTCAATGAACATGCCGGGCAGATCTACATGGTCAACCAGGACCAGTTCTACACGGGAGACCGTTTTCGGGTGCCGGTGACGCCCCATCCCTGTGCGCCTGTGTGGAAAGAGCGCATCCCCGGGATAAAGGAAACGGCCCGGCTTGTTTTTCTTCCCAGGATGTTATTCCGCATCGGTGACAAGGTTTTCTTTGAGACCCAGGTCAGGGCTGCCGACTCAGGGCTTCTGAAGGTTTTTACGCTTCCGCTGATCCATGGCGATGCGCAAAGTTCACTGCGCGACCCGCATTCGATCATCCTGTCGGAAAAGCTCGCAAAGAAATATTTCGGCGACGACAACCCGGTCGGGAAGACCATCACCATCGAAAACAAGTATCCTTTCACCGTAAGTGCGGTGATGAGAGACATCCCGAAAAATTCCGTATTCAGCACGGCAGCTGCCTCCAGGTTTAGTCTTGAAGCAATTATCCCGTATTCATTCCTTAAGGAGATCGGCATGGCGGGCGATTCCTGGGGAAGCAACAGCATTTTCACCTATGCGCTGCTTGAAAGCGGCGCCGACATCCAATCCATCAACAAGAAGATGACCGCCATTGTGGTCGAACATAATCCTGAGACCAATGCGAAGTTTTTCCTGACTCCCTGGCTGGATTTTCGGCTGCACACCCATTTCGGATTCGGCGACGGTAAAGGGGCCATTGTCAGCATTTATATTTTCGTTACCATCGCCCTGTTTATTCTCCTCATCGCCTGCATCAATTTCATCAACCTTGCCATTGCAAAAGCCGCATCGCGCGGGAAGGAGATTGGTATCAGGAAGGTAGCTGGCGCCAACCGGCTCACGATGGTCCTTCAGTTCATGACCGAATCGGCAGTCCTGGTGTTCATCGCCCTGGTTTTCGCGCTCGTTATGGTTGGCCTGTTGCTCGGCATTTTCAATTCGATATCAGGGAAAAGCTTTTCAGTGGCCGACATCTTCCAGGCAAAGTTCATTGCCGGTTTTATCATCACCGGTCTGCTGACCGCGATCCTGGCCGGTATTTATCCGGCGTTTTACTTATCGTCGCTCAAGCCGGTCATGGTGCTCAAGGGGGAAACAGTGTCGGGGAAACGTAACAGCCGCCTAAGGCAGGTCCTTGTGGTGGTTCAGTTCTCACTCTCCATTTTTATTGCGCTGGGCGCCATCTTCATGTACCTCCAGCTGAAATTCATGCAGGAAAAGGAACTGGGTTTTGACAAGGAAAACCTCATTTGCATTCCGATGACTCCAAATGTAAAGGCCAAATACTACTCCCTGAAGAAGGAGTTGCTTAAAGAGCCTCTGGTCCTTGGGATTTCAGCTTCAAGTCACAATCCCACCATGATTGGCAGCAATGGCGGCGGGGCTTCATGGAAGGGAAAGGACCCCAAACAGGAGGTGCTGATCGGGCAGTGCGTCATTGATTATGACTATTTAAGCACAATGAAGATGCGCCTGGTGTCGGGGCGCGATTTTTCACGCGACCACCCGGCCGACATGGGTGATACGCTGGGAAATTTCCTGGTAAACGAAGAGGTGGTCAAACTGATGGGCGGTGGCGATGCGGTTGGGAAAAGTTTCCGCTTCATGGGGCAGCAGGGGATCATCGTGGGGGTGATGAAAAACTTTCATTACAGCGGGGCCCAGGAACCCATCGAGCCCATGGCTTTTGCAGTCAGCGACAGCAAAGCTTTTTCCAACCTCCTCGTAAGGCTGGCGCCGGGAGATCTGCCGGCCACCCTGAAAACCGTGGAGAAGACATGGAAAAGGGTTGTTCCAGATTACCCGCTCGAGTACAGTTTCATCGACCAGGACTATGAAAACCTCTACAGAACTGAGATGCGGATGGGTCTTTTACTGAAGTATTTTACGATAGTTACCGTGATCATTGCCTGTTTGGGTCTTTATGGTCTGTCGACTTATGCAGCAAGCCGCAGGACCCGCGAGATCGGGGTGCGAAAGGTGATGGGTGCCGGCGCCGTTTCCGTGATCTTCGCTTTATCGAAGGAATTTCTCATCCTGGTGATCGTCGCCATTTTCATCGCTTTTCCGCTCGGATGGGTTGCCGTGCATAAAATGCTGCTCGAATTTGCCTACCGGATCGACATAAACTGGCTGGTCTTTGGTGCGATTGGCCTTGGCGCATTGGCCATTGCCATGGCCACGGTAAGTTTCCAGGCATACAGAGCTGCAGGTGTTAACCCGGTGGAAGCTTTACGAAGTGAATAAATTCATATCATTTCATAAATGAACGATTTAAGATTTGTCCTGAGAATATTATTACGCAACCCGTTCCTGCTTGTTACGAACGTGGTCGG
>CAZVNF010000234.1:2565-4878 GCA_964628215.1 uncultured Draconibacterium sp.
TTGTCCTGAGAATATTATTACGCAACCCGTTCCTGCTTGTTACGAACGTGGTCGGACTTGGACTGGCATTGACCACGGTGATCTTCACCCTCACCTACATCCGGTATGAGCTGAGCTACGACACTCATTTTAAAACTAAAGAGCGGGTGGTGAGGTTGTATAGCCGGGTAACCGACAATACCACCACCAATGTGTATGGAATTTCCCTGCGCAAGGCATATTCCCGGCTTCCTGAAATGGTCCCCGAAGTGGCCGCTGCCGTTCAGTTATATGGCGGCTGGACGTCGTCGGTTCAAACCAAAGAAGCCAAGGTTGAGAAAGTCGGGATTTTTTATGCTGACCCGGAGTTTTTTAAGGTTTTCGGACTGGCGCTCAATGCTGGCAATGAAAATACCGCACTTGTCGGAGCCAAAAACGCCGTGATCACCTCCGCCGTTGCAGAAAAGCTTTTCCATTCAATCAATTGTATCGGGAAAACCGTGGAATCGGATGGAGAACAGGTGATGATCACGGGGGTGATGGATGAGATTCCCAAAAACTCGCACCTGGATTTCGGAATACTGATCTCTTTGTCAACACTCGATATGAGATGGCTTTCATCGAGCCTCGAATTTCAAACCTATTACCTGTTAAAACCCAATACGGACCGGGGAGCAGCCGGCGATAAAATTGCAAAGGCAAACAACCGGCTCATGAATGACTGGACAAAGGCCTGGAATGCAAAAGTAGAATCGGGTGTGGAACCGCTGACTGATCTGTACCTGCACTCTGCAGCAAGTTCCTTTATCCAGAATCACGGCAGCATGAAACAAATGGTGATCGTCGGATTGATCGCGCTGTTCGTTTTGCTCACCGCGCTGCTCAGCTATATCAATTTGTTTATCATACAGGGCGAAAAACGAATTACCGAAATATCAACCCGGACCATGTTCGGCGCTACAAAAGCCAGCATTGCCAGGCTGTTTTTCATGGAAACACTGATCGTTTTTCTTTTTTCCGCCATTTTATCCTTTCTGATTGCCTATCAATCAATGCCTTACATGTCAACTTTGCTGCAGTCGAAAGTAAATCTTTACGATCTGCTCTCATTTGACAGTATTTTGCTGTTTGTACTCATCCTGATCATACTGCTCGTGATCACATCCGGGTATCCGATCCTCTATCTTTCGCGAATGAAATACACGCTGGGATTGAGGGGGAAAATTTCCAGCACCGGGAATAACAGGTGGCTTTTGATCGCATCGGTATTTGTGCAGTTTACCGTTGCCTCTTTTTTTATCAGCTGTGTGGTCATTATTATATCGCAATTAGCCTATATGCACAATGTTCCATTGGGTTTCGACAAAAATAATGTGATTACGGTCAGCAATTGCAGCAATCCTGTTTCAAAGAAGTACGAAAGCGTAAAAGCTGAATTGCTGAAACTGCCTTTCGTTACTGCCGTTTGTGGTGGAGAACATTTTATGGGCGGGGGATGCAGCGGCCAATCCATCAGGAATGTAACCGACGGGGAAAACAGCAACAAGGCCATCAATGAGTACCGCGAAAAACCCGGTTTTGGCGAACTCATGAAATTTCAACTGATTGATGGCCGGTTTTTTCGCCAATCGATGGCAGACAGCCAGGCGGTGGTGGTGAACGAATCTGCCATCAGGTTACTAGGATTGAAACCAATGGCCGGACAATCCATTATATACAGAGACGAGCGGGTTGAAATCATTGGCATCGTGAAGGATTTTTATTACATGTCGAACCCGGGCGAACCAATTGAACCTTTGGTAATTGCGAATTGCTTTTGGGGAACTCCCAATATTTACATCCGAACCAATGACCCGTTGACCGGATCCCGGTTGATGCAGATCAGGTCAATATTTCATCGCTTTGATAAAAACCTCATTTTTAACCATATCGCGTTGGCCGAGATTTTTGATGGCATGTACAAGAAAGAAAACAGGCTTGCGAAAATGGTATTCATTGGAGGAGTTGAAGTGGTGATCATCAGTTTGATAAGCCTGCTGGCGCTTACGATTCTTAAGATATCGCGCCGTACCAAAGAAATCGGGATTCGTAAAGTGAATGGCAGCTCTGCGAGCCAGGTAATCTCAATTGTACTTGGGGAAACATTGATCGTTGTTGTCCTGGCCATTTTTGCTGCTTCAGCAGGAAGTTATGTTGTCATGAACCAATGGCTTACCGGTTATTCGCAGCGTATCCATATGCATCCAGGGTATTTTCTCATAAGCGCTTTATTGGTGGCGGCCATGGCCATTGGGGCAACAATCTGGCAGGCGTGGCGGGCCGCAACGGGCAACC
>CAZVNF010000235.1:0-4814 GCA_964628215.1 uncultured Draconibacterium sp.
GCTGGTCGGATTGCAATCACCTCCCCAATCCCAGTTGCCGTTGTCAGCGGCGCTGCGCCAATAAACTGTTTCCTGAGATAGAACAGAAAAAGATATCGGGATAAAGATTATTACGAATAGAAACACCCTCCATATCATAACACCCATCCCGGGGTTTCCTACCCCTCTAATGAATAGTTTCGATATGTCTCGTCTCAGTTTCATATGTTCCATGAATCTGAGGTAAAAACGTAAAAAGCAGACACTTCCAAAGGACAATCCGTAGGGCTTGAAATTAAATTCGTTCCTAACACCGCCCTCACACACTCCCCAAAAGCACATAGCACAGGTATGCCCAACCAGTCGGACTGTAAGCAAAACATACCCATTCGTGCTTGATTAACCATTGTTAAATATTGGTAATCAGTTCGTTAACTTTTTTCTCCCCGGAAATAGTGATCAAAGTTAACAACTTTTCGGCTCTATTTTACATAGTCAGGAAATTTAATATGATACGTATCCGTAAGGGAGTGAAATAGTGGGGATTTGGGGAGTAATTCAGAAGAATTACAATTAGGGATTGTGGTAATCAATTACAGTTAGAACATGGCATGGCGCGGTTTAACCTCTGGCATTGTAGCAAAACCACAACTAAACACCGGATCGGAGAAAAGTACGAAGGACAAAGAACGAAGTACAAACGAAAGTGGGAAGTACAAACTTCAAAGGACGAACAACGGCCGGCTGGTCCCAAAACTTTGTACTTCGTCATTCGTACCTCGTACTTCGAATTACTCTGCCATCTCCGGCTTCACCATGGCATGGAGTTGCCACTGGCGTTGTTCCATAACCGAATGACGAATATGGGAATGACGAATATGGGAATAATGGGGTTATCAGACTCTGGAACATCATCGGGGGCAAGGCGCACAATTTTTACTGATAATTTCACCCTTTCTGGGTTCATGGTGCAATTCCTGTGACGGTGCCGGCTATCAGAATATTGAAAGGGGTAAATAGATTTTGATCAGGAGATACAACATGCTGTCATCGGGTGGTCTGTAGACATGCTGCAACGGTTAATTGGAATGAATGCTAAACGTTTTTCAACTATACTGTTCCCAGAAACCGTTCTATTTCCCGAATAAATTCAGTCATTTCTTCAAACATCTGCAAAAGTTCCTGCTTATCCAACATCAATCATGCATGAATTCCCTTCTTTAAAGCATTAATAATAAGCGGTTCTTTCCCTTTTAAGGTGTCATTTTGCTCATTCACCGACAGGAGATGGAGATCAAATAACACCTGATATCTCAAACCTACATCAAATGCTTTATCAAAAATAAGATTTTGATATTTCCAGTCATAATCATGTGAAATAAGTATCAGGACATCATAATCAGAGTCTGTCTGAGAATTACCGGACGCTTGCCGGGCGACCATTGGCCTCAATTGGGGGTCAATTGGGAATGATCGGGGAATGACTGGATGATAATTGAATGCTATTGAAAAACAGGGAATGGGGGTATACACCATGCTGTGGGGGCACGCTGTGGGGGCACGCCATGGCGTGCCCCTACGATTCTGTCATCGGGTGGTCTGTAGGGCCATGCCATGGCATGTCCTCACCTCCGGCATGGTTCCATTACCTGAGAATGTGGGATGGGAGGTTTTCGGGATCAACCGCCATACAATTGGCCATGGAAAAGTACGAATGACGAAGTACGAAGGACAAACGAAAGTGGGAAGTACAAACTTCGAAGGACGAACAACGGCAGGCTAGCCCCAAACTTTGTACTTCGTCATTCGTACCTCGTACTTTGAATATTTCCACCCCGTATTCAAGTTCGCCAGGTTCCGGGAAGGGATTTTGATGCCTTTGATGCTATGGGAATTACAAATATGAGAATGACGAATATGGGAATGACGAATATGGGAATAAGAGGGTTAGCAGACTTTAGTAAAATCATCCCGGGGGGGGCAATTTGCTGATAATTTCACCCATTCAGTGTTGGATGAGGGATTTCTCTATCAGACAAAACGCCTGCAAAAGAGCTACGTTTATGAATCTCAAAATATGGTTTCGACATCGAAAAGCAAGTTTATAATGTTAGTTACTGTAATTTCACTTAATTATATTATTTTTGTTATGCATGATTCGATTTGTTTTGATTTTCCTTCAAATATAACATTAACTTATGAAATCACCATTTCAGCTGCCTGCGACCGGAATGAATCAATTCAAAATAATTCAAATCGGACTGATCATTTTATTTGGGGTTTTCACTTTTCCCGGCTGTTCGATGGAAAGCAGAAACTATGGTTTTTCAGACACCATCGTAAAAGTGAAGAACATACCCAATCCGCAGTTTCAAAAATATGCGTTTAACATAATTCCTTCTGTTGAAAGTACTTTTGGATATGAAATATCAGACCAGGGTAAAATTCTTGTCCGGCAAAAAACCATCCCCTCTTTACCGGGAAACAGCGGTTTCAAAACAAAAGCGGATGCTGAAAAATGTGCCAGGTTTGTAATTTCAAAGCTCAACAGAAACATTATGCCTCCCACTGTCACCCCAAAGGAAATCGATTCTTTAGGTATACGGACGACCCCGGATCCCCATCAGCAAAAACGTTAATGCTTAAAAAACAACCGTCATGAAAAAACATTTACGCATATTCATCGTCGCATCAATATGGCTTCTGCCATTTTTTCTGCAAGCCCAGGACACCTGGACAAGAAAATCCGATTTCGGTGGTATCGGGAGAACAGGGGCAGTTAGTTTCGCCATTGGCTCAAAAGGGTATATCGTAACAGGAGAGAAGTATGAGAATGGCATGTATGTCTGCAACAAAGATATGTGGGAGTATGACCCTGCCACCAATATCTGGTCGCAAAAAGCAGATTTTGGCGGCAACGGGCGGTATGGGGCGGTTGGCTTTTCAATTGGGTTCAAAGGATATGTCGGATGGGGTTTGATAAGCCCGTTTTCATATATTGACGATTTTTGGGAATATGATCCTGCTGCCAATGTCTGGACGCAAAAAGCAGACCTGGGAAGTTCGGTAAGCAGGGAAGGAGGTGTTGGTTTTTCAATCGGCAGCAAAGGATATGTCGGGACAGGCTCCAACCACTTTATTGTTAATGGTGAACGGTTGAAAGATTTCTGGGAATATGACCCGGCTGCGGATACATGGACAAGAAAAGCCGACTTTGGGGGTAGTGCCAGGGTTGCCGCGGCAGGTTTTTCAATAGGGCTAAAAGGCTATATTGGAACGGGGATGGCTGAATCAGCATCATTGAATGATTTCTGGGAGTATAACCCATTGAATGACACCTGGACACAAAAAGCGGCTATGGGAGGTGGTGCAAGGGTGTCGGCAGCCGGTTTTTCAATTGGATTAAAAGGTTATATCGGATTGGGAACGGATGCAGGGTCATCTCTTAAACGCGATTTCTGGGAGTATACGGTTGAAAATGACAGCTGGACGAAAAAAGCAGACTTTGGTGGCTCAGCCAGAAACAACGCAACCGGATTTTCAATTGGGACAAAGGGATTCATTGGAACCGGATGGGCCACCGGAGATAACCATTATAAAGATTTTTGGGAATACAACGCCTATTGCATTACCGGTGATGCCGGCTTGATTTCAGGAGCATCAGCGGTTTGCCCTGGTCAGCAGGATGTCGTTTATACTGTTCCCCCTATTGCCAATGCAACAAATTATATCTGGTCATATTCAGGAACCGGGGCCGTCATTTCAGGCACCGGCAGTTCGGTATTCATCAGCTTTGGAAACATGGCAACTTCAGGAGTCCTTTCAGTATATGGAACCAGTTCTTGCGGCAATGGGGCGCCTTCTGCGGATTTGCCAATTGCCATCGGACAAAGTAACTGGACCCGGAAAGCTGATTTCCCGGGTATCGGGCGGTGGAATAGTGTTGGCTTTTCAATCGGCGCAAGGGGTTACCTTGTGACAGGTGCAAAGTATGATAATGGCGCCTATATTTGCGATAAGGACCTTTGGGAATACGATCCCGCCAACGGCATCTGGTCGCAAAAGGCAGATTTTACAGGTGCCGGCCGGTATGCTGCTGTTGGTTTTTCCATAGGTTCCAGGGGTTATGTCGGCTGGGGTTTGATCAGTCCTTTCAATTACATTAACGATTTCTGGGAATATGATCCAGGGGCCAATTCATGGACACAAAAAGCAGACCTGGGCATCACGGGAGGCCGGGAAGGAGGCATTGGTTTTTCAATCGGCAACAAAGGATATGTCGGGACGGGACACAACCACCTGGCAAGATACGGTTCCCGGCTGAACGATTTCTGGGAATATGATCCGGTAGCCGATACCTGGACAAAAAAAGCCGACTTTGGGGGCGAGGCCAGGGTTGCTGCCGTAGGGTTTTCCATCGGATTAAAAGGATATGTCGGAACCGGTGCTTCAAGTTCAATTTTGCTGAAAGATTTTTGGGAGTATGATCAGCCTACCAATACCTGGAACCGCAAAGCTGATTTCGGAGGGATAGCGAGACAATCTGCCGCAGGTTTTTCAATTGGCAATTATGGGTATATCGGCACCGGAGCTTATGGTGATGTGAGTTATGATAAATGCAAGGACTTCTGGGAATACTCCGTAGAAACGGATAGCTGGACACAAAAACCAGATTTTGGCGGAATTGCTAAATCGGAGGCAACCGGTTTTTCCATCGGAACAAAAGGATACATCGGTTGTGGTAATCTTTCGGGCCAGCAACAAACCAACGATTTTTGGGAATATGACCCCGGATGTCAGAAAGACCCAAGCAATATCCCCGAGCTTGCCAATGA
>CAZVNF010000236.1:0-4812 GCA_964628215.1 uncultured Draconibacterium sp.
TGATAGACATCATTACCTATTATTATGTGGATGATACACCCTCCCCCACTTTTTCCTCTGCAGGTGAAACAGGAGGTGGTATTACCGAGTATTTTCCATCGATAAGCCAATGGACAACAAAGAACTACACGAAATACGACATCAGCGTCGATACCGATCCCATATCTGTTGATGTGTTCAATGACTGTCACAACGACAGCCTGCTCCTTCTTTCCTACGACGAAGTGTGGGGCAAGCGTAAATTCAAATGGGCCCTTCCCGGTGTTGTGGTCCCTTTCAAAACATCCTCAGGAAAATTAGGGCTGATCAGGGTAATTGCCGTGGAAAATGACCCTGCCGGCAAAACCACATTCGCCTTGAAAATTCAACAATAACCAATATAATCCAAAGTCAAACAATTATTTAACCTTAAAACAAACAATTATGAAAAAAACTCTACTCTTAGCCATGATGATGGTCATTGCCGGTGCACTTACAGCCCAGGAAACACTTACCGGATGGACTTTCCCTGTAAATACAGGTTCCGACAGCCTGAATGCCAACTTAGGCACCACAGGAAATAAAACCTACGACATCCGTTTTCAGTGGGTGTTGACCCCAACCTTAGATTCCACGCTGAATACAGTTACTTTCGTTGATGGCGCCACCACTTTTGCCGCGGCAACAACCGGTTGGGCCAGCGGTGCCGACATCAAATTCTGGTCGGTTAAATTTAAAGCCAATAATTATTCAGATTTCAAACTTTCCTCAAAACAGAAGAGCGATGCCACCAACCCGGGGCCACGCGATTTTAAACTCCAGTGGAGATTGAGCAGCGGAACTTATGCTGATGTTCCCGGTGGCACGATCACCCTGGCATCAGACTGGACTACCGGCGTGGTAACCGACCTTCCGGTCCCCATCACCGGGCAAGGCACCAGTTCCATCTATGTTCGCTGGATCATGACCTCGAACACCGATATCAACGGAGGAACGGTAACCGCAGCCGGACAATCGATGATTGATGACATTCTCATTACGGGAGTAAGTGTAACCGGACAGAATGAGATCCTTTACACCAACCGTCTCAAGGTTTTCCCCTCTCCGAACAATGGAAACTTTAACATTACCTCGACTGAACCCATGGATGTACTTTCCATTACTGATGTCAGCGGGAAAACTTTGGTCACCATGAACAACCCATCGCAGAAACAAGCCGTGTCGGTTTCAAATGCAAAGCCAGGACTATACCTGTTAAAAGTCCGGTTCGCAGGCAGCGACCAGGAGGTGGTGACCCGTTTTGTTGTTGAATAACCTGATTTTATCTTCCATGAGGGCAGGCATTTCAGGCAGGATCCGGGTTTGGTTCACCTGTTTGCTTGCCCTCCTTTCGTTTTCGATGGTTTCAGCCGGAGGGACTATCCGTGGCAAAGTCACCGAATTGCCCGGAAAAATCCCACTGTTTGGCGCCCATGTCATCCTTGAAAAACAGGAAAAAGGAACCTATACAGATAAAGACGGGACATTTATGATATCAGGTATCAAGCCGGGCAGTATGGTTATCAGGGTTTCTTTTGTCGGATATAAGTCTGCTGTAAAAACGGTTACCCTCCGGGAAGGGCAACTTATCACGATTAATTTCGAGATGGAACTAAATACATTAACCGCCCCGGAGGTTGAAATCCTTGATGTAAAACCTGAACGGGCAGCGCAGGATGAACCGGTTCGCATGGAAATTATCTCCGCCCAAACCATCTCAAACAATCCCGGACAAAGCATTGTTTCTGTGCTCGATTTTGTATCGGGGGTAAACCTCTCCTCCACCATGGGTATTTTCGCCAACAATACGGTGGTTACCCTCCGGGGACTGAGTGGCAACGACCAGGCGAGAACCCTTGTATTACTCGATGATGTACCTCTGAATAAAGCAGATGCAGGCAGTGTGAACTGGAACCTGATTAACCGGGACAATGTTGAATCCATTGAGGTTCTCAAAGGGCCCGGTGCAGCAAAGTATGGCAGCAGTGCCATGGGGGGCGTAATCAACGTGAAATCAAAGCAGCCTGTTAAACTGGTTTCCGGAACCGCCACTATCGATTACGGCACCTTCAACACAGCCGGTTTCCGGTATCAGCTCGCCGGCAAACTCAATCCCGGGGTCAGGGGCAAAGGATTTATTTATGGCTTAAACGGTTTTTATCGCAGAAGCGACGGATATAACCCGGAAATACCTGAATATTTAGAAAAAAGCGACACATTCTTTGTGAACAACTATTTGAGGGAAGCAGCCATTGGCGTGAAGGCCGGGTATCAATTCAACAACCTCAACACAGTTGAATTGAACACCAACTTTTTTAATGATAAACGTGGCCGCGGGATTGAGGTTTATGAGGTTGACGGAGCATTTGAAAAACATGGCACCTGGCAGGCCAATGTGCGTTACAAGGGAGGTGCCGGAACATTACGGTGGACTTTCCTGGCATACAACCAGATTGAACACTTTGAACGATTGAATGAAAACATGCAGGAGGCTGAATACAGCCTTTACCTGGTAGAATCTGACCGGGTAGACCAGGGTGCAAGCATCAGTATGGTTATTCCCTGGCGCAAATCACAAACCTTTACCGCCGGGATCGACTATCAGGCAGGCCGCGTTGATGGCCAGGATATCTACTATACCTCTACAGATATTATTTCCAATGCCGGAAAAATGGACACCTGGGCATGTTTTATCCAGGATGAAATCGGGTTAATGAATAACAAACTGCAGTTTAACCTGGGCCTCAGGCTAAATACCGCCATTTTTCACGATGGCAGCTTCAAAATTGACGAGCCCTCTTATGCAATTCAATACCTGGTTGATTACCAGGATAGTTTATTCCCCCGGATGCAGTGGTTTCAACTCGATCCGAAATTTTCAGTTCAATATCGCTTCACCCCCCAGTCACGTATATATCTCTCTGCAACAGAAGGGTTTCGCGCGCCAAATCTTGATGATCTTTGCCGGTCGGGTAAAACCAAAAATGGTTTTAAAGTTGCAAATCCGGCCCTTAAACCGGAAGTTTTGGACAATTTCGAAGTGGGCACTGATATTCTTCTCCTGAAAAAGCTGCATATAGCAGCCTCCCTGTATTACTCTGTCGGTAAAAATTTCATGTACAATGTGAGCACCGGCGATTCGGTAAACATGGGATATAAACTGGCGCCGGTATTTATGAAACAAAATATCAGCAAAGTGGAAATTACAGGATTTGAAATCGATCTCGATGTTAATCCGGTAAAGTGGCTGACGGTGTTTGCCAATTACACCTTCAACCATTCGGTAATCAGCAGCTTTACCTCGGCTGATACTGCTGCTGACAAGGACCTTAACGGTAAATTTCTCACCGATGTTCCCCGGAATAAAGTCTCTGCAGGGTTTACGGTAAAAAATAAAATTGTCAACGTCAACCTGGTTTGGAAATATACCGGCGTGCGCTACATAAACGACCTGAATGAACAGGATCCCTATCTTCTTGCCACACAGTATCCCGCATATCAAACTTTCGGAATCAGGTTCTGGCACACCTTTTTCAGGCATTTTACAACCGGGATCAATATGGATAATATTTTTGACGTAACCTACATTGATGACCGGCTGCAGCAAAGTCCGGGAAGAATGATCACATTGGAAATCACAGCAACCTTTTAACAACCCTATAAATTTAACAGTCATGAAAAAACTCGCTATTACTCTGTTTTTAACTTTATTTTTGCAAATCATCTATGCACAGAAACCTGGAGACGCCCTGAAAAACAAACCCGAACCGAACGTGACCAGCCAGATCGTTCCCGACAAAGCCGACCGGAATAACAACTTCTATGATAACGAGGAATCATACATTCTTCCGTTAAATGACCTGGTTATCGGCGGTGAGATTGAAAACCCCGGTAAAGTTGATTTTTCCAACCTTACAAAACGTTCAGTCATCGTAAAAGAGGCATTGCTGAAAAACGATTCCGGCAATCAGTTTGTAGGGGCGTATCGTTACGACGGTTATTCCTTGTTTGATATTCTGAAAGACCGTGTACTGAAGAAAAAAAATACCGCAGATTTCCGCCCCATCATCGATGTATATGTTGAAATTGAAAACAACCGGGGCGAAAAAGTGGTTCTGAGCTGGGGAGAGATCTATTACCCGAATTTTTTACACAATATTATCATCGCCACGGAAGTAATGCGCATCGTTCCCAGTAAATCAAAAGATCTTTGGCCACTTCCAACTGAAAGCAAACTAATTGTTTCACAGGACCTTGTTTCTGAAAGGAACATTTCCAGCCCGGTGAAAATCACCGTAATTTCCTATCCCCGCAACTATGTGGTAAACCGCGAAATCAGTCCGCTTGTATCTGAAAAGGTGATCATGTTCTCAGGCGAAAAGGAAGTGGACAGTTTTTCAACCTCCCCGGCCCGATTACAAACAGAGACCCTGCATACCATTTTTTACGGTAAAGGCCGCGGAATTCACAGTACACAGCCATTTTCGGGAATGTACCTGAAGAATTACCTGGCGAACAAATCTGAATTCAATCAGAAAAGCCTGCGTACCGGACTGGTCGTTTGTGCCGGGATCGACGGATACCGTGCAGTATACTCCTTCAGTGAAATCATGAACCGCAGCGATCAGGCTGAAGTGTTGCTTGTACCTTGCCCTGAAGAGAAAGATGGAGGAAAGTTCAGGATCTTCCCCTCCTGCGATTTTTTCTCGGACCGGGCGGTGAAAGCGTTGTCGGAGATCAGGGTGGATGTTAAATAAGCAAATGTGGAATGTGGAATGTGGAATGTGGAATGTG
>CAZVNF010000237.1:0-4808 GCA_964628215.1 uncultured Draconibacterium sp.
GGACCGGCCAGTTTTACCGGGATCATCGTGTATGTAACCAAATCACCGGTATTTACCGCCGAATCAATGTAGCTCAGATAATCCTTTTCCACCATAAGCGGCAGTTTGTTTATGCTGATTTCAAAGAAGATCCCGGCGTCCCTTTTTTGATGAAATTGAATGCTGCTGACCACAAACAACTTCAGAGCGGTATTGATAGTATAGTTGATCTCGTATTGCTCTGATTTTACAAGGTTTTTGGTCGTTGTACCGATGATTTCCTTCACCTCAACCGCCTTGATCACCGCTTTGGTGGCTTCCCTGTTTGGAAGGGTACCGGGCTGGTTGGGAAGCGAAGAAGGAAATGGAATGACCAACGGGGTATTCAACACTAGGGTACCGGCATTGGTCAGAAAATAGGGTTTGGGAAGCAAGGTGGATAAAGGAAGTTCCGTTTCGGTTTTTATGCCCGTGCCTCCGCCTGCAGGTACGATATTCCTGATGAGTTTATACGCTTTTGTCTCGCCGGAAATGTCTTTCTTCCACACCAGCATCGCCCGGTTGTCGATACTGCAGGCACTCAGCTCCCTGATTTCCTCCGGCGGGGTGGTATCCATTTGAAAGACCGGCATGCTGGCCGGAGAGAATGCTGATTTAACTTCAGAGGCATTAACGGCCCTGATCCTGTAAAAAAACATGTTGATGCCCCTTGCCGGCACCATGTCGTTGAACGTACCCACCCTCACCGGTACCCCGCTCACCAGGCTGTAGGCCTTTTCAAGCGCCGGTATGTTGGCCAGTGCAGCAAGCACCGTGTTATTTTTGGCGACCGAATTGTAATCAGGCAGGAATGTAAGTTTATGGATACCAGCATTCAACGCAATATGGTGCCTGTCCTTTACCGGCTTCATCGTGAGCTTAACCTTGAAGGCTTGAGGAACTCCCGCAGTAAAGTTCGGGGAAACTATTTTTGCGGATACAACCTGGTAGTAATTTTTCATCCGGTCAATGCTGATTTCCATACGGCTGTTAAGGAAAATATTTTCTCCGGGTACCGAAAATACCGGGGTTATATATGTCCCTGTCAAAAAACCGGTATTTGTCTCCCGGGTCAATGCTCCCTGCATTGAAAGTGTCAGGGCGCCGGGAATTCTCAGCCCGCTTACGGCCACGGAATTGCCTTTGAGAAATTCATTTTTATGCTGCAGCAGCAGGGTGGCGTCGAGCGTCCGGTAAACTTCATACCGCATGTTCGGCAATGCGGGCCAGCTGATACAATTCACGGCATAGCCCTTCATATCGGGCGGTGGCAAAAAGACTTTTTCACCTGCCGGTGGCATCACGCAGGGGTTTGGCCTGCCGGGAGCATCGGGAACTGTGAGGTTGGCTTTATAATACTGGGCCGGCGATGACAACATGCTTCGGTTAAACGGCACATTGCCATCTGTTTCCGATTGTATGGCAAAGAACGTGCTGGTGGACGGGGCGTTGGCCGGTATCGGCTGCGCCGAAACGATTGCGGTGACATCCACCTCAAACTGTCCGAAAAAAGCACTGTGATTCACCAGGTCAGGTGTGAGCGAATTTACCTCCTTGTTTATTTTCACCAATACCTCAACTCCTCCGGCAACCGGCGAAAAATCGGATAGGGTGGGCAGGCTTACCGGTAAAATCTGATCTTTTGTACGGTCAGACGCAACCTGCAATTTCTGCCGCACCTTTAGTAACACTTCTCCGAACCCAACAGGGATTCCGGTAGATGGAGCACTGAATTTTAACACAAATAACCCGGTTAAGGGGTTGATGATGTCAGGTACAGGACCGGTATTTACGCGGGGCCGCAATACCATAATTGCTTCAGATACTGCCTGGGGAAAAGCTCCCGTAACCATAATCCGTGCGAATCGTCCTTTTTGCACATCCGTAGCCAGCTCCGTGTCGGGAGTGGTTGCAGCAGAAGCCAACCCTCCCCCCTGGTAGAGGATTTGTTTTTGAGTGCCTCCCACGGTTACGGTTCCGCCATCAAACAAGCCCTGCTCCAGCAATGCCCGGTTGAAAAACAGTTCGGTAAACACCGGGGTAATGAGATTGCCGCTGATTCTGTCACGTACAGGGGCAATGGTTTTAACTTTGGTGATTGTACAATTGAATCCGGGCGAAGTACCCGTACTGACGGTCCGTGCCGTAAGTAAAACCAATTTTTTCGGGGGTAAAAGATTCACCGTGAGGGCACTTGATTTCCATTTATTGGGGGCACTTGCCGAATGGGTATCCTTGATGAGAATCACGTAACCACTTGCAGGGATTTCGTAGGCGGGATGCGCGGCAACGTCGACAATGATCTCAATTTTGTCATTGGCAAGGAATCTGCTTATCGTGAACTTCTTGATCCTGGAGGTTGGGAGGGGTGCTTTATCTGCACTGAGGCTGAATTCAGCCGTGTGATAGGGTCTGGAAACAGTGGCATTCAAATCGCCGGCAGCCATCCCCAGGGTAGAGGGGAAATTGCCGTCTCTGGCGATGTTCAACGTAAATAATTTATCGCCCCTCATGGTACTTTGATAATTTTTCCCGTCAAAAACAGCCAGTGTGTAGCCGAAGTGTAGTTTATCAATGAGTGAATCAGGCCTCGAAAGGATCTGGAACCTTTTTGTATGCGGCGCTACAAAAAATTGCGCTGCTCCGAATTTGAATCTCAGTTTTTGTTTCAGCGGCTGACCAACGGGCTTTACCTCCTGCACCGACAGCGCCACAGGTGGCACAGGCATCACGTCGCTGATATTGACCGGATCGGAGAAAACCGATGTCCCTTTCTGTCCGAATACGGTCACAGGAGCAACTTCATACCTGTAGTTGCCCGAATCGAGTCTTTTAACTTTTGTGTCTGTAAAACAGTTTAATGTGGGATTCAGGTAATTGTTTTCATACACGGCTACCAGCTTATCCTCCTGATTTGTCCCCTGCAGCCTTGCTTTGAAAACGGGGTCTCTCCTCACCGCGAATAAAACCGGCTCATTGAATCGCTGACTGGCATTGCCACGATCGACAGCCGGCCTGGCCCATTTCACACCAATACCTCCTTCCAGCTGCGGATTGTCGATAAGGTTGTTGTATACCCATGTTTTGCCGGATGATTCTTTTACAAAAACAGGTGTCTGTGAAGGAACCGATGAAAACATTTCATTTCCCAAATCCAGCACAACCCCACATAATGACGGTTTTCCGGAATAGCTACACTCCACTTTATAGTCATAGCTTTTTTTCAGATCAGGCACCGTTTTGTCCACAAAGTACAGCCCGAGCATGGCGGCCAGATTGGGGTCCTGTGCCGCCATGGTGATCAACCCGATGGGCTTGAGGTTGTTAAAGGGTTTGTCGTTCCTTGATATAAACTGAAGGTTGGCCAAATCTGCACCGGGATTTTCAAACATCTCTCCCACGGCCGGATCACCCGGGTTTTTCAACCAATCGAACAAACGGAGAAGTTCAATGGCACTGTTCTTATAATGTGTTTTTGCAGAATTGCGTTGCGCACGGTTGCTGCTCAGGTAATAGTTAAAGGTGTTTGAATTGTTTACCAAAGCAGTTAAATATTGTTCCAGGCCAACCGGATCCGGGCTGATGGAAACGCAACTGCCGATGGAATTCCAGTCTGTATCCTTACAAATTACCTCAGGATCAATAAATTCGATATCGGTCAGCATATCAAAAGTAAGCTCAACATCCACACGGTCAATATCGATGCTGTTGAAATTCAAGAAAGTTTTTGCCTTGCTGGTGGCGCTCTTCAGTGCGGTCTGGTTTTCTATGATCTCCCCGTTTCGGAAAGCATATCCTTTTGTCGCTGAATTCGTGTTGATCAAACTGATCTTCAGGTTACTTACCGGTCGCAGAAAGGAGATGACCAGCCTGAACGGCTGACTTTTATCCAGGTTTCGCAGCTCACCTGCATCCGACTCACTTTTAAGCGTTCCCGTTTCGAATCCTTCAAAAACGATCCCGTTGTATTTTTTCCCGGCAATAAGAAGTTTATTCTTTCTTAAACCGTTTACGTGCCTGGCATCACTTTTTTCATGGGGTCGGCGGTAAATATCTGTCGATTTGGGTATCCCGGCCGAAGGAGGAAACATCCATCTCAGGTGAACGCCTTTAGGGCCGATATCCACGCCATTGGCCAGAATGCCCATGACATGCAGCCTGTTTAAGGTGCTGATATCCGGGGATTGAAGAAAATTTGTAAACGCTGTCATTGAAACTTTCCTTTGGTGAATTTAAAATTTTATAAAACCTGGTTAAATATAAAACTGAAGACCCCTCAAATCAATTTCCTGATGAATCTATGGTATTTGCCTGGTTACAAGGCTTACCGCTGATGGTGATCACATATAAGTAAGCGAGGCTTATTGCTTTATGCCATTGGGTTACATAGCGGATCAGGGAGAACATGGTAAGCACAATAGTAGTGATGATCAAAACAATATCCTGTTTTGCAATAAACACGCCACAGGCTATGATCAAAACCACTGATAAACTTCTGAAAAATTTAGATTCCGCTATAGATCTGTTCAATTCCGCATGCATGAGCGACTGATTTGCCATTAAGTAGGCACAGCTCCATTTAAATGCGTTCAACACCTTATGATTGGTAATCCCGGTTTTTTCTTCTTTCAATTGTATTACACATTTCTGAAGTTGCTTATCTTTCCAGATAATCTCTTCCACCTGCTCATAGAAGATTTCATCCAGCAGTGAGCCGATAGAATAAATAAAATGACCTATCATGTACGCAAATCCAATGTAAACCACCGCATTGATCCATTCTGTGTCAT
>CAZVNF010000238.1:0-2265 GCA_964628215.1 uncultured Draconibacterium sp.
AAAAAAGAGTACAAGTTTTTTCATATGTTTGGTTTAAAGGGTTTCTATCCTAAAATCAGGAACAAAATTAAGAAAAGTAAGGGCAGGCAGCGAGAAAGAATGATTAAATGTTAGTAACTTTTGAAATTTGGAATGGTTCCAATCTGGCAATGGCTTCACTGATTCCGGTTACATCCCTGAAAGTCATAAATAACCTGTTTTTTTCTTCGGTCATTTTGTAACCGGACGGATTTTCTTTCATGCATTCCAGTATCCTGGTGAACTGATCGGACTGAAAATATCCGGATTCAGGATTGTTGATGAAATAGGCCGTCAGACGTTGATTGCGGAGCACCAGTTTTTCGAAACCGATGCTGCGGGCCAGCCAGCGCAGCCTGATGGTATGCAGCAGGGTGACGGTCTGCCCGGGCACCGGCCCGAACCGGTCGATCATCCGCTCCATGAACTTCATCAGGTTCTCCTCCGTCTCAATGGAATCGAGCTCTTTATAGAGGTTCAGCCGTTCAGTAATATTGGTGATGTAATAATCGGGGATAAGTATCTCCAGATCGGTTTCAATTACACAATCCCGCACATAGGATACCGGTGTATCAGAGGGATACAAATCTTTAAAATCGGTCTCTTTAAGTTCAAGCAATGCTTCATCCAGGATTTTCTGATACATTTCGTACCCGATTTCGGAGATAAAGCCACTTTGTTCAGCTCCCAGGATATTCCCGGCACCCCGGATGTCGAGATCACGCATGGCGATGTTAAAGCCACTGCCCAAATCGGCGAACTCTTCAATGGCACGCAACCGTTTGCGGGCTTCATCGGTGAGGGCCGACATCGGTGGCGCCAACAGGTAACAAAACGCTTTTTTATTGGAACGCCCTACCCTGCCGCGCAACTGGTGCAGGTCGCTCAACCCGTAATGATGGGCGTCGTTGATGATGATGGTGTTTACATTGGTGATATCCAGTCCCGACTCAATGATGGTAGTGGCAATCAGCACGTCATATTCCCCATCGATGAATTCGAGCATCACTTTTTCAAGCTTGTGGCCTTCCATCTGACCATGGGCTACCGCGACTTTAACTCCGGGAACCATGCGCTGTACCATAACCGAAATATCCATGATGTTCAGTACACGGGTGGTGACGAAAAACACCTGTCCGCCCCGTTGAACCTCGTACGTGATAGCTTCTTTGATCACCTCCTCCCCGAACGGATGGATCTCAGTTTGTACCGGGTACCTGTTGGGCGGGGGGGTGTTGATAATGGACAGGTCGCGCGCACCCATGAGTGAAAATTGAAGTGTTCGCGGAATCGGGGTGGCCGTGAGGGTTAAAATGTCCAGGTTAACCCGCAGCATCTTGATCTTCTCTTTCGCCCCTACTCCGAATTTTTGCTCTTCATCCACAATGAGCAACCCAAGATCGCTAAACTTTATATCCTTGCTGAGCAGGCGGTGCGTGCCTATCAGGATGTCGATCTTTCCCTCTTCCAGGTCGATCAGCAACTGCTTCTGCTCTTTGGCCGATTTAAAACGGTTGATGTAATCCACCCTGCATGGAAATGCCTTCAAACGGTCGGCAAAGGTTTTATAATGCTGCAAAGCAAGGATGGTTGTAGGAACCAGCACTGCAACCTGCTTGCTTTCAGTAACCACTTTAAATGCCGCACGGATGGCAATCTCTGTCTTGCCAAACCCAACATCTCCGCATATCAGGCGGTCCATCGGGTAGGTTTCTTCCAGGTCCTTTTTTACATCAATAGTGGCTTTTAACTGATCGGGGGTGTCTTCGTAAATAAACGATGCCTCAAGCTCGGCCTGGAGATAGGTGTCGGGCATGCAAGCCAACCCCTTCGCCGCACGACGTTCTGCATAAAGTTTGATCAGTTCCTTGGCAATATCCTTTACCCTGCTCTTGGTTTTATTCTTCAGCTTATTCCACACATCCGATCCCAAACGGTTCATGGTGGGGGCTGAGCCTTCTTTTCCTATGTATTTGGATATCCGGTGCAACGAGTGAATGCTGACATACAACAAGTCTTCATTCTTGTAAATCAGCCGGATAGCCTCCTGTTCCCTGCCATTGTTGATGATCTTCTCCAACCCGTCGAACCGGCCTACACCATGGTCGATATGGGTAACGAAATCACCGGGCCGCAGATCATACAGGTCTTTAAGTGTCAATGCTTCCTTGGAAGTATACCCGTCGCGGAGATGGAATTTATGGTAACGTTCAAAGATCTGGTGATCAGTGTAGCAGGCAATTTTCA
>CAZVNF010000238.1:2365-4766 GCA_964628215.1 uncultured Draconibacterium sp.
GGCCGGCCTGTTTTAAAATAAAACTGCTGGCCCAGCTCAAGCGTTGTAAAATCAAGCATCGATTTAAGAAACTCGCTGCCATGCACCAGCAGGTCGGAGTTTGGCTGCTGTTCCAGCTGGTGTGCCATGGAACCGGCATCTTCCAGCCATATGACTGCCTTTTCGGGAAGAAATGCGAAAATGGAGTCATAGGCGATCTTTTTATCTGCATTTACCCTGATATCAGGTACAATGCTGATCTCCTGCATCTTCTGGATCGAAAGCTGGCTTGAAGGATCAAAGGACCGGATGGTGCCCACTTTGTCACCGGCAAACTCGATCCGGAAGGGATGATCACTGCTGAATGAATACACATCAATCAGTCCGCCACGAAGGGAAAACTGCCCGGGTTCTGCTACAAAATCAGCCCGCTCAAATTCATATTCTACCAGCAGGTCAAGGATAAAATCCATGTTTACCTGCTCCCCGACGGCAAGTTTCAGGGTGTTTTTTTCAAGGTATTTTTTATTGACAACCTTTTCCGAAACAGCTTCCGGATAACTCACTATGATGAATTTCCGGGTGCGGCTGCTGAGCAGATTCAGCACTTCCGTACGTGAGAGCAATCCCTGGTTGTCTTTGATCCCGGTTTGAAACCCTTTTTTGAAGGAGGAGGGGAAATAGTAGACCCGGTCGCCCAGTATCTGCTGAAGGTCATTGAAAAAATAGGCTGCAGATTCTTTATCGGGCAGCAAAACCAGGTGAGTCTGGGTGGTTTCGTCAAATACTGCCGCGGTTACCAGCGAGCGTGAGGATCCGACAAGTCCCTGAAGATGAAGACGAAAACGCTTGCTTCCTTCAGAAAGACCGGAATCTTTAACCTCCGATTTGTGAAAATGACCAGTTATCTCCTTTACGAGGGGATGAACTTTAAAAAGCGATAAAAGATCCGCAGGCTTCAATCGATGTTTAATCGATTTTAAATTCGGGTGAATGTTCTCTCATAAGTTGTTCCGCTTTTTCAACCATATAGGTTGGCCCGACGAAAATAGGCGAACGTTCATGCAAACTGGTTGGCTGAATGTCGAGTATGCGGCGGAAACCGTCGGAAGCCTTCCCACCGGCCTGTTCGGCCAGGAAAGCCACCGGGTTGCATTCATACAGCAACCTCAGTTTGCCCCGCCTGTTTTTTACAGTGCCGGGATATAAAAACATACCGCCTTTGATGATGTTCCGGTGAATATCTGCCACCATTGAGCCGATATACCTGGTTGAATAGGGCCGGTGAGTCGATTTATCTTCTTCCTGGCAATAATGAATATATTGCCTTACCCCTTCCGGAAATGAAAAATAGTTTGCTTCATTAACAGAATAAATACTGCTGATATCAGGATATTTCATTTCAGGATGGCTCAGAATGAAAAGTCCGACCGACGGATCAAGGGTAAAACCATTCACTCCATAGCCGGTAGTATACACAAGCATGGTGGAAGAACCATAAATCACGTATCCGGCAGCAACCAGGTTCCGCCCCGGCTGCATGAAATCCTCGAGGGTAGCAGATCCCCTTACGGTGCGCCGGCGGTAAATTGAGAACAATGTACCTATCGAAACATTCGACTCAATATTGGAAGATCCATCCAGCGGATCCATTGCTACCACATATTTGCCATGCTTTGAAATATCACTGTCGAGTATAATGATGTCCTCATTTTCCTCCGATCCGATGGCACAACACTGACCGCCTGATTTCAGGGCTGCAATAAACTGGTCGTTGGCGTAAACATCGAGCTTCTTCTGATCTTCTCCCTGAACATTCACTTCACCGGCATACCCCATCACTTCGCCAAGGCCGGCACGGTTCACCTCCCGGTTCACAAATTTTGCGGCAATCCCGATGTCGTTGAGCAAACGGGAAAGTTCTCCTGAAGCCTGGGGATATTCAGACTGTTGTTCAATAATAAATTCAGTGAGTGTCTTGAATTTCATAGCAGTTAATTTTAGAAGACAAAAATAAGAAATTCCGGCGAATTCAATCTTTCTTTTTATTTACTTTTGCGTCATGTACATCAATGTTTTCAAATTCGGCGGTGCATCTGTCAACAGTGCAGC
The DNA here is from genome assembly GCA_964628215.1 of uncultured Draconibacterium sp. Lineage (GTDB taxonomy): Bacteria > Bacteroidota > Bacteroidia > Bacteroidales > FEN-979 > CAIVAT01. The sequence continues at coordinate 4,457 of CAZVNF010000238.1, forward strand.
CGGGATAAAGAATGTTACTTCCCTGCTGAAGAAATTCAGCAGCGGGCCATTGCTGGTTGTGGTTTCGGCCATGGGCAAAACCACCAATGCGCTCGAAGCAGTATTGAATAATTATATAATGAATGATCCGCTGGCTGTTGTGGAATCGTATAATAAAGTGAGGGATTACCATTTTTCCATAATTGAAGAATTATTTGAAGACCAGGACCATCCTGTATATGGAGAAGTTGATTCGTTGTTTAACCAACTCCGCGGATATATCCGGAAAGGGCAGCTCTTCACACAAGGCCCGAAGGCGTATGACTTTGAG
>CAZVNF010000239.1:0-4722 GCA_964628215.1 uncultured Draconibacterium sp.
CCCTGGTGCATCGTTGAAACTTTGCTGAATACAGATTGTGTTCCCACAAAGTTTTCATAAGAGGTGTAATAGTAATTCAGATCAACCAACAGATCGTTCGCGATAAGTCCTTTGTAGCCTACTTCGAAGGACCATAATTGCTCAGGCTTCAGATACGGAATATTGGCAGTTTCCAACGTTACATTGCCCGGATTGAGCAGTATTGCACCGGTGACAGGATCCAGCGTTCCGCCTTGTTTGGTGAAGTCAGTATATGAATCCGGGGTATATGCTCCCCCGTTGTATACACCATATCTCGAGGCTATAGAAGGGACTCCTCCCAAACTGATCCCGGCGACCTGGGGAAAATAGATAAACTGAGCCAGCATATCCGGATAATGGAAGCCGGTTTGGTAGCTTGCACGGAAGTTGTGATTTTTGACGGGAGAATACACCAGCGACAGCCTGGGGGTAAAGTGGCCGTCAAAGTCGTCCATTTTATCAAAACGAATGGAGCCAGTCAATTTAATTTTCCCGAAAATAGTTTTGGAAATCTGGGCATACGTACCGAACGTAGTGGTCAGGATTCTTTGCTGGTCATTTATATCCTCGGGGGCTTCATCAAAAATGGTAGCCTGGGTATTCATTCTGTACTGGCGGAAGTTCCCGCCTATTATAATATCAGCCCATTTGATCTGCCTGAAAGCGTAATATAATTCAGAAGTCCATATGCTCGTTTTAACATAAATTGAAGCCCCATAAGTTGGCCGTTGAAAATCGGTTTGCCTGATTTTGTTAATGGTATCCTGGAACGAGGGCACATATTTCCCCGTTGCAGGATCGATCATAAAACGGTCGGCATAGGATCGGGCCGCAGTCGAATCTCCTGCGGCAATGCCAGGAATTCCACCATAAAAGGCAGTCAGATAATCCGGTACCCAGACTTCTTTGGTTGGACTAAAGGATTCATTTACATAACCACCAAGGGCATTCAAATTATAAGATTTATCTGCCCGGCCCAGGTTAACATAGCTCCTGATAAAAAAATTATCCCCTTTCAGTTCAAGTTTAAAAAAGCTTTGGTTTCCATCCCTGTACGCGTATTTTCCATCTGACTGCGAAATCATGTTTTCTCTGCCATGCTGGTATAAGCCAATTAATTCCGTTTTTTCGGTAAGGCGGTAATGAACGACCGCATTCGCTTTAAAGGTTGTTGCTTTTCTGTTATCCAGCAAGGTATTCTCAGCGATACCCGTCCTGCGGATGGTTGTAAAACCAAATGGGGTCAAATCAATAGCAGTTTCATCACCATAGAGGTTCAGTCCGTCAAAATTCTGAGTTTTACTAAGATCTTTTGCAGAGCCCGGATTATTTCTGTCGGTAGTATAGTCATCGGACGACCAGTCGGTGGCGTGCATGTAGTATAAGTTAACCTTAAATGCCAGCTTATCCTTGAAGGCTTTCGCATACCTTAAACTGTACGTTCCCATTACACGGGCCCCGTCGGCTTGCGAGTTGGTAAAGCCCGGACTTACCATCACACTTAATCCCGGGTACTTGAAGGGGCTTTTGCTCTCCAGGATCAGGATGCCGTTGAACGCATTGGGTCCGTAAAGCGCAGAGGCCGCCCCGGGCACCAATTCAACACTTTCGGCATCGAGTTCTCCAGGGGCATGTACAGAACCGAGAGGTGAAAGTATGGTTGCTTCCGCTATGTCCATTCCATCTACCAATTGCACAAAGCGGGTATTTCCAACGTCGGCGAAACCACGGGTATTCACGGAGGTGTAGTTCAAACTGCTGTTGGTCACCTGGACACCTTTCAGATTGGCAATGGCATCAAAATAATCCGGTGTGGCCGACTGTTTGATGGCGCGGATGTCCATCTTTTCGATGGTAACAGGAGCCATAAGACTGTTTTCCTCCATACGCGAGGCGGAGATGACCACCTCTTTTCCCAGGATGGATTCTGGCTGCATGGCGAGGTCACAGGTGGTGTTTTTTTCGGTCATTGTTATTTCTTCCGTCCGAAAACCGATATAGGAGATAACCAGGGTAAAAGGAGGAGCTTGTTTGATGGTCAGCATGTACTTCCCGTCATGACCTGATGTAGTGCCCAATATCGTTCCTTTAACGGCAAGGGTGGCTCCCACCAGGGGCTGCTGTGTTTCTTTATCGCTGATTGTTCCTGAAACAACAGTTTGGGCAAAAAGCGATACAGACCTTAAAAGCAAAAAGAATATGATAATCGGTTTCATGTTAAGCTGGTCTTTAATTGTGATTCCAAAGTTAACTTTCCGTGTTGCCCATACAAATATACAACTCATTAGTTAATTTATAATAAATCTAAATAGTTAATTTAATAACAGTCTGTATTACAACAACAACAACAAACAAAATGATACAAAAGAAACCGAACCTCAGCGGACAAGCCGGAAAACCTGACCACCCTCCGCCATGTTTGCCTGACCACCTTATGCCATTAGAAATCTATAAAATGAGATGGTCGGGATGTTCCGGCGAAGGCAGATCCATGCGAGCGTTTTTTCCACGAAAGGGGCTTTTCTAAGTCGTACCTTTGTCACTATGACGAAGGATCAGCTCGTAATATTCGATGGCGTATGCAATTTGTGCAACGGTACCGTTCAATTCATAATCAAGCGGGATAGGAAAAAGAAATTTTTGTTCACAACCTGCCAATCCATTGTTGCACAGGATATTTTAAAGCATCACGGGTTCCCCGCCACAGACCAATCAACCGTCGTGTATGTGAAAAATGGAGTACCTTGCTTTAAATCCAAGGCTGTATTGGGAATTTTGAAGGATTTGGGATGCGGCTGGAACCTTCTTTACATCCTGATCGTCATTCCACCGTTTATTCGCGATTTTGTTTATGATATCGTCGCAAAGAACAGGTACACGGTTTTCGGCAAGCGTGAATCCTGTATGGTACCGACCTCAGAACTAATGGATAGATTTCTGCTCTGAATTATTGTAGTGATGTCACAATTTTCCCATTCGCACTTCCAAAAGAAAAAAAGATGAAGATGCTCGAATCATAAAAATTGAAAGCCCACTTGCTTTCAGGATGGATGGTTATGCTGAATCTATCGGGGGATTGAGACGGCTGAAGAAAACGAAGTTCTTTTAGCTTATATCCGTATTGCAAAACTATCCTCAACCATGGACTTTAAGTCCGTAGTTGATATTTATCGGGTCAGTCACATTCCAATACCAGTAATATTGGTAACGCCCAGGGTCATTCAGGGGTGGAGGCGTTGGGGCTGGCACTTCAAGGAAGTTCCACCGGTTAAATTCATCAGTTTCAATTATAAATCCCTTTTTCAACCCCTTCGGATAGAAAGCGTTGAATTTTCCTTTATTGACACGGACAATCAATTTCTCCCCGCCATACTTTTGTAAAAGCTTCTTCTGTTTTTCGCGAATCCTGTTGTTTTGGGATGAATATTTGCCATTATCTTTAAGGCGCGGCATTTGTTTCAGCAGGCGGGCCGGAAGTTTCACGGCATTGATAACCAATTCCTGCTGCCGGATGCTCCGGTTATATCTCGTGCCGCAATAATCGACAAAGAGAAAGAAAGCTCCGCTGTCGGAATCGGGCAGACTTTGTTTTGATAAGGATTGTCCCGAGCAAACGGAGGATGTGAACAGAATGACGATGAAGGGAAATATCCCTGCGAATGAATTGTTTTTCATAGTTGACGGCTTTTTTGAAGGTTCAAAAAAGTAGAGTCATATCATACGCCGGATTTTAATGATAATTAAACGTCTGTGCCACTGCTTACCTATTTCTTCTTATCAATATAGAAATCATCCGACGTGCTTTCATTATTCCTGATTTTTTCGCTGTAACCCTTCCGGGCAGTTTTTTCCTTGTCGAACATATTTTTAATGCCCGCTTCATTCTTGTCGAACATCATTGAATTTGTGATTGATATCGAAATGGCGAACTTCTCCACATCATGGTCGGTTCCAATATAGGTAAAAGTCCAATTCTTTTGTTTCAGTTCTTCTATGAGGCTTTTGATGGCAGCGCCGTTATATTCCTTCGAGGCATTTTCCTCGCCATCGGTCAGGATTGTAACAAGGACATTATAGTCATTCACCTTTTCCAGGTCTTTTCGTAGCTTACAGAAGCTGTCACCCATTGCATCGTACAAAGGTGTTGAAGCATCCGGCTGATACCTGTTTTCATCGATAAGGGTCAGTTTGCTTACAGGCTCCTTATCCAACAGAGTTTTTCTTCCAAGTCCGTTGAAGGTAACCAGGGTAATGAAATGTGCCTGCTCGGGGAATTCACTCTCCACACCTTTAACCGTTTGAACGAGCTCATTGAAACCGCTTATAATGGTCGATTTTATGGACTGCATCGAACCGCTTTCATCGAGAATAATCAGATTGTGAACCTGGTGTTTCGTAATCATAGCTTATAGAGTTAGTAAGGGTTGATAAGTAATTGAATTGAACGGTGCCCGATTTTTACAAAGGGCTATATGTATGCATTGTAATTATGCTAATAGTCTCGAACGGTTATTTGCTTAATAAGCTTATTCGGCAGACAAGACAAGAGACAATATTATGGAAATATAATGTATAACGCAAAATATATCCCGTTATATTGTTCGATTATGAATAATTATTTTGATTGAGCACAATTGTACCAGTAGTTTTTGAGCTGATCGGGAAATCTCACTAAGGCTTGTATGTCTCCCATATGAATTA
>CAZVNF010000240.1:0-4722 GCA_964628215.1 uncultured Draconibacterium sp.
GAAAGTTCATTTTTAATTTTCACAGACTGGTTGGTCATACACTTAAGAAAAGCGTCCACGTTTGCTGAAGGAACGGCCACATGTGCAAAGGACTCGCGGGGAATGGCATTGCGCAAACTGCCTCCATCGATGGTGGCAACCTGCAGACCATGTTTGATAAAACAATGGTGGAGTATGCGGTTCATGATCTTGTTGGCATTGCCCCGACCCAGGTGGATATCCACCCCGCTGTGACCGCCCTTTAATCCGGTGACGTTGATCTTGAACCCGGTAAAATCGCCGGTAAGCGGTTGACTTTCATAGGTAAAGGTAATATTCCCGTTGGTGCCACCGGCACAACCGATATAAAGTTCTCCTTCATCTTCCGAATCCATATTTACCAGGATATCGCCTTTTAAGATGCCCGGTTTCAATCCGTTTGCACCGGTCATCCCGGTTTCTTCGTCGGAGGTGAAAAGTGCTTCAATGGGGCCATGCACTAAGTCTTTCGACTCGAGCACCGCCATGGCTGCGGCAACGCCCATGCCATTGTCGGCACCCAGGGTGGTGCCATTGGCGCGAACCCATTCACCATCAATAACCGTTTCGATAGGATCTTTTTCAAAATCGTGTATTTTGTCGCTGTTCTTCTGGGGAACCATATCGAGGTGACCCTGGAGAACAACTCCTTTGCGGTTTTCCATTCCCGGGGTGGCAGGTTTCCGGATGATCACGTTTCCTACTTCATCCTGAATGGTTTCAAGACCGAGGTTTTTACCGAAATTGTAAATAAATTCCCTGATCTGATCTTCTTTTTTAGAAGGCCTGGGGATTTGGGTCAGGCTGTGAAAATTTCTCCACAGCGCCTTGGGTTCGAGTTGTAAAATTTGATTGCTCATGATCTGATATTTTTAATAGTATGAATGAAAATAGACCACTTAGGCACTAAGGACACTAAGAAACACTAAGATTGTTTAAATGAATAATTAGCTTTTTTCTGTGTGATTCTTTGTGTACTTAGTGCCTCAGTGGTAAAAAACATAACGTAATAATTACTGTTTTATTTGCTCTATCGCGACGATTCTGCCTCTATTTCACGGAAAGTGATGTAGCGTTGCTGGTAGAGCATTGAGAGAAACTGCGTAACCCTCACTTCTGTCTCATCAGCCGGTTGAAGTTCGTCCGGGAAGAGTTCATTCAGCCGGCAACAGATTTCCGAAACCTTTGAATGCCCGTCGATCAGCAACCAGGTATGACTTCCAAACCGGTCGAGTTTAATGAAAATGACTTTCTCTTTCGAATTTGGCTGAAAAAGGGCTGAATTTACACGGTTTTTAAACCTGGGCATCAGCAGGGTGATCCCGCCATCATCGCGCAATTCATGACTGAGCACCCTGACAGGTCTCAGGTCAAGAAAATTGGCTTTTTTAAATATCCGGCGGCGCTGAAAATAATTCATCCCTACATTCCCGAGGCTGGTGGCGCCGGATCATCAGGTTTTCCTGCATTTTTCAACGGGATCTGTATCAGAACATAGGCGATAATAGCCAGAACTACGAAGCTGATATAGAAAGTCGGCGTTTTAAAGAAGCTGAAATAGTTGTACAGGAAGATGTTGAATACCGCGAAAATTGCGATAAGCAATCCCATGAGGGCTTCCCCGGCAATCATCCCGGATGCCAGCAGCACCCCGGTATTTTCAACCCGTACCTTTTGCGCCTCATTGTGTTTGCGTTTTTCGGAATACATTTCCACCGCACCTTTGATCAGACCGCCGACAAAAATAGCGAAGGTTGTTTCGATGGGCAGGTACATGCCTACGCTCACGAGCATGGGGCTTTTTACCTGCATGAGGATAAATGCCACACCCATCAGCATCCCGGCAATAATGAGCGGCCAGGCCATTTGTCCCTGTACGATTCCGCGGGAAAGAATGGCCATCAGGCTGGCCTGGGGAGCGGAGAGGTTTTTACTGCCAAACCCACCCTGGTATCCCAGGTTTTTACCACTGGCGATGTCGCCATCATTCAGAAAAGCAAGTACCACAAACATGACCGCACCTGCCAGGATTACCCCAAGGATATCCCCAATCTGCATGCGCCATGGAGTCCCCCCGAGGATGTGCCCCGCTTTTAAATCCTGGAGCATTTCCCCGGCAACTGCTGCCGATACACACACAATGGCTGCCACACCCAGTACGGTGGCAACGCCCGCATCACCCTGAACACCGAGTGCCACGAGAATAAGAGCTGTGACAACCAGTGCGGTAAGGGTAAGTCCGCTGATGGGGTTGTTGGAAGATCCCATGATCCCCACCAGGTAACCGGAAACCGAGGCAAAGAAGAATGCAAGGATGATCATCACGGTTGAAGCAACCACCGCGATAAGGACATTTGTTTGAAAAATGAAGAAAGTAATGCAGAAAGTAAGCACTGCCACTGCAGCTATTCCCACCATGATCCAGCCAAAGCTGATATCTTTTTCATTTCTTGGCACGTTATGTTCGATGCCGGTTGCCGCTTTTTTAACATCTTTCACTGAACGGGCAATACCGGTGGTAAGGCTTTTCCTCATTTTAAAGAGGGTGAAGGCGGCGCTGATGAGCATTCCGCCGATGGCGATGGGGCGGATGATATATTTCCATATCTGGTTGATTTCATAGGAAGGATCGGTTACTTTGGCCATGGCTGTATCAAGCGTCATGGTGGGATCTTTGGCCATCAGAAAAGCTGCCCATTCCTGGAAGTTGATGCCTGGTATCAGAAAATACATGATCATGGGAGCCATCAGTCCCCAGGCAAGGATACCTCCGCTGAAATTGAGCGCACCCAATTTCGGGCCGATGATGTAGCCAACACCCATGTAAGCCGGGCTGACTCCCGGTGAACTCAGCAACATGCCGCCCTGACCTGTGAACACAGTGCCGGTAATGGTTTGTTTGCCAAATATCACGAATTTCTCCCACAGGTACTGAAACAATTGCAGTTCGCCCAGTATTTTGATCAATCCCCCGAGGCCCATCGACCAGAAGAGGAACTTTGATCCGCCGGAGCCACCCTGGCCGGCTTTGTGAATTTCGGCTGCAGCCACTGATTCCGGGAAAGGAAGCTCAGCATCTTCCACCATCACCCGGCGAAGAAGGGCTACAAACATGATTCCGAGAACACCGCCTGCAATCAGGATCAGCGAAGAGGTAATATAATGGCCTACGGTAAAAAATTCGGACCAGATGCCGGAGACAAAAAACGCCGGCAGGGTAAAAATGGCACCGGCAGCAACGGATTCACCGATTGAGCCCACGGTACGGGTGAAATTTTCTTCCAGGATAGTCCCCTTCATCATTCGGAGGATTGCCATCCCGAGAACAGCGGCAGGATAGGTTGCGGCAATGGTCATGCCCGCTTTAAGTCCGAGGTAAGCATTGGCAGCTCCGAGAATTACGGCAAAGAAAAGGCCAATGATCAACGCCCGAACAGTAAATTCTTTCATGTTTGTCTCCGCGGAAACGAAAGGAATGAACTTCTTTTGTTCAGCCATAAATACTGATTTTAAGTGGTTAGATTATTATTGAGAATGAGGAGGCTAAGTTAGGAAAAGTTATGTAGGTGCACTAACTTCTTGGAGGTAAAAAATTCTTCATTGTAAAAAGCGGCCAACGGCCATGTAGTTGCACTCGCGTTTATTTGTGTCAAGTCCTGGTCCGTCTCTCCGCCAGTGAGGTAGAGAATCCCATTGGAAAGGGTGTTAAATCCTTGATCTTTAACTTTTTTCTTAACCATTGAAAAGAAAAGCGGCAGGCGGGAAACGGCACGCCCTGTTACGAAATCGAAGGATCCGGGTACGGTTTCAAACCGGGTGTTCAGCGTGGTGACATTATCCAGTTTCAGGGCGGTTGCAATGGCGTCGATCACCTTTATTTTTTTTCCTATGGAGTCGACCAGGGTGAACCTTACCTCCGGGAACATCACTGCAAGCGGGATTCCGGGGAAGCCTCCCCCGGTTCCGGCATCCAGAACCGAGGTGCCTGGTTTAAAGGAGATTACTTTCGCAATGACGAGGGAATGAAGGATGTGGTGTGTGGCCAGTTCGCCGATATCTTTCCTGGAAACCACATTGATCATTGAGTTCCATTCCCGGTAGAGATCCTCCATCATGGAAAACTTGTCACATTGTGAGGCTGGTAAATCAGGGAAATATTTTTGCGGAAGGCTCATGATAAAATAAAATCGTCCGGAAAAGCATAAGCCGATCCGGACGTGTTCAGTAACATCTTTGGATGAAGCCGGTCAGGACACCACTGGCTCTTCGGTGGCAGTTTCTGCTTCGCCTTCAGTTTCTTTTTTCTTTGCTTTTGCGGCAGCTTTGTGCTTATCGTCGGCAGCATCAACATGTTCTTCGGTTTTTTTCGCCGGTTTTTTTGCGGCAGCATGCACGGCAGTTGCGGCCTGCTCTTCAACCTCTTTTTTTGGTTTGGGCTCAGCTTTTACAGCTACAGCAGCAGTACTTTTTTTCTTTTTACGTGATCTGCTTATGCCAGATGAACCAATGATGATTTTGCCACGCTTTGTTTTTTTATCTCCTTTTCCCATAATACAACTGATTAATTAATTCAATTAATGTGCAAAGGTATGAAAAATGAATTTGATTAAGCACAATTGTAACAGTAAACATTAATTACTGGATTATATTTTCTAAAGGACCCCTCCCTGGCCCCTCCAATGGGCTACTCTTTATACACATCTC
>CAZVNF010000241.1:0-2491 GCA_964628215.1 uncultured Draconibacterium sp.
TTTTCTTTTCTTCTATCTCTATCATACCAATCAGCAGGATGGGTTTAAAACCAGGTTGCCCTGCAATAAGTCTTTTCCCGGAGGCATAAAAAGCAGGATCGCCGCTTTCATCAATAAACAGGTATTTCTTTTTCGACCTTTCCAAGGTAGTTTGCATGGTTGGTGTTTTCGATCAATTAAGAACAGACTTCATCTGTTTAAGCAGTTCGCTGCTGTTCTGCATCGAAACTTTAAGTTTGGCGAGCAGTTCCTGACTCGTGAATTCATGAACTTCTTCCATTTTAACCGGATTCTTGATATCCAGATCATATCCCCTCTCAATAATATTCTGAATAGGAACTCGCCAAGATATTTCACTCTCCATCCGGTTATTCCACCACTCCCTGATCGGATTAAACTCTTCAAGCCGGATGGTTTTGGTTTTGCTGTAGGATTTCTGTCCTTCCGGTAAGCGGTGTTCGTAATACCATACCTCCTTTGTAGGCTGGCCTTTGTCGAAAAACAACAGGTTGGTGGCAACAGTGGCATAGGGCTGGAACACAGAGTTTGGCAGGCGGATGATGGTATGCAGGTTGCACTCTTCCAGCAGCTTCTGGCGCACACGCTGTTTCACGCCCTCCCCGGTAAGTGATCCGTCTGGTAATACAATGCCTGCCCTGCCTCCCTGTTTCAACAGGTGGATCATCAGGATCAGGAAGAGGTCTGCACTTTCTTTGGTGCGGTAATTCGTGGGAAAATTGCTTTCGTTGTTGTTGGCGACAATGCCGCCGAAGGGCGGGTTTGCCAGGATAACATGTACACGGTCTTTTTCTTTGTAGTTGCTTAAGGGCTGGTCCAGTGAATCCCGGAAGGTGATGTTGGGAACTTCAATGTCATGAAGGATGAGGTTGGTGGTTGCCAGCAGGTAGGGCAGGGGTTTGTATTCCCATCCCATGATGTCCTGCTGGATTCCCTGGCGCTCATCAATATTGTTTGCCTGCAGTTTCAGGTGCTCGATGGCAGAGGTGAGATAACCGCCCGTACCGCAACTCGGGTCAAGGATTCTTTCGCCAAGTGTCGGGTTCACCATGTCGGTGATAAAGTTCGTGATGGCCCTGGGAGTGTAGAATTCACCGGATTTACCGGCGCTCTGAAGGTCTTTCAGGATGCTTTCGTACAATTCACCAAAAGCATGACGCTCTTTTGCCACATTGAAATCCAACTCATTCAGCTTGTTCAGCACCTTGCGGATGTTGATCCCGCTTTTCATGTAGTTGTTGTTCCCGGTAAAGACTTCGCGTACAATCAATGCGCGCTGGTGACCGTTGCTCACATCGAGGTTGCGCAGAGCCGGGAATAGCTTCTGATCAACAAAGGCCAGAAGTTCATCACCTGTCATGCCTTCATCATCACCAGCCCAGTTGCCTTTTTCTTTTACCCAATGGAATTCATGAGGAATAGGCGAACTGTATTTGTCGTCAAGAAGTTCAAGTTCTTTGTCTTTGTCGGAGAAGATTTTGAGGAACAGCATCCACCCCAATTGTTCAACGCGCTGTGCATCTCCGTTTAGCCCGGAGTCCTGCCACATGATATCTCTTATACTCTTTATTATACCTGAAAGGTTAGCCATACTTGAATTGTAGTTGTCAAACAGTGTGTTTCTTCAGTGCCCCAAGGATCTTTCCAAATTTTTCTTCTTCAAGCTGGTTTTCCCAATCAAAAGAATCGTACTCGCATCCTGTCCATTTTTTACGCTTATACTCAAACCCATAATGCAACCAGCTTTCGTCTTTTTTCCCTTTTGCAATGTTGAATGCTAACAATAAACGATCCTTGGCCCTGGGGTTCAGTTCAAAATCGAACACATTCCCGTCATTTAATAATTTGGCAAGCAATTGCTGGTTAAGCAAATCTGTTTCCGGGTTGATGGCTACCGGCATGATGGGTTCTCCCATTATGCTTTCAAGTTTATCCCCGACATACCGGTAAAACACCCAGTAATACTTCAGTTTGCTGATGTCGGAGCTGCAGGTACATAATTTTAATTTATCTGATACTTCACACATGGTCAGCCTGTTTTATATAATTCATGTTCGAGTTCCTGTACACTATCCAAATATTCTTTTTTACTGCCAAAAGTATTCACTATCTCCATTGGCGATCCGAAATCAGTAAAAGGTTTCACCTTCAGCACTTCCAGGGATTCAATATCTGTCACACCTTCATCGGCGTATTTATCCAGCAGCTTTTCCAAAACCTGCCGTGCCTGCTCCCCGTATTTTGTGAAAAAATCACGTTTCTTCACGTTATTGGCCCTTTCCTGCCGGGTAAGGGGTGGCTTGTCATACGCCACATGACAAATAACATCAAACAGGTCGATATCCTTATTCACCGCTTCATACAATGCCTCTACCATGACACCCTGCTGCTGCAATTCTTCAATGATCACAGCTTTCTGGTCCGCAGAATTCCACCTGTTGATGAAATCATCCAGGGAGGCATAGCTGCCTTT
>CAZVNF010000241.1:2591-4716 GCA_964628215.1 uncultured Draconibacterium sp.
TTCCTGAAATCGAGGATGGTGAAGAACATTTTGCCGTACTCTTCATTGATGCGGGTTCCGCGGCCTATGATCTGCTTGAACTTGGTCATGGAGGCGATGTTGGCATCCAGCACAATCACTTTGCAGGTTTGTGCATCGATTCCGGTAGTCAGCAATTCGGAAGTAGTCACAATCACCGGCAAAGCAGATTCAGGATCGGTAAAATTGTATAATTCCCGCTTGCCTTCATCATTGTCGCCGGTGATCTGCATGATATACTTGTAGTTGGTGGCAACCAGGTCGGCATTTTCTTTGGAAAGACTGGTACGCATTCTCTCGGCATGGTCAATATCGGTGCAGAATACAATGGTTTTTGCATAACGGTCATAGCCTTTCAGAAATTCCGACACTTTCTTCGCCACGATGGAAGTGCGTTCTTCAATTACCAGGTTCTTGTCGTAATCTTTTGTATTGTAAATTCTGTCTTCTACCGGGTTCCCATCCTTGTCAGTTTTCCCGACTGTAGGGCGCCAGCCTTCATAATCCACATTCAGGCCAACCCTGATCACGCGGTATGGCGCAAGAAAACCATCATCAATGCCCTGTTTCAGCGAATAAGTGTAAATCGGGTCACCAAAATATTCCGTGTTGCTGATCTCATTGGTTTCCCGGGGAGTTGCTGTAAGACCAATGTGCGTTGCTTTTTTAAAGTAGTTCAGAATCTCATGCCAGGCTGAATCATCCCGGGCAGAACCCCGGTGACACTCATCAATTACAATCAGGTCGAAAAAGTCGGGACTGAATTGGCGAAAGATATTCTTGTCTTCTTCATTTCCGGTTAATCCCTGGTAAAGCGCAAGGTAGACTTCATAAGATTTATCCACCATGCGGTTTTGCACAATGGTCATCTTATCCCGGAAGTGTTTGAAGTCGCCTTTTCGGGCCTGGTCAATGAGTGCAGTGCGGTCAGCGAGAAACAGAATCCTTTTCTTCACCCCGGCTTTCCATAGCCGGTAAACGATCTGGTAGGCAGTATAAGTTTTCCCGGTTCCGGTAGCCATCACCAGCAGAATCCGGTTCTGGTTGTTGGCAATGGCTTCCACCGTTCTGTTAATGGCCACCTGCTGGTAATACCGGGGTCTTCTGCCTGAACCATCGAAATAGTAATCCTGCGAAGCAATCCGTTCAGCATCCGGGGTAATGATACCCTTGAATTTCTTGTATTTCTCCCACAGAAGTTCCGGTGACGGAAAGCCATCCAGGGGCAATTCGGTTTCAATCTCAGCGCCGGGTTCCGTTCTGTCATGAAATAAAAAGCCATCACCATTGCTGCTGAACACACACGGAATATCCAGTATCCTGGCATAATCCAACGCCTGTTGTATCCCAGATCTGACAGAATAAGTATTGTCCTTGGCTTCGATTATCGCCACCGGGATGTTTGGCTTGTAATACAGGATGTAATCAGCCCTTTTCCGCGCACCTCTGGCCGTTAACTTTCCCCTGACGTAGATTTTGCCATCGGTAAACGAAACCTCTTCCAGGATTTGTTTGATGCCATCCCAGCCTGATTGAATGATGGCAGGAGTGATGAATTTAGAGCAGATGTCGCGTTCTGAGAGGGGTTTTTTGTCCATACCTGGTTGCAATGCACTTATTGGGCAAAGCTATGGAAAAATGTGGAACAGTTTATTGAAGTTTTTCTTTGTTCTCGTGCACCTCATGAGCAATTTATCTAGTCTTTTATGCACCTTATGGAGAAAGCATTTGCCTTAAAGTAGTTAGACATTACGCAAACCCCGGCTTGTGTATACAGGCTCCAATCTAATGGGGTTCATCGGTTGAAAAGGGAAAGGGGCATGAGATTACCTTTGTTTCGAAACAGAGTAAATCCATTGCCTTCTTTACCGGTGCAACCGTTTACGATTCTACTTCGGCTACCTGGTAGAGGATTGTTTTCTGTAAGTGTGTGGGTGAAACCTTGTCAGCGATGGCAGGGTTTTTTATTTTCAGGTAACTAATTGAAAATATTGACTGTGATGAGAATAACTATACACAATTACCCTTATATTTACAGATTAAAGCGGATTTAATTGCACCTATTAGTCAAAAATGACCGCCATATGGCGGTTAGCGACAACACGTT
>CAZVNF010000242.1:0-4707 GCA_964628215.1 uncultured Draconibacterium sp.
AGTGGATAAGTGGACAAAAGTGATAGAAAGATGAAACTGATTGCAGACAGTGGTTCAACAAAAACAACGTGGATTCTCCTTGAGGGAGACCAGGTAAAAAACACGCTCAATACAGGTGGTTTAAATCCTTACTTTCATAATTCTGAAAGCATAGAAGCAGTTATCAGGGCCGGGGTGGCACCTTTTCTGGTTGAGCACCAGATCAGTGAAGTTCACTTCTATGGTGCAGGTTGTTCCACTGCCTACAACAACAAAATGATACGTGATTCCATTGCCGTCTTCTTCAGCAATGCTGAAATATACGTTTACCACGACATCCTGGGCGCTGCCAGGGCTTTATTCGGCACCAGCAAAGGGATTGCCTGTATCCTGGGAACAGGGTGTAACTCCTGCTTCTACGATGGTTCCCGAACATTCACCCCTATCGATTCCCTTGGGTATCTTTATGGAGATGAAGGCGCGGGTTCTTACCTTGGAAAAATGTTCCTGGGAACCTACCTGAAAAAGGAACTGCCGGCCGACCTTCGGGAACAATTTGACAAACAATATGGTTATACACTGGAGGACATACTTAATTCGCTTTACAATAAGCCTTCTCCCAACAGGTTTCTTGCATCCTTCAGCCTGTTTCTGAGTCCGAACCGGGAACATCCGTTTATTCAGAATTTGCTTGTTCGTTCTTTTCAGGATTTTTTTACCGCACATATCCGGAAGTATGAAAATTATCAGACTACAGGGATAGGCTTTATCGGATCAATCGCATATAGTTACCGCGAATTATTAACCCGGGTAGCCCAAAGTGAAAAGGTAGAAATCATCCGGATTTTACCCTCACCTGCGGATGGATTGATCGAATTTCATCAAATGCATTGAATTCACTGAGCCTCTCTGATTTTTGCCAAAATCACGTGAATCTCTTCAGGCCTGAACCAGGCATATTCAGAGTCTTTTTTAAACCAGGTCAATTGTCGCTTTGCATAACGCCGGCTGTGAGTTTTTATTTTTTCAATTGCAAAGTCCAGCGTTGTCAAACCTTCAAAATGATCGAACAATTCTTTATAACCCACGGTGTTGAGGGCATTCAGATGTCTGAATGGATATAAACTGAGTGCCTCTTCATACAACCCGGCACGCATCATCGCATCAACCCTGTCATTGATCCGCTGGTACAGAACTTCACGGGGCAGCTCTATTCCGAACTTCATAATCCTGAATTTTCGTTGCCTGGGTTTGTTTGACCGCAGTGAAGAATAGGTCAGTCCGGTGGCAATACAAATTTCAAGTGCCCGCATGAGCCTGGCCGGGTTCGACAAATCAACCTGGCTGGCATACTCAGGATCAAGTTGCAGCAGTTGATCCTGCAGGGCACCTATTCCCGAGGCGGAAAGGGTGTTCTTTAACCTGCTGCGTATCTCAGGGTCAGGATCAGGAAGCAAATCAATTCCATGGCAAACAGCATTGATATATAATCCCGAACCACCTGCCATTACAACAACAGGGTGATGCTGGAAAAGAGTATCAAGCAATGCAAGCGCCTGGCTTTCAAAAAGAGAAACATTATAGGGTTCCTTTATTGACAGCTGATGAACAAAATGGTGAGGCACCAATGATAATTCAAAAGCAGCAGGGGCAGCGGTTCCGATTTGCATTTCACGATAAAACTGCCGTGAATCAGCAGAGATGATTTCTGAATTCAACTGACTGGCAAGGGCAATGGAAAGTGTTGTTTTGCCGACAGCGGTAGGGCCGGCAATTACGACCAGCAAAGGTTCATCAATAGTCATCCGAATCACGATCAAAACCTGAAAGGCGTTTGTCCAGGTTTTCAATATCTTCATAATCATCTAAATGATCAAGTTTCTCCTCATCCTCCGATCCGTCATGTTCCCCGTATAAAAAGTCGTTGTTACCGTGATCCTCCTCGTCTTTGGTTTCAAAGGCTATTTCTTCAGTAGCCTCATCCAATAATCCATCGAGTTCACTTTCAATCGCCGCAAGCTCATGTTCATTTTCAACAATGTCATCAAATTTAACCAGTTCCTCAATCTTGGGAAGCGGGACTTTGGGAATTATCACTTTGGGTGCAACAGGGGCATTTGCAACGGGTGCAGGCTGTTCTGCCTTCTTTGGCAACTCAGCAACACGTTTGATACACCTGGGAAAAGAGACAACTTCGTCAGTGGGAAATATTTTAAACAATTCAATGTGAAATGAAAAAATATCCCTCCCAATAAACTCGTAGATCATCTTCTGATGCGGGTCTTCGATATAATTTTTTAATTTTTCCGTTTTCATCAACGGCAGGGAAACTGATTCAGTGATTACCTGGTCAAGATCTTCGTCATATTTTCTAACCTGACGCTTTTCCTGTTTAAGTGAAACTTCCTTATCTTTTTTATACTTTTTATCAGTATTGAAAAAAGAGGCTCTTTCACAATGCAGTAATTCAGCTGAATCCAGCAAAATATGGTGAAAATCCAGAAACGTCTGATTCGGTTGAATTTCGATTTCCCGGAGAAATGCATCATGCTCTTCGCATGTAATTCTAAAACGATAAATTAACATGTTGTCTTCAGCTATAATTCTGCTTCAAAAATATAAAATTCCGTTTAACAAACAGTAAAAAAAAGGATCAACCCTTTGACATTACCAGTCCAAGTTTGTCTCCCTCCCTGAGCATCAGCTGGTATGCCGATTCAAAATTGTTCGGTATTTCTCCTTCCAGGATGGCTTCTGTAATCGCGTCTTTAATGATACCCACCGATTTTGACGGGGGAATGCCGAATGTTTTCATAATAACCTCTCCTGTGATAGGTGGCTGCCAGTTCCGCAATTGGTCCTTCTCTTCAATTTCCTTCAGTTTTTGCCTGACGATGATAAAGTTGGCCATGAACCGTTTTACTTTATTCGGGTTCTTTGAAGTGATATCTGCGTTGCACAGGAGCATCAGGTCGTCAATATCGTTGCCGGCTTCAAAGAGCAACCTGCGTACCGCTGAATCAGTCACTTCATCTTCAGCCAGAACTATCGGACGAAGATGAAGCAGTACAAGTTTTTCAACATAATGCATCTTTTCATTCAGGGGGAGTTTAAGCTTTCTGAAGATGTGGGGAACCATCTTTGCGCCCCGGAACTCATGCGCATGAAAAGTCCACCCTGTTCCCTGGATGAATTTTTTAGTCAGGGGCTTGGCAATATCATGGAGAATTGCAGCCCATCTGAGCCACAGATCATTTGAAACGGAAGCTACATTGTCGAGGACGGCCAGCGTATGGTAAAAATTATCTTTGTGGCCTTTCCCTTCGATGATCTCAGCGCCTTTAAGCTCGCAGAATTCCGGAAATATAAGTTTCAGGAGTCCGGTTTCGTCCAGCATCAGAAATCCCCTCGAAGGGACCCTGGCCTGGATGATCAGGTTTAACTCATCAGTCACCCTCTCCATCGACACAATTGAAATCCGACCCGCGTTCCTTGAAATTGCTTCGAAGCACACAGGATCTATTGTAAAATCAAGCTGGGTTGCGAACCTTATCGCACGCATCATACGCAAGGGGTCGTCGGAAAAGGTAATATCAGGGTCCAGCGGGGTTTTAATGGTTTTTTCCTCCAGGTCCCTGATTCCGTTAAACGGATCAATCAATTGACCATACTTCTCAAGAGTCAGATCGATGGCCATTGCATTGATGGTAAAATCACGCCGGTTCTGGTCATCTTCGATGGTGCCATCCTCAACGATGGGTTTTCGTGAATTACGCCGGTAAGACTCCCTTCGTGCACCTACAAATTCAATTTTCCAACCATGGAAGTTCAGCATGGCGGTGCCGAAATTTTTAAAAAATTTCACAGGAACATCTCCGCCAAGTTTTGCTGCAACCTCATGGGCAAAATCAATGCCGCTACCCAGCACTACAATATCTATATCCTGCTTATTGTCACGTTGCAGCAAGATATCTCTGACAAATCCCCCGATAACAAATACCCGGACATGTACCTCATCCGCCACCTGCGAAATGATTGAAAATATTGGATTTACCAGATGCTGTTTCAAAAACATGTAATTTGTTTGCAAAAGTAACAAATAGTGGCAGAAATTATTGGGAAAAAAGTGTCGGTACCTCTTTGTGAATTTCGAACGGATTTGTATCTTTGACGCCCAATTGTTAATTATTTAACTATTAATAAACAAATTACTTATGGCAAAAAGAACTATCGTTGCAATGCCCGGTGACGGGATCGGTAAAGTCGTGCTTGATGAGGCCATCCGCGTGCTGGATGCTGCCGGTTTTGACGCAGAATATGTACACGGGGACATCGGTTGGGAGTTTTGGTGCAAAGAAGGTGATCCATTTCCGGAACGCACCCAGAAATTGCTCGAAAAACATAAGATTGGTCTTTTTGGAGCGATAACTTCCAAACCAAAAGATAAAACCGAAGCAGAATTGTCGCCGGAACTTAAAGGTAAAGGATTTGCCTATTACAGCCCGATCGTCACCATGCGGCAGAAATATGACCTCGATATCTGTATGAGGCCATGTAAAACCTTCAAAGGTAACCCGTTGAACTTTATCCGCCGGGGATTTGGCGGCGTTATTGAAGAGCCTGTCATCGACACCATGATTTTCCGTCAGAACACAGAGTGCCTGTATGGAGGTGTGGAATGGTCAAATCCTTCCGACCAGGTGTATGATGCCCTGATGACCCATAAGA
>CAZVNF010000243.1:0-4682 GCA_964628215.1 uncultured Draconibacterium sp.
TTGGCGGCTATTTCTTCTGCACTCATATTTTGGTTTAATCTGCTTTAAAAGCGTTTAAATATTGTTCAAAAATAAAAATCCTGTTCCGGCTTTGGCCGGTTACTTCAACGAGGTAGTTTTTTTGCTGCATGGCAGCCACCAAATCGTTCGCTGCTTTATAACTCAACGAACAGGTTTTTGCTGCTTTTTCGATGGTGGTAAACGGATTTTCGAGCAATGCGTTCAGCAGGATTAGGGCTGAATAGCTCCGGCGACCAAAATCGGCTGTTATTTCCTGCTCCATCTTAGCTTTAAGCGCTAACACATTCGACAGGGTATTCACTGCCTGTCCGGCGGTTTGCTCCACTCCAGCCAGGAAATACCTGATCCATTGCAGCATATCGTTTTTGGTTCTTACCTTACTTAAATTATCGTAATACAAACTTTTGTTTTTTTCGAACCAGGTAGAAAGGTAAAGCAATGGTTTGCCAAGAATACCTTCACTCACCAGATACAGGGTGATGAGTAAGCGACCAATACGCCCGTTGCCATCGAGAAAGGGGTGAATAGTTTCGAACTGGTAATGTGCAATGGCAATTCGGATCAAGGCCGGGACATTGATCTCGTCGTTATTCAGAAATTTTTCAAGATCTCCCATTAAATCGTTCACAAGTAAATGGCTTGGCGGAATAAACACCGCGTCGGCAAGTGAATTTCCACCAATCCAGTTTTGGCTCGTTCGGTATTCTCCCGGAAGTTTATGTTCACCCCTAACACTTTGCAATAAGGTTTGGTGCGTTTGTCGAAGCAGCCTTGAAGAAATTGGCAACTTTTTTAGTTCCAGAATCGCTTCATTAAGCGCGTGAATGTAATTGTTGACTTCTTGCCAGTCGTTTCTGCGCTCAGGCTTTACCTCTTCCAGCGGAAGGATGGCTTCTTCCATATTGGTTTGAGTTCCTTCAATCCTACTGGAAACTACAGCTTCCTTTGTAACGTGAAGTTGAATAAACAAGTCGATGTTTGGCACCAAACGGGCAAACGAGTTCAATTCGCCCAACTTTACCGCAGCCTTTTCCAGTAAGCTGTTAATTACAGGTGCCTGCCAAATCCACTCATCATTAATGAATGAAGGCACAAAGTACTTGTAGCCAAAGGCTTTTTCGTAGTGCCCCGATTTGTATTTTTCTAATTCAATCATAGTGGCGATAAAGGTAAAATAAAAAATCTGTTATTATACTTTCGAGACTTAAAGTAAAATAAGAATTTCTTTATTTTAGTTTTGTAATATCCCTGAAAAATTGTTACAGGCTTATGCTGTTTGGTATAAATTCTCATTCAGCTGAATAATTAACTGATCAAGTTGCTCTTCAAAAACCTTGTTCAGCCGGTCAAATCCTCCATTTTCATTAAAAGGAGCAAGGTTTAAATCATCATGCTGCAAAATGTTTTCCGACAACAATTGATTTTCAAACCGGTCGATCCATTTCTGCTGAATCTTGTTCCAGCTTTTCATGGCTCTCACTTTTTCAACTGCCCGTCTGATCCGCTCTTCGTGACTAATCAGTACATCGCCCAGAGCCATAGTCCGGATAAAAGAAATGATGTCGGCTGCAATATCCACATTTCGTGTAGCTTTCCATGCCGTGTTCAGTGTACGTTGGTTAAAGCCAAGTTGATCGAGCTGAAGTTGCAGTTCTTTCAGCGATTTCCGGTCGAGTTCGTGTGGACGTGTGCAAATAATTTGAAGTGCAGCCATCTTGTTTTGGTTCTCAAGAATAAACAGCCTGAAACTTTGGATGTAATCTTCCGGCTTCTTGCTTTTTCCATATCCACGTTCAAAACCACGGCTTTCATCTTCATGTTCAGATACAAACTGATATGCCGGTGAAGGTTTTAACTCGTCCAGAAATTTCCAGACTCCAGTCATCCGGCTAACCTGATCCAGTGTACCTTGATTTTTGGATTCAATCAGGAAGCTGACAAAACTTTCCGGGTCATGTCCTCCCGAACGGTATTTAAACTGATCAATGTTATCGTCATGAATATATTTTCTCTTTCGTTGGAATTTTGCAATAATCTGTTCCAGTTGTTTTGCTGCCCGTTCATTGCTTTCAATCCGTCCAAGTTCCCCGGCCAGTTCTTCAAATGAAGCATTTGGATTAACAGTCACCGGTTTCATTTGGGTATAATCCTGAAGAGCCTCATAAATCCGCACCGCATCATAAATTCTAAATACTTCCTTGCCAATTTCATCGCAACGCCGGGTAGCACGTCCAAGCATTTGCTCATACAATATCCTGGACCTTACACGTCTCAGGAATACGATGTTACAAATGGCAGGAACATCAATTCCGGTTGTGAGCAAATCCACAGTGACGGCAATTGTCGGGTACTTTTCGTTTTTGTACCTTCTTACCTGTTCTTCCGGATCATACGATTTTCCGGTAATCTTTTGAATGGTACTGTCATTGAGGTAACAGCCTATTTTTTCAAATTCTTCTTTCATGATGCTGACTACCAGATCGGCATGTTCATCGGTGGCTGCAAAAATCAGGGTCTTTTCCTCTCCGTCGGGATCAATCAATTGAACCAACTGACTGATTGCAGTCCGGTTGAACGGTTCAGTAATCACCATTTTATTAAATCCATCGATATTGATGGCCAGTTCGTCTTCCAGCTCGGCCAATTCAATTATCTGATTGTTCTCTTTATCGTACACTTTCGGCCTGTCACCTTTTTCCCATATAATTCCTTCTTCACCAAGTTTTGTTTTGATTAGATAAGGTGGTTCATGGTCAATCAAAAAACCATCGATCACCGCCTCGCGATAGGAATAGTTATAAATAGGTGATCCAAATATTTCGGTGGTATGCAGGGCCGGAGTAGCGGTCATTCCAATGGCAGTGGCATCAAAATAGTCGATTACACGACGGTATTTGCTAACATAGTCGCGCTGATCTTTAAAACCAAGTTCTTCATCGTCCATTTCTTTGTCAAGCAAATATCCCCGGTGAGCTTCATCCACAATAATGCAATCGTAGGTGTCGATGGGCATATTATCACCTTCAGAATAGAACAGGCGTTTCACCATGCTTTGAACAGTGGCAAAGTGCAATCGGGTTTCCGAATCAGGAACCAAAACATTCAATCCTTCAAGCTGGTATATACCTGAAAAAGTATTTAGATCCTCAATTTTGTCATCCTTAAAATGATCACTTGCCTGAGTAGCCAGCATTCGGCGATCCACCATAAACAGTATTCTTCTGAAACGGTTCGATTGAATCAAACGGTAAGCAAGGCCAATAATGGTGCGGGTTTTGCCGGTTCCGGTAGCCATTGCCAGCAACATCCGCTTTATATGAGGACTGTTCATAATCGTCTGCTCAACTTTCTCAATGGCTTTCATCTGGTAATCCCTAAGAGAAAGACCGTTTTTATCCTGAAGAAAGTTGGGTTTGCTGTTTTTTAGTTTCTCATCGGCACTATCAATATCCTGCTCCCACATTTTCAGTAATCCTTCCGGAGAGAACCAGCCTTTTAACGACCGGGAATGATTTTTTTCATTCCTGACATCGATAAACCAAACACCGCTTTTTGTTGCCAGTTGCTGCAAATAAGGTCGTCCGTTGGTTGAGAACAAAAAAGGCACTTTATAAATTCCCCATTCACCCAAAAGCTGAACAGGAGTTTGATTTTCGGTCTGTTCGGCATATCGTTTGGTCTGTAATAAGTCGGTTGATATATCCTGGGCATATTTCTTTGCCTCAACCAGTCCAAAGAGTTCAGTTCCTACAAACAATGCATAATCGGCCCACTTACTTCCACATTTCCATTCTGCAATGGCTTTGTTTTTGCCTTTCTCCGGAAGTGTACCATGTAATTTGTAATTCAGGTTGAGTGTGTCAACTTCCCATCCGGCTGCCCTTAACTGAGCATCAATAAGAAGCCGGGTTTCTGCCTCCGACATTTCAATTTTCAGGGCAGCATTCTTTGAACGTTGTTTGATCTCCGTTGATTTCTCAATGCTTAAAGCCCCGATTTTCCTTTCGTTTATCAGATCTGCAAACTTTTGTTCCAGTTGCTGATATTCCTGTTCAAGATTTTTATAATCCTTTTCCAGATCCACTTTTTCAGGCGGATGAAACTTTATCAAACTAAGGTCAGAAGGCTTATTGGAATAGGTTTCATTAAACCAAACTGAGAGTTTAAACATACTGTACAGAAAATTCATAGCTGTACCATCTTTAACTTTTCCATCATGTACAGCCTGATTGCCTGATTTTCTGAGGGTGTGAAAAAGACTGGTTATTTTATCTTCCAAAATACCTTCATCAGTCAAAACCTGTAATTTTCTGAAAGATGAATTTTCGACAGGAAATTCAATTTGATGAATTTCAAATATCGAATCAACCATCTTTTCAACCATTAATCTCAATTTAAATAATGCCGCACTTGGGTCATGATGAATGTATTTCTCAGCACTTTGTGCGAGGTTGAAAAGAATCTGAAATTCAGTTGATAAAAACTTGAAATTGGAATCCATCGTTTAAGCCTGGGTTGAATTATAGTTTTCGTTTAAAGTTGCGGTTAAAAATAGTAAATCAAAAGCAAAAACAGTATAAAACGTAAGAATAATTTTATGTTTTAAATTATTCTGGTTTAGAAAATGGTTGTTTATCATGGTATTATTAACCCATTTTTTT
>CAZVNF010000244.1:0-4681 GCA_964628215.1 uncultured Draconibacterium sp.
ATCCGTTTCGGTGGACGACCACCATTTGGCTGTTGGTCCCCCGATGGAAAAACTTTCCGCCATTTTGCTTCCTGCCGCATATTCACCTCCAAGTGAATTATACAGAGAGGTCCACTCGGCCAGGGATGGTACATGCCATCCGGCCGGGCAAATCCGCAGGCTGTCGTTGCCTGGTGTCCATGGATACAGGCGTCCGGATCCGGCAGTAGTTTGTTTTGATCCGGGGATCGGAGCACCATTTACATAGTGAGAAGCCTTTAGATTTTCTGCCATCCAAACCTGCCCGCCCAATGCCAGTGTGTGATATATGTTGCCATCCTGATCGGCAACCGTGCCGGGGAGTTCGGTGAATGTTTTGCCATCCAGTCCGGCCTGGTGTTTGATCGAATAACCATTCAGCTTTGCCCGTTGAATTTCAAATTGTTTCTGGTTCCCATTGATCGGAATGGATAACTTTGCACCCCCCACTGCGGCCCCGATACCAATACCCACCCCCACAATTCCGATCGAACCTGCAACCAGCGCAATTTTCTTTGGCGTTTCAACAAATACCTCCTCCGTATAAGAATAACCGTTATTTGAGTTGTTTGCTGATTTATTCCAGGATGAAATTACCACGACATCCAGGATAACACCTGCCGCCAGTCCGGATAGTGCGCCGATCAATATTCCAAGTCCCTGGTTGCCTTTTTTCCTGAGTTTGATCATTCCTATGTCTTTTGCATCTATTTCCGACAAATACAGGTTTTCACCTGAATAGCCAGTCAGGCTTGAGGTGGTGGTGATTACTACAGAGGAGTCTTTTACTTCATATAAAGCGCCCTGGTCTGTCTGGCCTCCCTGTGATGGCATGCCCCAGGGCTTTGCCTGTGATTTCCCTGATGCAGAGATCGTCCAGATACGGTACACATCCCTTTCGGCGGGGGAACCGGTTTGTGACTGTGCCACCTGAATCAGAAACAGGATAAAAACGGAAATGAATGCAGTGGTTTTCATGGGGATGAAGTTTAAAATTTCAGGGTAAAATTACAGTTGACAGCGATGAATTCAATATGGAATTCAGTGGGCAAGAATATGGAAATTGGATTAATTCAGAATAGGAGCCTCAGCTGATCTTTCTTGTTTCATTTTTTCACAACCCGGGCCGGGCAGGTTTGTATTTTTGTGATTAATGCAAATGTTACTTCCCGGAATTGCAAAAAATCCCAGTTTTAACCGGAGAAATATTAGAAGCAAACTCTATGTAACAATTACCTTTGGTGTGAGAAAAATCAAATCATGAAGCGCCAGCCATTCCATAACGTGTATTTTTCGGGGGGACTGATTCCTGTGCTTGCCTTCGTAGTTGTTTTGCTGTTGAATTCCTGTGAACCCCTGGCAACCAGTTTTGACGATATTGAGCCAGCCACCTATTATACGGCTTCCACTGTTGTGCCGGCACCTGATACCTTCACCATGGTTAGGGTGATGACCTGGAATATCCGTTTTGGGGCAGGAAGGCTGCCCTGGTTTGGCGATGCCTGCGGAAACCGGGTTATCCTGACGGAAGAAGAGGTAAACAGTGCCCTCAATGCCATTGTGGCTCTGATTAACCAGGTAAAACCGGACATCCTGCTGCTCCAGGAGGTCGATGTCAATTCAAAGCGTTCGGCCTACATCAACCAGTTGCAATACATTCTCGATCATACGTATTTCAATTACGCGGTAAGCGGTTCCCAATGGAAGGCCCAGTTTATCCCCAGCGACGGACTTGGCCGCCTGGAGGAAGAAAATGTCATCTTTTCGCGCTGGAAGATCAGTGATGCGCAACGGATCCAGTTGCAGCTCCGCGAGGATCAGAGCAGCCTGACCCGTTATTTTTACGAACGATGCTGCATGGTCACCGGCAGGATTGAAATACCGCATGTGAACAACCTTTACGCGGTAAACATCCATGCGTCGGCTTTTGCTACCGATGACACGAAGCAAAAGCATATCCGGCAATTCAAAATTGAACTTGACCGGATCACCGGGGATGGTGGTTTGTTTGTTGCAGGCGGAGACCTCAACACCCTTCCTCCCGGATCAGACACTACCGATTACTGCATACAGGATATGTGCCCTTCGGAGTCATTTCATGGCTCGGCGGATGATCCGGTACACAAGGAAGGTAGCGATTATGAGCCGGAGAAACACTGGCTCGATACGCTTTACACAGCCTATTCCAGTGCCGTTTCAACTGAAACCTACCAGGCCGGCCAGTACCGGTATTTTACGCATACCACGCGGGGAGATCATTTCTGGGACCGTACCCTCGATTACCTCTTTACCAATTACCACTGGGTGCCCAATTCTGAAATAACCCATCAGGATGCCATAAAAGAGTCGGACCACGCCCCGGTGAGCGTGCTTTTCATGTTACCCAACTAACTGAACAGGAATGAAAAAGGTGTTTCTTTGTATGATCGGTATATGCCTCCTGAGCGACCTGTTTTCGCAGGATTCGGTTACCAGGCACTATTGGGCCGACGGAACCGCCTGCAATATTCCGGATCGCCGGTGGGAACTCGGACTTTTCACCGCCTCGCGTTACGGGATTTCAGATAAACTCGAACTATCGGCACATCCCCTGATGTTCTTTCTGATGCCCCAGGTAAAAATCAAGGTGGGCTGGGGTGAATATTCCGGATTCACACTGGCAACGGAACATGGAATTTTTTATCCGACACAGTTTATGCGGCTGGTTGCAACGGAAGGCACCGGCGGACTGATCTCTCCTGAATTTACAATTCCGCAGATGTTCTCCGTTTCCAACAGGTTCCTGGTTTCATACAGTCCGTTTCACAGGGCATTGCTTACCGCACATGCCGGAATTGCCTTTGCCGTAAAATTTGGTCCCCTCGATCCGCGTACCACCATCGACCTGCCTGTAATCTATCCGCGGCTTGCTGTTTTTTACAACCAGCCGGAATTCGATGCGGGCCTTGACTTCCGGGGAAAATTCATACCCCGGCTCGGGTGGCTTTTTTCCCTTGAAAATTTCATGGTGTGTGGCACGGAAGATAACTATTTTCTTGAAAACAAAGGGGTGCTGGCGTACACATCGAAAAAGGAATCGCTTCGTATTGAGGCCGGGTATAAGCTGTGTTTCGGGAGATACCCTGCCGGGCCCCAGTGGCATTTGCTGCCGGTGGTTGATTTGGTTTTTGGGATAGGGAGGTAAAGGCATATGCAGAAATCCCGCTTCATGCTGTTCTGTATTTCTCTGCCGCTCCTTTGTAAATATTTTTCACCTCACTGATCAGGCTCTCCGGCGAAATGACCTTCACAGCCATGCCATATGAAAGAATCTCCATCACCAGGTCGTGCGTGATGAAAAGGGTGAGACTGATCCTGAGTTCCTGTGAATTATCTGCGAGGATGGTTTGCGATTCATGAATGGGATAGCTTTTTATAAACTTCCCCTGTTCCGGCTCAAATGAAAGGATGATGTGATCGGGTGGAGACTCATCGGGATTGATCACCCCGAAACAGTACCGGAACATTTCGTTCACATCGAGGCTCATGGGGTAATCAAACCTGCCGGGGGTGGATTGGAAATCGAGGATACGGTCGAGGCCAAAAGTCTTTATCCTGCGGTCGTTCCGGTCTTTTGCCAGCAAGTACCACCTGCCCTTTGATTCTTTCAGGGCATAAGGTTCCACCTGTCTCTCCCTGGGTTCATCGCTGTCAAATTTCTGGTGCATCAGTTGAATCACCACCCGGTTCTTTATCGCATGGAGGAGGCCGTAAAAGTGATGCGTTCCATGGGCTTTGCGTTTTTCGAAAAACATATAGCGTGTTGCATCATCCATCATTTTCAGCGAATTGATGGTGTCTATCGATTCGAGCATCCGGTTGTTCAGGTCGCTTTGCTGGTCCTCAGCTATGTAATAAACTTTTTTACTGAAATCGAAGCGGATATCGACCTTGAACAGCGTCCGGATCTCGTTCACATCGCGGATGAAGGTGCGGTTCGACACGGTAAATGAACGGTCGTGGAACTCCGATTCCGTTTCCAGGAAATCGTTGATCTCTATTAAGGTAGCTTCCCCGCTCCGGCGAAGCTTTTTGATGATGGTGAGGTACCGGAGAAAATAGTCCTGCTTGGCCATGGTGCAACAGGTTTAAATGATTATCAGGCGCAGCGCAAGTTACGTTTTTGCGTGATCTTTTCGTAACTGAAATCACCGGTTTGAAATCCTTCCTCAAAATCATCAGCGGCTTTGAATTTTTTCCAGAGATATTCCTTCTCATCATAATACCACTCCTCATCCTCCCGGATATTGATCTCGTTCCAGTCGATGACCTTGCCGGTGACCGGATCGTAAATTTCATAATCCAGCCCGGTTTTCTGTCCGAATTCAATGGCTTCCTGGAGCCGGGTGAATTCGCGATTCTCTCTTTTTTGTGCAGGTTCCCTGTAAACAGTCAGTAAGATCATAATTTTGTTCTTTAGGTTGATTATTGAATGTAAAATTAATATGCGACTACGCCAAAACATGGCGTGGTATGAAATATTTCTTGCTGATTTTGCTGAAAAGAATGCAGATATTGCAAAGGGCTCTGTTTTTTAAGTTATTTTGCATAAAATTTACTGATTGATCACTATCAACTAAAATATTTATCTCGCCCTTTCAGGGCTTATGGATATGGTTGTTTT
>CAZVNF010000245.1:0-4659 GCA_964628215.1 uncultured Draconibacterium sp.
CAGCGATGGTAATTTTACACCCGCGGATCATGAGGCTTCTCTGATCAAGAGGAAAAACTGTCACTACGTATATGGCAGACACAAAAAAGGCCGTAAATCATTGATTCACAGCCTTATTTGATTTTGAGATGTTGTCCGACTAGGGGTCGAACCTAGACTCTAATGATCCAGAATCATTTGTGTTGCCAGTTACACCATCGGACAATCTGCGTGCAAAATTAATACATTTTTTCCAAAAGTGTCAAGTTTTATTTAACTTTTTCAACTTTAGACCACGAATCTTTCAGGGGCACCACCCGGTTAAAGACCAGATTCTGCGGGGATGAATCCTTATCTACCGAAAAATAGCCGGTGCGTTCGAACTGATATTTATCCAAAACCCCGGCAGTTGAAACCGATGGTTCGATAAACGCGGTGACTATCTTTAAGGAATCAGGGTTCAGATAATCCCTGTAGGTTTTTCCTTCTTCGTTGTCGTCGGGATTCATTTTGTTAAAAAGACGGTCGTAAAGCCTGATTTCCGCTTTAACCGCCTGTTTTTCAGAAACCCAGTGAAGTGTGCCTTTCACCTTGCGGTTGCTTTCGGCCATACCGCTTTTGGTTTGCGGGTCGTAGGTGCAATGAATCTCTTTGATTTCGCCCGTTTCCGGGTCCTTCACCACACTTTCGCACCGAATGATGTAAGCAGCCTTCAATCGCACTTCGCGGCCGGGAGCGAGGCGGAAAAACTTGTTTGGCGGATCTTCCATAAAATCATCCTTTTCGATCAAAAGGTATTTTGAGAAGGGCATCTTTCTCCTCCCTCCGGATTCATCCTCCGGATTGTTGGCAGATTCCATCTCCTCCACCTGGTCATCAGGATAATTATCGATCACCACCTTGACGGGATTCAACACCGCCATCAGCCGGTTGGCGCGTTTGTTGAGGTCTTCGCGGATGCAGAATTCGAGCAGGCTGACGTCAATTACATTGTCGCGCTTGGCCACCCCGATCGTCTCGGCAAAATTGCGGATGGATTCGGGGGTAAAGCCGCGCCTGCGCAACCCGCAGATGGTTGGCATCCGCGGGTCGTCCCACCCGCTCACATTGCCATCACGGACCAGTTCCAGCAATTTGCGCTTGCTCATCACGGTATAGGTTACGTTGAGCCGGGCGAATTCGATCTGCCGCGGGGCATAAAGACCTATTTCTTTGATAAACCAGTCATACAGTGGCCGGTGAACTTCAAACTCAAGGGTGCAGATCGAATGGGTGATCCGTTCAATGGAATCGGACTGGCCATGGGCAAAATCGTACATCGGGTAGATGCACCACTGGCTGCCTGTGCGGTGATGATGTGCATGGAGTATGCGATAGAGCACCGGATCGCGCATATGCATGTTGGGCGAACCCATATCGATTTTTGCCCTGAGCACCTTTGCCCCATCCGGGAATTCCCCGCTTCGCATGCGCGAAAACAGATCGATGTTTTCTTCCACGGTCCGGCTGCGGTATGGACTTTCCTTTCCCGCCCGGGTAGGAGTTCCGCGGGTTTCACTAATCTCTTCCGCCGTCATATCGCACACGTATGCCTTTTCCTTCCTGATCAGAATGCAGGCATATTCATAGAGCTGTTCAAAATAATCAGAGGCATAAAACAACCGGTCTTCCCAGTCAAAACCCAGCCATTTAACATCTTCCATGATGGAATCGACGTACTCTACATCTTCCTTAACCGGATTGGTATCATCGAAACGGAGGTTTGTTTTGCCGTTATATTTTTTTCCCAGGCCAAAATTCAGGCAGATCGATTTGGCATGGCCGATGTGAAGGTACCCGTTGGGCTCAGGAGGAAACCGGGTATGCACACGGCCTTCATTTACTCCGTTCCGTAAATCATCTTCGATAATTTCTTCGATGAAATTAAGGGAGCGGGGTGCTTTTTCTTCTTCGGGGTTTTTTGTTTCATCCATGATACAGGTGTTTGACAATGCAGTGGGAAATTAGTATTGATCTGTTTCTCGCAGATTTTCGCAGATTTTCTCGCAAATTTTCGCAAAAATGATTATGATGTTTTTTATAGTCTGCGAGAATCTGCGTATTTTTCCGCGAGAATCTGCGAGAAATAATATTCTGCAAACTTACTACAATTTAAAAAACGTAACGCCCGGTTCGCCGGAAATTGATAATTTCACCGGTTCAAAAATGGTAAAATATGGGTACAATTTTATTGGAAGGCATGGAGTTCTTTGCTTTTCACGGCTGTTTTAAAGAAGAACAGATCATCGGAACAAAATTCATCCTCGACCTTCAGATAGAATTGGATACCACTGTTTCCGAGCTTTCTGACCACCTGCACGACACTACCGATTATGTAAGGCTATACCGGTGTGTGAAAAAAGAGATGGAACAAAAGTCGCATTTACTTGAACATGTTGCCCGGCGGATCATGGATGCATCAATTAAAGAATTTCCTGAAATTCAGGCTATTGAATTGAAGATTGCCAAAATAAACCCTCCGATGGGCGGCAAGATGCAACAGGTAAGCTATAAAACCCGGTGGAAGAAATGAATTTGCCGTAATTTAAAAACTTTTTGTAATTTTGCGCTCCCATTTACCATGGTTTCGTGGCCGAGTGGCTAGGCAGCGGTCTGCAAAACCGTCCACAGCGGTTCGACTCCGCTCGAAACCTCCCAAACCCGTTTCTCAAAGGAACGGGTTTTTTATTTTCCCCGGGGATAGAGTATGTATTCGCTGATAAGCATCAGCATCAGGGTGAATGCACTGCTCAGCAACACACGTACAAAAGTTGCCAGGAACTCGCTGAAGCGGAATATTTCCAGAAAGAAAAATGCAAAATGATGAATGATTGTCAGAATGATTGCATAGTAGAGAAACCATTTCAGGCCCTGGTTTCTGAGTGAGGGGGTATCTCCCAGCAGGGACTCCGGTCCGGAAGAGATGGCGCTGATCACGAACGGTCTGGCAAAGGCCATCAGCACGCAGGCAGCTGCATTCAGGCCAATGGTATTGGTGAAAATATCCACGCTCCATCCAAGGACAAAGGAAGCGATCAGCAGCATCCATTTCGGGGTGTCGAAGGGAAGCAAAAGAATAAAATAGATATAAAAATAGGGGTTGATATATCCGCTTAAATTAATGTGGTTCAGGATCAGAACCTGAAAAAATATCAGAAAGAAAAACCGGACGACGTTATAAAATACGGTTCTGGAGGTCATTACTGTGATTTAAAGGAAGCTTTCAATTCTTCTTTTTCTTTACGCATCAAATCCACAACCACTTCGATATATCCAAGGCTGTTGAAATCGGTTGAAAACAGGATCTCGCCGTTGTTGAAATTTTCGTCGGTGGCATTTTTAAACCCGGAGATCGTGCCAATCATCAAACCTTCGGGAAATATATCGGAATTGCCACTCGTGATGATCGTATCCCCTTTTACCATCACAATGTGTTTGGGAATCTCCTTCACCTGCCCCTTCCGGTAACTTCCCCCATTCCATTCCACATTTACCAGCTGGTTATTCTTGCGGAATTTTCCGGAAATCCGGCTGTCTTTATTCAGCATCGACATGATCCAGCTGAAATGAGGTGAAACGCTTACAACCTGGCCAACAATCTTATTCCCGATAATTACCCCCATGTGATTTTCAATTCCATGCAGCGACCCCTTGTTGATCATAAGAAAATTGTTCCGCTTGTTGGTCGAATTACTTATCACCTTAGCGCTTATATACTTGTATTCAAGATGGACGATAGAATCCTTTTTATAAAACACATTGACATCGGTCACATAAAAAGCTTCAGGGATCCGGGAGTGGAGTTTGGCCATTTCTTCGATCAGCACCCGGTTGGTTTTTTTGAGAGAAAAATACTCCGATATCCCGCTGAACATGCTGTTCACAGATCCTGAAACAGCATTTGACACAGAGTAGAGGGAGCTTCCCTGGAATTCATTGTAATTAAAAAGCAGAATCAGCGAAAAGGACTCCAGCAGCAGGAAAAGAAAATAGAAATAGTGCTCCCGGAAGAATAAAAAAAGATTCCGCATGGTACCTCTTACTTGATGAGGAACGTGAATTTGTCAAAGTTCTTCAACGCGATGCCGGTACCCCTGGCCACTGCACGCAACGGATCTTCCGCTACATGCACTTTCAGTTTGGTTTTCAGGTGAATACGTTTATCCAAGCCCCGCAACAAAGCTCCTCCCCCGGTAAGATAAATACCGGTTTCGAAAATATCAGAGGCCAGTTCCGGCGGGGTCATTTCAAGGGCGTTCAATACGGCGGCTTCGATTTTTGCAACGGATTTGTCGAGGCAATGGGCAATTTCCGTATAGTTCACAATCACCTCCTTGGGGATCCCTGTTAAAAGATCACGGCCATGCACGGCATAGTCGGGCGGCGGGTTGTCAATGTCGGCAATGGCTGCCCCCACTTCTATTTTTATCCGTTCAGCGGTACGTTCACCTACATTGATGTTGTGCTGTTTGCGCATGTATTCCTCGATGTCGGCATTGAATTCATCACCGGCAATACGGATCGATTTATTGTTCACGATACCTCCCAGTGCAATCACGGCAATTTCGCTGGTACCCCCGCCAATATCGATCACCATGTTGCCGATCGGTTCCAGCACATCGATCCCGATCCCGATGGCGG
>CAZVNF010000246.1:0-4645 GCA_964628215.1 uncultured Draconibacterium sp.
CATCATAATCATAGAGGCCACAGCTACTCAGAGTTTCCATGTGCTCCATGTGTTTTAAGTGGTTAAAAAATATTTTGCATTTCTGTAATAATTTACTTCTTTTATCGTCATTCTTTTATTCAGTCTTAATTCTAATAAAGCAGATGATGATCTTAATTTCTACTCAAACAAGCTTCAAAATCATTGTTTCAGTTAAACCGGACTAACCCACCACACCATGAAAAAGCAATACTTCTTAGTCGTGATTACACTTTTATTGACTGTTCAAGCCGGTTTTACCCAAACTGTCGTTAGCGGGGGAATCTATTCCAACACAACATGGACCCTTGCCAACAGCCCTTACCTGATGACCGGCAGCATTGTTGTATTTCCCGGGGTCACACTCACAATTCAGCCCGGAGTTGAAATAAGGGTCAAAGAGAACGGATTGTCCGGGGGACAATACTACCTCGAAACCAGGGGTACGATCAACATGACAGGTCAGCCAGGAGCACTCATCACCTTCAGGGCCGACACCGCCGTTACAACGCCTTATGCCTGGGTGGGTATTGTAGTTAAAAACTCCCAGGGAGGCGCCCTGAATTATGACTATGTCAGCATTTCCAATGCCGGCAATGTCATAGCCTATGATTCATTTATTCCGCCGCTGATAAACCTGAATCAATGCATTTTTAATTATAACAATTCTGTCGTATATGTCGGAACAGAACTGCGCGCTGACAGTTGTACCTTTATCGGGAACAACACTGTCGTCACCGGATGGAGTATTTTCAGGTTCACCAATTGCCTGTTTCGTGACAATGGTGCGGCATTATCCATTTATGCCAGTGGTTTATTGATAAACAATTGTTCGTTTACCGGCAATGGAATTGGCATATCTCTTAGTTCAGGTTCATTTACCGGCACCGAAATCAGGAACTCTGTTTTTGACAGCAACCTCGTTGCGCTCGACAATCCCAATAATGGGGTAATCGATTCATGCACCTTTTTCAATAACACGGAAGCCATAAAAAACACAAACACGGTTACGGTCAGCAATTCTGTTTTCAGCAACAATGAAACAGCACTGCAGGTTGGATGGGGAACCCTTGTGACAGATTGCGAAATCAACAACAATGCGACCGGTATCGCCCTTGGCCCTATTGGATTCGGACAACCCGCGCCGGTTGTCGAAAACAACCATATCTGTTACAACACTGATTATAACATCGATAACCGCACCGACCTGAATCTTTTCATTCCTACCAATTGTTTCTGCACGACCGATCCGGCAATACTTGAAGAAAAAATACTGGATGGATACGACGACATCACCAAAGGCCTGATCAGTTATGCAATTTTTGACACCACCTGCACTACCGTCATCGCAATGGTCATTAAAACAGTTCCTACTGCAACCATAGAGAAGAATTCCGATTTTCAAATCAATATTTTCCCAAATCCTGCCTCAACCCATTTCACTGTAAGAAATAACAGCCAGTTCACCTTGTTAGAACTTTTCGACATGCAGGGGCTCAATCGTCTGACTGCAAACCTCGTTGAAGGTGACAACCGGATTGAGATTCCGCGGGTGCAGGCAGGAGCTTATCTTTGCCGGCTCACCGGAAATTCATTTAATGCAACATACACCCTGATGATCGAACAATAAACATGTGTCAAATTTTATGTACTTTTGAGTTATTGATAAATTTAAGATATACGAAAATGAGAAAACATATATCAGTAGTTTTAATTGTTCTTCTTACAAGTCTGAGCGGACAGTCACAGATCAATCTTGTGGGTGCAGGTATAAATAGCAATACGAGCCAAATTGACATTTTAAAATGGCAGGCATTCGATTCTGCTTCGGTAACCCCCTATCCAACCATGTTCACAGGATATTACCTGGCATCTTCCTTATTCGATGCATACAACAGCAACTATTACCTCACCGGCATTACCCCGGATTCAAGCGCGCTGCTTTCATTCAACACAGTTTCAAACAGTACAAGTCTGCATCCGTTTAGTTCGTTTTCCAATATCTCAGAGATCGACATGAGCACAGGGAAAATCTACACACTGCAATCAGATTCCATAGGCTACATCAGCGTGAACGAATATGACATCACAACGGGAACCGACAGTTTACTGGGTGTGATCAGCGAGCCCGGACTATATGGCATCGCGGTGGATGCCATCGGATTCGACTCCAACCACGGAATCATTTACTATATCGGGAACGATGGTACCTCAACCTATTGTCTGTTCAGTATTCCGGTGAGAAATCCCGCGTTTTCCTGGGCAAAGAAAACACTGCTCACCACAGCCCCCGACAACAACCTTTACAGTGTAAATTATGACAATGTCAACGACAAGCTATTTGCCTCAAGTGCTGAATATGATTCAGCCAATAATTACAACGGCAACCGGGTAGTTGAAATTGATTACCTCACCGGGACTGTAACTTCAAGAGGACTGCTGGCCGGATTCCCCGCGTTCCTGGTAGGGTCGTCATCCTTCGACCAGAATTCAGGAAGCCTTTTATTGGTAGGCTTTGACACCAATTTTGCGGAACGTATGATCATTTTCAATACCTATACCAACACCTACGAAACAGGATTTGTTCCCGGAAATGTTTCGGAAATTGTATGCGACAATCACGCATTTGCACAAAGTGCCTACGGAACTTTGTCAATGGATCAAAAGGAGAACACAGAAATATCCATCTCCCCCAACCCGGCAACAACCAAATTTTCGGTGAAGATGAAAAGACCTGCGGATAAATATAGCCTTAAAATTTACAATGTGAATGGCCGCGAATGCTTCTCAGGGGAAATCAAAAGCCCGGAAACCGAAATTTCAACCGAATTCCTCACCAAAGGCGTCTATTTTGTGACCGTTCAGAATGAAAAGTTCCGGCAAACAAGCAAGTTGATTATTCAGTAGAGACGCAATATATTGCGTCTCCACATATGATCGAAAACCAGTATCAAAAGAACATAATTCGGATGGAAAAAATTCACGAAAAGACAAGTCACATAGTTAATTCAGGCCTTTTCAGGTATTTTATCCTGGCCATGATTATTTTGTCGGGGGTGATCGTCGGGATTGAGACCTACCCTGACCTTTACGCCAGGTATGCCCATTCATTGCACCTGATCGATCAAGCCATCATCTATATTTTCCTGGTTGAGATTATTCTAAAATTACTTGCCCATGGAAGGCGACCATGGGATTATTTCAGGGATCCCTGGAATGTTTTTGACTTCATCATTGTGGCTGTATGTTTTATCCCCCATATTGACACTCATTATGTAATGGTTCTCCGGTTGGCACGGATTCTCAGGGTATTCAGGGTCATTTCGATCTTTCCCAAACTTCAGCTTCTGGTAAATGCACTCCTTAAAAGCATACCTTCCATGGGATACGTGGTGGTGTTGCTTTTCCTTGTTTTTTATATTTATGCCGTGATTGGCAGCTTCTTATTTGCGAAAAGCGACCCTGCCCATTTCGGGTCGCTGCATACATCAATGATCACCCTTTTCAAAGTACTGACACTCGAAGGCTGGACCGACATTATGAACATCCAGCTTTACGGAACAGCCGATCCTGCTGCAGAATATACCATGAAGCCTGTTTCATACGGCTCCGTATTCTATTTTGTGTCATTCATTCTGCTCGGGGCCATGATCATTATGAACCTGTTTATCGGGGTGATCATGAACAGCATGCAGGAGAGCCATAATGAACTGCAGAAGGTGTTGATGAGGAAGGAAAAGCATGAACCGGGGACTCAAACATTGTTGAAAGAGCTCGAAGAGAAGATTGACGGACTGAAAAGTGACATTCAAAAACTAAATAGCATCCTGAAAAAATAGCAATATGGATAATACAATTTTACTATGGGTCGGATTCAATTTGTTTGTGATCCTGATGCTGGCGATAGACCTTGGCCTGTTTCACAGAAAAGCGCATGAAGTAAAATTCAGGGAAGCCATCACCTGGAGTGCAGTATGGATTGTTCTTGCCCTAATTTTCAATGCAGGGGTATGGTATTATTTCGGAGAGGTCAGGGCAATCGAGTTCCTAACCGGTTATATTATTGAGAAATCGCTCAGCGTTGACAATATTTTTGTTTTTGTGCTGATTTTCACCGCCTTCCAGGTTCCTGCTGCCTACCAGCATAAGGTGCTGTTCTGGGGAGTGCTCGGAGCGTTGATCATGCGTGCCATCTTTATATTTGCCGGGGTTTCACTGATCGCCAAATTTCACTGGATCATTTATGTATTTGGTATTTTTTTAATTCTCACCGGGTTGAAAATTGCGCGTGACAAAGGCACTAAAATCAAAGTAGAAAACAATCCCCTTTTGAAGTTCATCCGGAAATACATTCCTGTTACCGCCGGCTACGTCGATTCTAAATTCACCGTTAGACTGAACCATAAACTGCATGCCACTCCCCTTTTGCTGGTGCTGGTTCTGGTCGAAGCTACTGATTTGATCTTTGCGGTTGACTCAATTCCGGCGATCCTTGCAATTACAAACGATCCATTCATCATTTACACCTCCAACGTTTTCGCCATCATGGGGTTGCGTTCACTCTATTTCGCTCTGGCAGGATCATTAAAATATTTCACCTACCTGCATTACGGGCTTGCATTGATCC
>CAZVNF010000247.1:0-2435 GCA_964628215.1 uncultured Draconibacterium sp.
GTGATGGGCGAGCTGGAGTATTACATCATCAGTGAGCAGGACCGGCTGTTTGAGGCCGTTGACCAGCGCGGATACCATGAATCGTCCCCTTTCTGCAAATGGGAGAAATTGCGAATAGAAGCGATGCATGCCATTGCCAGATGCGGCGGATTTATCAAATACGGCCATTCGGAGGTGGGAAACTTTACCGAGTCGGGTCTTTCGTATGAACAAAACGAGATTGAATTCACCCCTGTGCGCCTGGAAGATGCCGCCGACCAGCTGATGATCGCCAAATGGGTACTTCGGTCGCTGGCATACAAATACGGAGTCACCATCACTTTCGCCCCGAAGATCACCACCGGCAAAGCCGGGAGCGGCATGCATGTGCATACCCGCCTGATGAAAAACGGGAGCAGCGTGATGCTCGACGATGGCAAACTTTCCGATACCGCCAAGAGAGCCATAGCCGGGTACCTCGATCTTTCACAATCGCTCACCGCCTTCGGAAATATGATCCCGACCAGCTATTTCCGACTCGTTCCCCACCAGGAAGCGCCGACAAACATCTGCTGGGGCGACCGCAACCGTTCCGTGCTTGTTCGCGTGCCGTTAGGCTGGGGCAGCAAACACAACATGATCACCGATGCCAACCCCCAGGAAAAGGAGACCCAGAAGGGGTTCGGGAGCCGCCAGACGGTCGAATTCCGCTGTCCCGACGGTTCTGCCGACATTTACCTCCTCTTTGCCGGACTCACCGTGGCCGCACGTCATGGGATCGAGATGAAAGATGCCCTGGAAGTGGCCAGGAAAACGTATGTGGATGTAAATATCTTTGAGGAGAAGTATCAGTCGCGGGTAAGTGAGTTGCAGCAGCTGCCCTTTTCGTGCTGGCATTCAGCGGAAGCCCTTGAGAGACAGCGCAAGATTTACGAAGAGCACGACATTTTCCCGCCCAAGATCATCGACGGGCTGATAAAGTATTTAAAAAGTTTCAAGGATCAGAATCTCAGGGAAACCATTAAAGATGACGAGAAGGAGATCATGAAAATGGTGAATAACTACCTGCACTGCGGATAAGGTTTATTTCAGTTCACTCAGAAAATCCGTCTTTTTCTGCGACTCCCTGCATCTCTGAACCAATATCCTGGCACTGTCGGGCTGTCCGTTGAAATAGAGGATGGCTGC
Source organism: uncultured Draconibacterium sp. (assembly GCA_964628215.1). GTDB lineage: Bacteria > Bacteroidota > Bacteroidia > Bacteroidales > FEN-979 > CAIVAT01. Next base: position 1,168 of record CAZVNF010000247.1, read on the forward strand.
GAGATTGAACCGGGCATCGTCAAAAAACGGATCAAGCGCAATGGTCTTTTTAAGCTCTGATTTTGCGTCCGCCGGGCGTCCAAGTTTGTACAATGAAATGGCATGGTCATTCAAAACCCTTACCTCATAAGGAGTTACCTTCAGGGCCTTTTGAAACGAGGCCCCTGCGGAAACAGAATCACCCGACTTAAATTGGGCAACCCCTACAAACCAGTCGAGTGGCAGGGTGTTCGGAGTTAGCCGGTAAAACCAATTGCCTGCTTTCTGCCCGTAAAATATAACCTTTTCGTTATTTTTTCCTTCATTCCTGAACATCAGCAATGTGTAATATTCTCCACTGATCCTCCGGACCAGCACCATGGTGGTGAAAAGGAGCCCTCCGACCAGGAAAAACCTGAACCATATCCAGAGCCCAGGTCCGGGGTTAAAAACTTTTCCTGCCATGACATTTTTATGCATGAGAAACGCGAGAATGGAAAACACCAGTACATTGTGTTCGATCCGTTTAAATGGAAAATCAAAACAGGCATAGAGGTAAAAACCGGCAAGAAATGCACAATAAAAAAGCGAACCCACATGGATCTCCTGTCGTTTTACCACTATCCGGAACAACACAATCAGGATGGGCAGGAAGAAAATGATTCCCGCCAGGATCAATCCCGGGATCCCAAGTTCGGCCAGGAAGCCGATCCATTCGTTATGCGGCTGACTGTAGGTATAGTTCTTAAACGTATGGTCAGGATTATCGGGTTTCGCAACCGAAGGTACATTGATGCGCCAGTTCCCGGCACCCGTTCCCACCATGGGATGTGAGGCAATGAGGCTGGCTGATTTTTTCCAGAAGATGATTCTCAGGCTGGCGTTTTCATAATAACTCCCGGCAAAGTCAAATTCGGGGATTCCCGTCAGCTGTGCTTTTTCTTTTTGCCGGTTTATACGCATCACATCAGGACTCTCTTCATATGATCGAAAATACTGCCACACCGGGATTTTGCTCAGAAAATAACTTTTCCTTGGAGCATCCAGGGAGGAAAAAAAGGCAAAAACACCGGCTGATAATAACAGGAGTGACAATCCCGCTGCCAGCAGATTTTTCCGGGTAAACAAAACCCTGTACCTGAGGAGCAGTACCGTTAACAAAATCAGGGTGGCGAAAAACAGTCCGAGGTAAGCAGCCCGGCTTTGGGTGATCACAATAAAAAAAACCGCGAAGATCCCTGTTGCGGCTGATAAATATTTAAGAAATCCTTTGAAAACGGAATACCCGG
>CAZVNF010000247.1:2535-4626 GCA_964628215.1 uncultured Draconibacterium sp.
TAAAAACCTGGGCAAAAAGGAGGTGTCGACCAGCACCCCCGACCGTATATTGTTGACGATTAGGAGCAACAGGATTGCAAAACCGACATAATACAGGTTGGTTTTATTTACAATCATGCGGAATGGTTCATTTGATGGCCGGAAGAAGTGCCGGCCGGGGAACGAATTATTCAATAAAAGTAATCACGGCAGCACCGCCCTCGCCTGCTGTAGGGGGATAATTGCCTGTGGAATATCCCTGGAGGGAGCCTCCTTTTCCTGATTTGGAAGTAAACATACGGTCGCCCAGGTAGGACCGGAGGAGCCCGGTAAATACATCCAGGATATTGGATGGCGGGGTGGATGCATACCCGGTTACCGTGCCGATATTGGCAGTTCCGGGAACTCCGTTCACCGTGTACCAGTCGTAGCTGCCTCTTTTACCCCCGGTGCCGCCAGCCGCTTTCACAGGGCCAAACCAGGAGTCGCCCCCATTTCCGCCATCTGTATCGCCATAATATCCCGGATAGGAATAGTAGGCATTGCTCCCGGCAAATCCGCCCAGGCCGATCACCACATTGAACTGCTCGTTTGCGGTCACGTTCATTTCCTGCTGGGCATATCCGCCGGCACCACCGGCTCCGCCATTATTCAGGCTATAGGAATACGAATAGGCTCCTGCTCCTCCGCCTCCGCCGGCAGCTCCCCACAATTCAACTTTGATTTTTGAAACAGCAGCAGGTACGGTCCAGGTTTGCGAGGTAATGAGGGTTATTTTACCTGAAGCAGGATTTCCGCTCCCTGTAGAATTGATTATGTATGGGGTTGCAGAGGTTCCCGTGCCTGTTACCGATACATTCATCCCTGCCTGTATTTTTGTTTCAGAGCCGTCGGTTACCGGTTTGTTGGTGAGGTCGTTGTAGTTTCCGCTAAACCCATTTGAAGCTGTTTCAGCATGCAGGGCATAAGGAACACTGAGTAACTGGCTTAACCCGGTGATGGTGTAATTTGTTCCGCCGGCAGGGTCGGTTTCCGACTTCAGAAAATAGGGGCCATTGGCCCAGTTGATATTTGCAAAAACACCGATGGTAGCCCCTCCGCCAATTTCAACAGACACGAGTCCGTTCACGTTGGTAGTAGTGGAATGGGTTTCGGTATACACTACAGTCCCGCTGGCTGAGCCCTGGAGGATTGAAATCCGGAGGCCCACTCCGGAGGTTTGAATCAACTTACCGGCGGCATTGCGGACAACAGCCTGGTAACTGAGTTTTTGCGGGGATTGTGCCGTGACCGCCAGGAGCAGAAGAACGGCGAAAGCGGTGGTGAAAAATCGTTTCATACCTTATTTTTTAATGACTTTCCAGGTCGACAATATTTTTTCATTTTCCATTACAGTCAGCAGGTAAACTCCGGAGGACAAAGACTCGACCGGGATGACCGTTTCTTCAGCATCTATTTTACCATGACTGATTTTCAATCCATCGCCATTGCTCAGGCGATAATAAAGTTGTGAGAATGAAGGCAGGTCAATTTTCAATTTCAATTCTGAAGTGGCAGGGTTGGGATACACTATGCCGTGAAGTGCTAATTGATTCTCATCATCCAGCCCGGTCATGAAGAGAATTTCATAAGGTTGCTGAACCCCTTCGGTAATTGCTCCGGTGGAGGCAATAAAAGTGTTAAAGGCTGCCTGGCCAACGGAATAGCTTACCGTGCCTCCATCTCCGGTGGCGTTGTTGCTGGCTGACAGAATTGATTCCTGGGATAAGGCGGGCAGTGAGAACAGGATCAGCAAGGTGGTTAATGCCATTGCTGACAGGGAATGTGTTTTTGAAACTTTTCTCATACGGTCAGTTGTGTTTTATACTGTCGTTGTGATCAGCAACAAATTATTGAGATTCAAATATACAAAAATCAGGGGCTGGTTACCAGGTTTTTTTTTAACACTAAGGCACGGAGGGCACTAAGAATCACTAAGTCAATATTTTAAAATTCCTAAGTGTTCCTTTGTGCCCTCCGTGCCTCAGTGTTTTTTTACTTACAAACGGTCTCCTTGTATATAACCCCGCGTTGCTTCAATCCTTCAAGAAGGTACGCCACACACTCAGGCTG
>CAZVNF010000248.1:0-2644 GCA_964628215.1 uncultured Draconibacterium sp.
TTCAGGGCTGGTGGTAAGTAGTTCTGTTGATTATTCAACCCCGAAACCTGAGTTACTTTATGTTTATGGATAGAATAGGCAGAATTGAAGGATCTTTTACCGCACTAAACGTCAGAAGTCAGGAAGGAATTATGAGTTTTTTCATGGTCGTAAAATGGAACTTTTCCTGCCCCAGGTGAATGACAATTTCATTGCCGTTTTGCTCAAATGAAATTTCAAGATGGCGATTTTTTGCAATGTTTATCAGGGTGATGGCTTTCTCCATCCCGTCGCCGCGTTTAAAATTAACGACTTCATCGGGCAATGCAAGCCGGTTGCCTTCGTAAATTGATTCGCCTGGCCATGACTGCAGCTGTTGATAAGCCTCCTGCAGGTTCATTTCACTGAAATATGCAACAGAAACCGGGTTTCGCTCAAACACCGCTTTGAAGAACGGGGTCCAGTCGCAGGAGTCCATGTAACGGCCGGCGTAGAAGGCGAGGTCGGCGATAATGGATTTCGGATTTCGGATTTCAGATTTCAGATTTCGGATTGAAGAAAGATATTGGATGATCTCTTCGCGGGTTTGATCGGGAGTTATCAGGATGGGGTTCGGAGTACTGAAGTCTTTATTGACCGAGGGCAACCGGGGAACGGTATGAAAAAATTTCTTCAGGTCGGCGAAAAATTCCGGATGGTTCTCCAGTCCGGGGAAGTTTTGCTTCAGGGTTTCAATAAATGCAGGATAAGGCTTCAGTTCAAAGAGTTCATCCTCGTGAAAAATCCTGAACCGGTGGTCGATGGGTTGCAGGTAAAGGTCTTCCTCGTCCATTTCGCAATACAACTTGCGACCCGTTTTATCGCCCAGGCGATTTTTGCTGCCATGTTCATACCCAAAAGCCTTTTCCAGCTGGATGTACCGGTGGGTGCCCTGGCACTGAAAACAAAGCTGGAAAAGTTTCTGATGGCGGCTGTAATCACGCAGAAAATTCATAAACAGTTCAAAATCGATCGGTGTTTCCAGGAATTTCGACAGTTTATCTTTGAAAACTCCAAGAGCTGCCGGGTCGATGGTTGCCTCGGGATACATGGCATGGATCCATCCGGTATTGTGTGCTATATAGGTAACCTGTTCATGTTCAAGTGCGCGGCGGGCAAGTGCCGAAAGTTCGGTACCGTTGTACCACATTGATTTGGTTACAATGCGGCGGTTGTTGGTGAGGACGCCTTCATCCACCATCACGAAATTTTGTGAATGCAGCGGGGTTCCCATCAGGAATATCTTCTCCAGCGGAACTTCTGCCACTATGAACAGGGCGGCAGCATACAAACAGGCCAGTGACACGCATTCCCCGGCACCGGCCTCGTGATTTGGCTTATAGCGAAAAGCGTTCATCGCCTCTATTGTTTCAGTTTTCCAGTAAGGGATGATATCGGAATCGAATTTATCCAGTCCGAAATGGCGGCGGATATCCATATCGAAATAGTATTTGTCGCCTTCATACCCGAACAGGGCGTTAGAGCGGGAAAGCATATCCATATCGACAAATTCGCTGAAACGGCTGATCTCGGTTTGCTTATCGGTAAGTCCCCAGGTTTCGAGGTCGAGGTTGAAGTTGTAATGATCCATCACGTATTGCTTAACCCGGTGGATCTTCTTGAGCGGCCCCATCTTTCTGACCCCTGCAAACCAGGGGTCGTCGCGCCACTTCCAGATTTCCGGCGACATGATGTTGGCAAGTACCAGGGCATAGAGCAGGTCGGGGAAAATGAAGATCTCCATGTCGCTGAGCGTAAATGCGGAACTATATTTTTCGAGGGTCTTCTTATTCATATTCAGGATGAAGGGTTAAGGTGATTTTGGGGTGCAAAGATACTAAAAACGCCCGGAGCGGGGCTCCGGGCGTTTTGAAAAGGATGAACCGGCTGTTCCGGTTAATTACTGTACAACGAGTTTTAACGTATGATGCATTTCATGGCTGCTCACGCGGATGAAATAGACACCGGTTTTGAGAGCTGAAATGTCAAGGCGGTAGTTCCCGCTCAGGTTTACATCGGTTTTGGAGATCATTTCTGATCCAAGTGAGTTGTAAATCCTGATGTCGGCAGTTATGTTTTTCGCCGCGATAAGGGTAACACTTTCCCTGGCCGGGTTTGGGAAGATACTTACCAGTTTTGACAAGTCATTTTCCTGTACACCCACACTGCCGGCCGCCACAGCTACAGTAAAATTGGTTGAAAATGAACTTGTTCCGCAGGAATTAACACTTTTCACCTTCACACTGGCCGATCCGGTAAACACCGGGTTCCAGGTTGCGGTGCCCGTGGTGGTGGTGCCATTCATGGTTCCGGCATCTGTCGGGGTAATTTCCCAGGAATAGGAAGAGGCATACGTGCCTCCCGGGGTGACAAAATCGGTTGTGGGGGTGGATCCCGAATAAACGCTTGCCGGGCCAACAGGGGCACCGGGGACAGCCGGAGCTGCGGGATCAACTGTAACGGTTGCCGAGCCGGTCATGGTATTGGTGCAACTGCCTGATGAAGTACTTGCTACGACAGTATAATTGCCTGCGGTCATCTGGTTTCCGAAGTTCAGCGCATTCCCTGTTCCGGTAAGTACGTTCGTGGTAGCCGTATTGTTGAGATACAGGGTATAACTGGTCCC
>CAZVNF010000248.1:2744-4622 GCA_964628215.1 uncultured Draconibacterium sp.
GCTGCCTGACCTGGTTCGGTACTGATGGTGATGTTCAGATACGGAGTCCAGGGGCTGTTTCCGCAGGCATTTACCGCCCTCACTTTCAATTGGGCTATGCCTGTAAACGCGTTGTCGAAGTTGACCATGCAACTGGTACCGTTGTTGGTAACCACACCGGCAGAGGCCGGGAGAAGTTCCCAGGTGTACCCGGTGGTGTTGGGAACCGCGTTGGTTGAATAAGTCTGATCGGGAGGGTTTACACATAACCCGTTTATTCCCTGAGGTATACCCGGAGTAACCGGTGCGCTGTTTACGCTGATGTAGGCTGACTTCGACATGGAACCCGCCTGGTTTCCGGCCAGGTTGAAGGCATTCAGGGTTACATCGTATGTGCCAGCCGTATTGTAAACAACAACAGGATTCTGTAATGCTGATGTGGCAGGAGTTCCCCCTGGGAAGCTCCAGTTCCAGCTTGTGGCGCCGGTTGACAGGTCGGTATAGTTCACGGTCATGGGTGTACATCCGCTGGTGGGCGTACCCGAAAAATTGGTGGGAAGAGGCAGGGCGAGCGCATTTAACGCTTTCTTGGCCCCGTTGAAAATGACTTTGGAACTGTTATCCTGTACGAAAGCCACCAGTTCGCAATTGTCGGTGATCCATCCCGGATCTTTTGTGAAATTGAGGGTAAGGGTGACCGTATTTCCGGCGGCGAAGCTGATGTCGGTTCCTGAACCACCCGGAACCATCAGCCGTTCTGAGCTGTTGATTTCGCTTTGTCCCTGCCATGAATAGGGAATGTTTGATTCGGTGAGAACAAGGTGGGCCTTTAATGCTGTGGCCGTAATTGCAGCAACTTTTGTAATGGTGAGGGTGATGGTATAGCTGTTTCCGGTATTATACCCGGAAATATCGATGGTAAGCGGCGACAATACTGCATACTGCTGATTGTACAGCGGCAGATAGGTGGAATAGAGGCTTACCGAAGTGCTTCCGCCCACATGGTTCAATGTGCCGTCGAAATAGGCCGTCGGGTAACCGGTGATGCCGTAATAACTTGTACGGGCTGCCGCTTCGGGGGTGTTAAACGGATCGCTTGAATTATAACTGTGGTATTCGATTACCGCCACGTTGGCGCCCGCAGCCAGGAGGTCTTCAGCGCCCATGGCTGACCCGGGACAATACTGGCAACCGGTGCCGGTACCAATTTCAAGAATAACCATATTACGTTGAACGGCCTGTGAAAAGGCGAAGAATACGGCAAGAACCGCCATAAAAGTAAGCAATGTTTTTTTCATGATTCGGGATTTTTGTTCAGAAATGAGGAATATCGGCGCAAATATAATGATTCATCCTGAAAGACCGGAGAATAGAAAATATTTTGTAAGTTTGCGTAACTAAACCGGACATTATGTATTATTCAGGACAAGAAATCGTGGAAATTGCTGTGAGAATAGAAGAAAACGGCAATGAGTTTTACACTGCAGCTGCAGAGATGATTCCAGAAAGCAACGACATCAAAGGCCTTTTTTATGACCTTGCTGAGAAGGAGATCCTGCATATCTCAATTTTCCAGAAACTGGCAGAGAAGTTTGATGCCGAAAGCTTTGATTTCAGTTCACAGGATGCGTCCGATTATATCAACCATCTTGCTGAATCACATATCTTTGGCAAACCTGACTCAGGCAGAGCCCTTGCAGCAACCTTAAAAAGTCCGAAAGAAGGGCTTGAGGCAGCTTTCAAATTCGAAAATGACAGTGTGGCATTTTACACCGAACTGCTGAAGTACACCCGCAGTGACTCGAAGAAGCTGGTGGAGCAGATCATTGAGGAGGAGAAGGAGCATGCGGCGGAGATAAAGAGGTTTTTGTAGGAGGGTGGACGGGTGGACGGGTGGAC
>CAZVNF010000249.1:0-4598 GCA_964628215.1 uncultured Draconibacterium sp.
GAAAACCGTTGATCTCTTTTAGGGATCCCAGGGTTCGAATCCCTGTCTCTCCGCAGAATAGTTGTAATCAAGAAGGAAACCTGCTTATAATCAATGATTTAAGCGGGTTTTTTTATGGCATTTCCTCGCTAATATACCACCACTTTACGGAAATAAATCCCGGAAATCCCTTCCAGCCTCAGCATGTACATCCCCTTTTGTGCGGTTAAAAGATCAACGGAGGGGTTGTTGGGGTCAAGATCCAGTTCCCGGATCATGATTCCGGCGGATGTGAAAATTTTAAGCCGTTGCAGGGAGACAGCTGATTTTATCCAGAAAACACCGGTTGAAGGATTCGGGAAAATATCAACAGTCTGGTTTTGTACCGGAGATATCCCCAATGATTTACGAACCTTCACTGCAAAATCCCTGAGGGTAACTGCCAGGTAAACATCAACCTGCTGAAGCGATATCCTCGCCCAGCCATAGATCGTGTCACCATTTGATTTCAGGCCCAACCCCGCAAATTTATCATTCTGGCCTTTCCAGTTGCCACAGTATCCGCCTGAATTGGGAAACCAGTATAGGTAATAAAAAACAGCCTTTTTATCGTACCAGGTATTTCGCTGACCAATGGTGTCGCCAAAGTTAATCGTATCGATCGTTTTATACGAACAATGAACCGCTGTATCAATGGCGATCAGGTTGCTGTCCAGTGGAAGCAGTTCGATGATGGCCGATCCGGCGCCCACGGCAGCGACATCCTGTAGATGCAAAGAAAAGTCATTTTTCCCATCCCCGTTCAGATCAAGATCATAAAAATGTTCCTCTATATTTGAGCCCCCCATAAACCTGACCCTGATGGTTGTATCTGCAATATTATGGTAAATAACCGAATAGAGACTGTCATCGGATAGTATCGCCCCGGCAGGGATATCTCCCTGGTTCTGTGCATGGGAGGTTTGCAGGACATTCAATCCAACCGTTTGAGTATAACCTGCATGACAGGCTAACAGCAAAATAACTATGGTGAAAGTTTTCATATATTCTTAATCAATAGATTTTGCCATCGGTGAATGAAACCTCTTCGAGGATTTGTTTGATGCCATCCCAGCCTGATTGAATGATGGTTGATTGCATTGGATGGTTGCAAAGGTACAAGGTTCGTTTATTTAAGAAATGAAAAGAAAAGTTAAATATTTTCAACATTGCAGCATTATGAGTAATTTTGCCATAGAAAATATATAACAGAAAATTATGACAACTATTCAGGTAAATGAACGCACAAAGGCAGGTAAAGCATTAATTGAAACTGCCAGGGTGATGGCAGAAAAATATAAAGGGATCGAATTTATTCAGGAAAGTGATACTGCTGATCAGGATATGTTAAAGAGAATGCTTGCTGCCCGTAAATCAGGAATTGTAGGCCAGGACCAGGTTATGGAATCCCTGAATGCGATTCTCGAAAAATGAATCAGGTATTCTATACATCCTTTGAGAGGGATCTTAAGAAAATAAAGGACAAGTCTGTTGCCCAGGCTGTGAAAGATTTTATTGATTTGACAGCTATTTGCACTTCTTCTGCAGAAATACCCAACCTGGTAAAATTAAAGGGCCATAAAACAGCCTAAAGGTTCCGGATCAACAATTACAGGATAGGTATGTTTATTGAAAATGATACATTATTCTTTGCTGCATTCGACCATCGGAAAAGCATATACAAACGTTTTCCAAACCTCTGAAACCATCAGTAAAATCAATGAAAGTTTGAGTTTCGGACCGGTGTCCCGTCCGGTCTCAATCCCAATTATTCCCAATATCCTTCATTTAAGACAATTGAAAAGGTGGAAACATTAGCGTCCCCACCTTTTCTTTTAATCAAATGAATAAGAGTACTTTTCACAATAAAAATACATGTAAAGCTCATAAAATCAAATGTAAACCACATTTTGGCAGGTAGAAACATCATAAATGAAATAGCAATGACGAATATGGGAATGACGAATATGGGAATGACGAATATGGGAATAATAGGGTTATCAGACATTTTTGAAGACTTACTAATTTATTTAGCTTTACAAAAAATTACCCAACATGAAAAAATCAACCCTCGTCATCCTCATGGCCTTTGCCATTCTTAAAGTTCAAGCGCAGGACTACATGATTAGTTTTGCCGGTTCAGGTGCATCTTCAACCGTTGGAACAGTTAAGGTTGATAACCTGACAAGTGGCGCCTCTGTTACGGTCAACGGGGGAGATGTGTTACATTTGACGGCCATAACAGGTACAGGAATCCCCGGTTCAGATATCGAATCTTTACGAATTTATCCGAATCCAATGGTAAATCAATCAACCCTGGAATTTGATGCTCCTGAAAATGGCGACGCAGTCATCTGTATTGATGATATATCAGGTAAAACTATTTGCAGGATCAGCAACCTGCTCTCTCCGGGTTATCACAGTTTTAGGGTATCCGGATTCAGCAAAGGAATGTATATCGTAAAAGTTTCCGGCAAAAACTATTTCTATGCGGCAAAACTGGCATGTCAGGGCAGCCTGCAAACGGAACCTAAGATTGAGTTTGTCTCTTCTGCAAAAACCAAAGAAAACAGTCAGATAAAAAGCACGGCAGCCATAGTTGACATGCCCTATACGGATGGAGAACGTTTACTTTACAAAGGTACTTCAGGGATTTACAGCACGGTTATAACAGATGTACCTGCCGGCAATACCTCAACAACGTTTACGTTTAATGCCTGCACGGATGCGGATAACAACAACTATTCGACGGTACAGATCGGGACACAGATTTGGATGGCTGAAAACCTGAATACGACCAAATACCTGGATGGATCGGGCATCCCAAATGTAACGGACAGTTACACCTGGCTCAATTTAGTGACCGGCGCCTGGTGTGATTACGGAAATGATCCTTCAAATGCTGCCATATACGGCAAACTGTTTAACTACTATGTGGTGGATGATCCCCGTAAGATTTGTCCCACCGGCTGGCACGTGCCCACCATGGATGAGTGGACCATCCTGATTGACTACCTGGGGGGTGTTAATTTAGCCAGCGGCAAATTAAGAGAATCAGGAACAACACACTGGGAAAGCCCTAATGAAGGCGCAACCAACGAATCGGGTTTTACCGCCCTTCCGGGTGGCTTCCGGGCAGGTTATGGCACCGATTCTGTGCGGTGCATTAGGGAGTAAAAGACCACGAACCTTTGAACTTTGTACTTCTCACTTTTGTTTGTACTTTGTACATCGTCCTTCGTACTTTTTCAGGGCCAACTTTATGGTAGTTAATAAGAATTTCCGATTCTTTTCAAACCCGAAAATTGAGTTATTTCAGCGGAACAACCGATAGTTTAACCGATTGTCGAACCCCGCCATGCTGCAATTGACATACATACACTCCTGGTTTAAGCAGTGTACCGTCAAGTAAAACAGCATGACTGCCACTCTTTTGAGTTTCATTAACCAGGGTCTGAATCTTGCTTCCGGTAACTGAATACAAGGCAAGTACAACATGCTGAGGTTCGGTAAGCGTGTACGAAATCACGGTTCTGTCGCGGAAAGGATTTGGTGTAACCGTAATTTGATTTTCCGGTTGTATCACACTGGGAAGCGGAATCCCGTTAAAAATGGAGGAGTAGGTCAAAATACAGCCATTCCCGCCCACACTCCAGCATTGTTCACAGCCATTGATGTATAACGAATGTATGTTTTCGCTGTTGCCGCTTTCAACCTTCTCCCATGATGCCCCGCCATCCCAGGTAGTCAGGGCCCTTGCTGAACCGCCCTGGAACCCACCGCCGATCACACACCCGTGCAAAGGGCTGGTAAAGGTCAGGCTTGTGAAGTAACTGGTATCCGGATCGGCATACTGAAGGCTCCAGCTTTCCCCTCCATTATTCGTGTGGAATATCCTTCCTTTTTCGCTGATCGTCCAGCCATTCAGCGTATCTGTGAATTTGATCCCTGTCAACTCATCTGTAGTGCCGGTATTCAGTACCGTCCAGGTCAAACCTCCATTACTTGTTTTCATCACGCTTCCGTATCCGCCTGCCGTAAAACAATGAAGGGAGTCAACGGCCGATACCGCCTGCAAGGTGTTGCCCTGCGGCAAAGGGTTTAATCATTGCCAGATTTGGGATTGCCCGGTACACACAATCGAAAAGGCGATCAGGAACAGGTAAATTGTTTTCATGGCAGATTGTTTACACGAATGGGAGCCTGGTCATTGTAAAAGATACTAATAATTGATTGAAGCGCAATTGATTCAAATATACGTAATATTAACTATTCAAGATTCGGAGTTGAATAATTTACAGAAATCCTTATACATAGTCCTCAAATGTCTGAATCTATTATTGATTACGCCCTTTCAGGGCTTATAATTCCGCATTTGATTTCTAATACCGATGGGCTACACCCATCGCTGATAGATTACGCCCCATTCGGGGCTGTGTTCCGATTATAATTAACCCCGAAACTTGAGTTAACTATATCGGCTGAAGCAGTATGGCATGACAATCAGGCATTCAAAAATAGTCCCTTAATTTGATAAATGATATTTTTTTTTATCTTTACCATTCAATTTAATGTGGACC
>CAZVNF010000250.1:0-4564 GCA_964628215.1 uncultured Draconibacterium sp.
ACCATGATAACCTTGTCAGGTTTCTGGAACGGTAATATTGCCATATTAATTGTTTTTTATTTTTATAAATACTGACAGCGACACTTTGTGATGTGTCTCCACACCCCAAGGGCCCTGACCAGATTAATTATTTCGAATACAATTCGACGATAAGTTGTTCCTTAATATTTTCCGGTATCTGATCACGTTCAGGATAACTCATGAATTTGCCTGTCATCATACCACCATCCCATTCCAGCCAGGGATACTGGTTTCCTCTGCCCGACAATGAATTGGTAATCACTTCCAGTGATTTGGAACGTTCGCGAACTGAAACGAGGTCACCTGGATGCAATTCCATAGAAGGAATATTTACTACTTTTCCATTTACAAGGATATGGCGATGACCAATAAGCTGACGGGCACCATCACGTGTAGGGGAAATACCCATACGATAAACAACATTATCCAAACGTGATTCAATCAACTGCAACAATACTTCACCGGTAACCCCACCCTTTCTGGCTGCTTTCAAAAATATATTTCTGAACTGGCGTTCAAGAATACCATAAGTATATTTTGCCTTTTGTTTCTCCATGAGCTGGGTACCATACTCAGATACCTTAGCTCTGCGCTTGGTTTGGCCATGCATTCCCGGAGGATAATTCTTTTTCTCATAACTTTTATCAGGACCAAAAATGGGATCCCTGAACCTTCTTGCAATTCTGGACTTTGGGCCAATGTATCTTGCCATGGTAATTGATATAATTAAGTGTTAAACTCTTCTTCTTTTAGGCGGACGGCATCCGTTATGAGGCAATGGGGTAATATCCACAATCTCCATAACTTCAATTCCAGCGGTATGTAGGGTACGGATAGCCGACTCACGTCCGGCACCAGGCCCTTTAATAAATACTTTTACTTTACGGAGTCCAAGGTCAAAAGCTACTTTAGATGCATCCTGAGCCGCCATCTGGGCAGCATAAGGCGTATTCTTTTTAGAGCCTTTAAAACCCATTTTGCCTGCTGATGACCAGCTTATAACCTGACCTCCATTATTAGTCAGGGTAATAATAAGATTGTTAAATGAGGCGTTTACATAGGCCTTTCCTATGGTATCAACCTTCACAACCCTTTTCTTTGAACTTTTTTCAGTCTTTGCCATATACTATATTACTACTTTCATGAACGATTAACCTTTAGTTGCCTTCTTCTTGTTGGCAACGGTTTTTTTCCTGCCCTTACGGGTCCTGGCATTGTTCTTGGTACTCTGTCCACGAACAGGCAAACCTAAACGGTGACGAATTCCCCGGTAGCACCCGATATCCATCAATCGCTTGATATTCATCTGTACCTCGCTGCGCAACGCACCTTCAATCTTAAAACCATCGTTGATGATCGTACGGATCTTGTTTTGCTCATCGTCATTCCAGTCCTGGACCTTCTTATTTCTGTCCACCCCTGCCACATCAAGGATCTTTTGAGCATTGCTTCTTCCAATACCAAAGATATAGGTCAGCCCAATTTCACCCCGTTTATTTTTAGGTAAGTCAATACCTGCAATTCTGGCCATATTAATCCAATTTTATGTTTGTAAAATCTTAACCTTGTCTTTGCTTAAACTTCGGATTTTTTTTGTTAATGACATATAGTTTGCCATTCCTGCGAACGATCTTGCAATCTGCAGATCTTTTCTTAATTGATGTTCTTACTTTCATTTTACGTTTACTTTATTTCTATTGGTACCTGAACGTAATTCTTCCTTTTGATAAATCGTATGGTGACATTTCAATCCTCACCCTGTCTCCAGGAAGGATTTTAATATAGTGCATCCTCATTTTGCCAGAGATATGAGCCGTAATAACGTGTCCATTCTCTAATTCTACACGAAACATTGCATTGCCGAGGGATTCAATGACCGTGCCATCTTGTTGTATTGACGATTGTTTTGCCATACTATATACTACTAGATCCTAAAACTTCTTCAATATAACTAAAAGTTGAAAGAATATCAGCTGATTCCTTTCGAATCGCCACCGTAAGTTCAAAATGCGCAGAAGGCATTCTGTCAGCAGTGCGAATCGTCCATCCATCAGAATCCTGAACAACAGTCTTTACTCCCATATTGATCATTGGCTCTATGCAAATTGTCAGTCCCACAGGCATTTTTACACCCGATCCCCTTTTTCCGTAATTAGGAATATCAGGTTTCTCATGTAATTGTTTTCCAATTCCATGTCCTACCAGCTCTCGAACAACCGAATACCCAAATCCCTCTACGTATTCCTGAACCACTGCACTAATATCGCCAACTCTGCGTCCTGCTACAGCAACCTCAATTGCTAAAAACAATGACTCCCTGGTCCGCTTCAACAGATTTAATACCTCCCCGGAAACCTCACCTACCGCAAAGGTATATGCCGAATCTCCGTAAAAACCATTTTTCTGGCAACCGCAGTCGATCGAAACTATATCACCATTTCTAAGAACTCTATTCCCCGGGATTCCATGAACTACCTCCTCGTTGGTAGAAACACACAAGGTTCCCGGAAATCCCCTGTAACCTTTAAATCCGGGTATGGCTCCTTCGGCCCGGATAAAATCTTCAGCTATTTTGTCAAGTGTTATCGTACTAACACCAGGTTTAATGTATTTCGCAACTTCTGCGAGTGTTTTGCTTACAATTATTGCATTTTCTCTTAGTAATTCAATCTCTTCAGCCGATTTAACCGTCATTAGTTTATTCAACATAAAACTACTGACCTGTTACTGAATAAGATGAACGACCTTTAATTCTTCCGGATTTTGTCAATCCATCATAATGACGCATTAACAAATGACTTTCGATTTGCTGCAAGGTATCAAGTACAACACCGACTAAAATC
The DNA here is from genome assembly GCA_964628215.1 of uncultured Draconibacterium sp. Taxonomy (GTDB): domain Bacteria; phylum Bacteroidota; class Bacteroidia; order Bacteroidales; family FEN-979; genus CAIVAT01. Next base: position 2,865 of record CAZVNF010000250.1, read on the forward strand.
AACAGAGATGTCCCGCCATAAAACTGGGCAAACTGTGATGTGATACCGACAAGCCGAACCAGGGAAGGCATTACTGCAACAAAACCAAGGAAGATTGAACCAGGAAGAGTAATACGCGACATTACGTCATCAATAAACTCAGCCGTTTTCTTTCCTGGTTTCACACCGGGAATGAAACCTCCGTTCTTTTTCATATCCTCTGCCATCTGGTTTGGATTGACAGTAATGGCAGTATAAAAATAGGTAAACAGGATGATCAGTACAAAAAATGTCAGATTGTAAACCAGTCCATTTATATCAGTAAATACCTGTGCAAACCCCGTCAGTGTTTCATTGCTGGCAAAACCTGCAATCGTTAGCGGGAGAAACATGATGGCCTGAGCAAAAATAATAGGCATTACACCTGCAGCATTCACTTTCAATGGAATATACTGCCTGACGCCACCATACTGCTTATTACCAACTATCCTCTTGGCATACTGTACCGGTATTTTCCGCGTACCCTGAACAAGCAATATCGTTACAAGAATGACTAAAACAAGGAAGGCAATTTCAACTACAAAGAAAACAAGACCACCACCTTTCTGTTCCATTCTCGAAACCAATTCACCAAACAAGGCAAAAGGCAACCGGGCAATAATACCGATCATAATGATCAGGGAAATACCATTCCCGATTCCTTTATCAGTAATTCTTTCACCCAACCACATTACCAGCATCGAACCGGCTGTAAGAATAATGATAGAAGATATACCAAAGAAAGAAAATACGGAATGATGGGTGATATTCGGATTGAAAGGAGATATCGCCTCTGCCGGTAACTGAGATGCAAGATTTGCAATATAGGCAGGTGACTGGAAAATTAAAATTATCACAGTCAGGTAACGGGTCATCTGGTTAATTTTCTTTCTTCCGCTCTCACCCTCTTTTTGCAATTTCTGGAAATAAGGAATTGCCATCCCGAGCAACTGCATAACGATAGATGCAGAAATATACGGCATAATACCTAATGCGAAGATGGATGCATTTGAAAAGGCACCACCGGAAAACATATTAAGCAGCCCCAGCAAACCTGACTTGGTTTGATTTTGAAGGCCGGCGAGCATACCCGGGTCAACACCAGGAAGCACTACATAAGATCCCAGACGATATATCAGGATTATTCCGATTGTATACAAGATCCTCTTTCGAAGATCTTCAATCTTCCAGATGTTTCGAATGGTTTGAATCAGTTTTTTCATTCAAACAAGTTTAAAGTGTGTTAGCGACTCCACCTAATTCTTCAATTGCTTTCTTGGCTGTTGCCGAGAAGGCATGTACGGTAATTTCCAGCTTGGCTTTCAATTCACCTCGTCCCAAAATTTTAATCCGGTCGTTCTTCGATACATATCCGCATTGGATAAGTACTTCCCGGGTTATTACCGTAATATCTTTCTTTTCTGCAATTTGTTGCAAAACATCAAGGTTGATTCCTTTATATTCAACCCGGTTGAAGTTCTTGAACCCGAACTTTGGCACGCGCCTGACGAGCGACATCTGTCCACCTTCATACCCAAGCTTTTTTGAGTATCCGGAACGTGACTTTGCTCCTTTATGACCACGGGTAGATGTTCCACCATGACCGGAACCTTGTCCCCTGCCAATACGCTTTACCTTTTTTGTCGAACCTTTTGCCGGTTTAAGATTGCTTAAATCCATTT
>CAZVNF010000251.1:0-4547 GCA_964628215.1 uncultured Draconibacterium sp.
TGTTTCTGAAAGTTCAATCACCTCCATGTAATAGCTCATGGCCATGGCACTGTTGTCTCTTACAAGACAAATGCTCCCCATCATGGACCTCATTTCAGCATAATGAACCTGATCGCCTGTGTTACCATAATACTTTGCTGCCAGGGTGAAATTCAGAAATGCCTGGTCGAGCTGATTCTGTTTCAGGGCAAAAAAAGCCCCCTGGTCATACACCAGCGCAAGCGGATTTTCATTTTTCAACCGCAGGGCAAGATTCTGGGCTTCCTTCCAGTAGACAATGGCTGAATCGGGGTTATCGGATTCAAATTCCTTTGAAATTGCAAGATAGACGGTTATTTTGCTTGCGATGTCATCGGTTTTAAAGAGCTCAGCGTGGAGGCTGTCCACTTTTGGCCTTCCGGCAAATGCAGTATCCCATGGCATAATTACCATCAGAAGAAGAGGGAGGAGCAGCAATAAAAATTTTATATGACCACAGTTCAATTTGGAAAAGTGTAAAAACCTGAATACATATTATTGATTTTCATCACCACTAAGTCACTAAGATCACTTAGAACCACAAAGAGTTCAATTACAAATATTTAATTTTTCCTCAGTGGCACTTCGTGTTCTTAGTGTCTAAGTGGTTTATTTTCAATTAAATATTACTCCACAAGCAATTTTTTTGCAAAAGCAGCCCCGTTGCCCGAAAAATGCAAAATATACAGGCCAGGGTTAAACGTTTTTATATCAAAGGTTTCACCCGGTTGACTCAACTTCCGGGTAAGCATCTGCCTTCCATCGGGTGAATAGAACGTAACCTGGTATTCAACAGGTGATTCGATGGTGACCGAATGGTGTGCAGGATTGGGAAAAATGCTGACGTTATGTTCGTTAAGCTGATCATCAACACCCCAGTTAGGGTCAAGTTTCAACCGGATGGTCAAATCAAGGGCACCATCCACTGCCTGGGTCTTTGTCCAGGTTTTATATCTGGCCTTTTTTACGGTAATCAGCGAGGATCCGGCAAAGGAGGTAAAAAGGGCCTTGCCCTCAAGGTCGGAAAGTTTAACCCCGGCCCCTTCAAAACTGATCTCCGCACCCGGGATAACGGCGTTGGTAAGGGAATCCTTCACGGTAATGGCTACTTCATGAAATGGCTTTGGGAGGGGAACACTTGTAAACACCCTGAATTCACCGGGGCCAAAATTAAAGGTGTGACCCGCCGGATCGGTGATGGTCACAGTCTCACCGGAGAAATAGTCGTACCACTGCCCCGCATTGGCAAACCCCGGGGCCATGTCGAAACCGGTCACCCCCATATTGCCGGCAATGACCACGTTCATGCTGCTGTGGGAGATCCATATGCGTTTGCCCAGTCCGCCCAGGTCGCTGGTGAAGGAGCCAAAACGGAAGGCATCGCTTTTGCGCAGTTTCGCCATGCTGCCATACACCAGGTAAAGCATGTGGCGGTCGGGCTGGTCAAAATAATCCCACCTCACCGGTTTGGGGGCGGTACGGCCGCCGTTAAACATGATGCTGTAATCATATCCCACTTCTCCGAACTGCCACACCATCTTGGGTCCGGGGATGCCGAGGAACAATACTGAAGCCATCTGCATGTGATGCAATGCGGTGAGGGTGTCTTTTATATTGTAGCTCCCCGCGGAATTTCCATTCGACAGGGCTTCAAACATGATGCGTTCCTGGTCGTGGTTCTCCATAAAGTCAACCAGGTTCGGATAGTTCCATCCGCGGTTGCCATGATAAGCCCAGGAGATATCGGAGTTGGATTGCCACCCCATGCCTACCTGCTTGTAGCGGTCCTGCATGGCGCTCCAGAGCAGCATGCCGGTGTTGGCCAGCACGGTCTCCTCGCTGTTGTCGGCAAAATGTTCGAGAATCACATAGGCGTTAGTGTTCACCGATTTGATGTGGTTGTAATAATCGTTGAGGATGCTGATCCTTCCCTGGTCATAGGCGCTCCAGGCCCCCATGTCGCTGCCGGAGTATTTCTGTGTCAAACCCTTGGAGAGGTCGAAGCGGAAACCGTCCACCTTATATTCCGTAAGCCAGTACGAAAGCACCTGCTTGAAGAATTCACGGGTATAGGGACTCTCATGGTTGAAATCATAGCCCACGCTAAATGGGTGGGGGGCCTGTGTGTTGAGCCATGGATTTACCGGCGAAGGTTGTCCAACACCGGTATTGGGATCGAAGTACATTGCCGCCAGCGGACACTGTCCGAAGCAGTGATTGGTCACGATATCAAGCACTACCGCCATGCCGCGTTTATGACATTCGTCGATAAACTTCTTATAATCGGCCTTCCGCCCGTAGAACTTGTCGGGGGCGAAAAAGAAGTTGGGCGCATACCCCCAGCTTTCGTTCCCGTCGAATTCCATCACCGGCATCAGCTCCACGGCGTTCACACCCATGTTTTTCAGATAATCCAGCTTGTCCATGGCCTGCACGATGCTGCTGGAGTCGTTGAAATCGCGAAGGAGCAGTTCATACACCATCAGGTCCTGCTGGGTTTCGTTCACCGCCGGCGGGGTAAAGGCAGTAATTTGCCAGGGATAAGGGGTCTGGTTGGTCTGGAAAACACTCACGGGACCTGTGGTTTTATCAAACGGGTAAGCTTTGAGGGCAGGATAGTTGGTTTTCGGTATCCAGCGGTCGTTCCATGGATCAAGAACCTTGTCGCAGTATGCATCCGCGACTTTCAGTTTTCCATCTATATAATACTGGTAACCATATTCTTTCATACTGGTGAGACCGGAAAGGGTAACCCAGTAGTTTTTACCGTTGGGTGTGCGTTTCATATAATTCTGGTCATTCGGAAGCCAGCTGCTGTATTCGCCAATGGCAAAGGCATAGTTTTTCAGTCCGGGAGGGTCGTTCAGCACAAGCGTTACTGAAGTGCTGCTGAGGTAGTTGATCCCGCTTTTCATACCGGAAGGCAGTTCTTCCACCACTACTGGTCCGCGCAAATAAATACTCACCGAATCCCTTACCTGCCCGGTATTCCCGGTGGCCACAGCTTTAACCCAGTAGCTTCCGGGGGCCATTCCCTGCAGCACCAGCGGATAGGCCAGTGAGGAGGTGGTTTCCGTAACCAGCAGCTGCTGGTCGAGGTACACGCTGATGGTTTGGTTCTGAAGGGCTTCCACACACACGGGCAGCACCTGGCTGGGACTCGCCAGCGGATCGCGGCCCGACGGATTCATGATCTTCACCGTAAGGGCAGATTCGTACACATCTATCAGGATGTCGGAGCCATCGGCATTTTTATGCTCGGGGTAACCGCCGTCGGGATTGGGTTCTCCCCCCCTGAAAACGAAAGCCATCTTCAGGATCTTTTCGGCGGCAGGAACTCCGTAATATTGACGGATGTTCGCGATCTGCATGGTGTAGAGGTTATCGCCGGTGCGGGTGAGTTTGGTTTCGGGGGTATTCACGCCCCATTCAGTCTTGACATATTTCCAGTCGGTGCTGCTGGTGCTCAGGTTGGTGATCACCCCGGTATGTGCATACACCTCGCCGGTATAGTTTACCAGGCCGCCATTTCCAAAGTTCGCGTTAAAATTGATGGTAAGTGGAATGCCCTCCATGGGGAAAGCAGGGTTGGTGGTAACCAGGCTTACCCCCTGTCCGCAGGTGAACTGCTCCCCCACCAGGTAACTGTAATTCTGGCCGTTGTTATTGTCCATGCGAAGGGTCACCAGGTCCCAGTCCTGCACCGGGTTCACGATCACTGAACTGAAAATGTAATATTCAACGGTGGTATCGTTCGGCTGGGCAGGAATGGAGGCAGAACCCGACAACCCGGTAAATGAAAGCGGAAGGGTGGCCGATGTTACCCAGTTATTGATGGAATACCTGAGGTAGAACTTTTCCTCCGGGGATGGGGTTGCTGAGATCGTTGCCGCCACAGAAACCGCATCGAGGCTGGTAACGATGAGGGGCTGCTGCTCCACCGAAACCACGCTTACCGGTTCGGCCGAGGTTTCCATAAAGATCGCCCGGGTATTCAGGTAACCCATGTCCTCGAATATCACGGTATACCATTTATTCTGAACAACGTTTACCTTGTTGTTTGGTTCACTGGGCGTACCGTAAGTCACATTGGAAAAGCTGTTCAGTGTAACCGCTGCATTTCCGGCCCACTGGTTTCCCCACGGATCGGAAAAGCTGGTGCTGACAAATTTGAAACCCTGCTCTCCGGTAGCTCCCGCATACATGAACGTTGTTTGCCAGCGGGGTGTGCCCGACTGCACTTTTACCAGGTCGAACGCCCCTCCCATTCCCGGGGTGTTGGCCCAGGCATTCCAGTCGCCGGGCATACGAAGTCCGTCGGGTTCGTATATCTGGGCGTTGAGAGAGGTAGTTAATCCTGCAAACAGGAAAACAAGAAGAAATAGCAATCTGGATAATAACGAGTTATGCATGTTGGTTGATTTAGTAGCTTTAATTATTATTCCTCACACTAACCTTTCAATGCCTCACCCTGACCCTCTCCCCAGGGAGAGGGAATACTCCCCTTCTCCCTGGGGAGAAGGGGCTGG
>CAZVNF010000252.1:0-4512 GCA_964628215.1 uncultured Draconibacterium sp.
TTGGTTCGCGGCTGACCATCAGGGGTTACATCGGCGATGATCGAACGCGTAGGATTGAAGCTGATGTTGATCGAAAGATCGAGGGTGAGCGCAACGGTAATGGCCACCGCCATAATGCTGGCAATGCCGAAAAAATCACTGATTTTGTCGATGTTTGGCAATGCAAGGATCATCAGTGCGGCGAGAATACCCCCGATAATAATGAACGGCTTGCGCCTCCCTCCCCAAAACCAGGCTTTATCGCTGATCAGCCCGACAATGGGCTGCCCAAGGATCCCTGCAATGGGGCCTGCTGCCCAAACAATACCGATCTGGTCGATTTCGAGGTTGTATTTGGTCCGCAAAATCCAGCTCAATACCGCAATCTGGATGGACAGGGCAAACCCCATGGCTGTGCTGGGAAGGCCTAAAATAAGGTAAAAAGTGTTACTGAGGCGCTTTTGGATTGCTAACATGCTGTAAAAATTACGAGTTATAAATTAAAGTAGTGTTTCTTGTATTATTTCAGTTCAATAATGACTGCCGATTTTCCCTCAATGGACAGCTTTGACAGGTCTTTTAAGGTATTTCCAGAGATAATCTCTCTGCCTGATTCGAAATTTTTCAGAAATTCATTATACCGTTTGGTTTCGATCAATTTCGTCTCTGCATTGTTATTCATGACTACCATTACAGTGGTTTTTTCGTTGTAACGGAAATAGACATAAACGCCTTCGGCAGGGATGAAATGCCTGAACTGGCCGTTATGGATAACTTCATTGTCATTACGCCAGTGAATCAGTTTCCGCATATAATTATACATGTCGTTTTCTGCAGGAGTACGGGCCTTTGGCGAGAACGCATTCCGCTGGTCACTATCCCAGCCTCCCGGGAAATCTTTACGTTTGCTTCCATCTCCTGATTTATCGGGTCCGGAGGTCATCAGAATTTCAGTTCCATAGTAAATTTGCGGGATCCCCCTGGTTGTAAGTATGTAAGCCATAGCCATTTTCAGTTTGCGCACATCATCTTTTTGAGAATCGAGATAGCGGTTTACATCATGATTATCGGCAAAGACCATAATATTGTTCGGGCTGGGATACGAAAAATCCTGGGCAAGGATTTCATAAAGCCTGGTTATTCCTGTGTTCCATCCGTCGGGTTCATTAAATGCTTTGGTAAGTGCGTCATACAACGGAAAATCAAATACAGTAGGCAGCCATGAGTCATACCCGTCTTTGTTTTTCGATCCTTTTTGCCAGTAGGCAACCGAGGCTGGATAATTAAGCCAGCATTCACCCACCACGTTGAAATCAGGATATTCCAGGTTAATTCTTTTTCCCCATTCAGCCATCATCTCTTTGAACGGATATGGCTGGGTATCCTGGCGGATCCCGTCGAGCCCGGCGTATTCGATCCACCAGATGCTGCATTGTATAAGGTAGTTTTTTACAAAAGAATTGGCCTGGTTCAGGTCGGGCATAGCCATGTCGAACCACCCCCGTACGAATAGGTTGCTGTCGGATTGTGAAACGTACGGATCGGTAAAAGTACCTGCGCGATAATTGGTGCGGGTAAATTCGGGCCATTCATTTACCCAGTCTTTTTCGGGTAAATCGTTCATCCACCAGTGACCACTGCCACAATGGTTAAAGATCAGATCCTTGATCAGTTTGATGCCGCGTTTATGAAGGGAATCGCTAAGCTTCACGTAATCCTCATTGGTGCCGAACCGTGGATCGATCTCATAATAATTGGTGGTGGAATAACCATGGTAGGAATACTTTGCCTGGTTGTTTTCAAGCAATGGATTGATCCACAAAGCGGTGACCCCGAGATCCTTGAAATAATCCAGGTGGTTCATTATTCCCCTGATGTCGCCGCCATGGCGACCGTCCTGGTCTGACCTGTTCATTTGTTCGGCCATCCCGGCATAAAAGTCGTTGGAGGCATCCCCGTTTGCAAAACGGTCAGGCATCACCAGGTATACCACATCGTGTGAGGTGAAACTTTTTCGTTCAGAAGAACCTTTTTTTCTCGCTTTAAGGGTATACAGATATTTGCCGATTATTTCGTTCTTGTATTTAAAATTGATCGTAGCAATCCCGGGTTTGGCGCCCGGGCTTATACTTACATCCAGAAACAGGTAATTCGGATTCTCAACTTTGTGAATTTTTTTCAACACAAAACCAGGATAATCTACTGTAACCGAGGACAAAGAAATGTTTTTGCCATATATAAGCAATTGCAGATCGGTGTTTTTAAAACCGGTCCACCAAAAAGGAGGTTCAACCCGCTCAAGATTAGGTGCCTGTGAAAAAATACTTAATGGAAAAAGCAGGAAGAAGAGGAGAGTTAAATGGCGCATAGTCGATTCCAGGTTAATTTTTCATTTTTTTAGTCCTCCCGAAAAGGGTGGTAAGATGTGCCAGTTTCGAGGCTAACTCCGGTGTAAAAGATACAGCAGATACCCGCCATTGCCAGTTGTTCTGCGTGGTACCCGGCAGATTCATGCGGGCAGAAGTGTCGAGCCCTAGCAAATCCTGCATTGGAACGATGGCCGTATAGGCAACCGATGCCCAGGCCATTCTGATAAAGGACCAGTGAATGTCGTGTTCTCCCGTGTTCAGATAGTCAAGAACGTATTTACGGTCTCCTGCAGATGCTGCGTTAAACCAGCCAACCACAGTGTCGTTATCGTGGGTGCCGGTATATACGAGACAGTTTTTGACGTAGTTGTGCGGGATATAGTCGTTGGCTTCAGATGAGTCGAATGCAAACTGAAGGATTTTCATCCCGGGAAGGTCGAATCCATCGCGGAGTTCTTCCACATCCGGGGTAATAACGCCAAGGTCTTCGGCAATGATGGGCAGATTTCCGAACTCGGCTGCCAGTGCATCAAAGAATTCTTTTCCGGGGCAGGGAACCCATTCCCCTTTAATGGCGGTTTTTTCGGAGTAAGGGACAGCCCAATACGCGGCGAATCCGCGAAAATGATCAATGCGAATGATATCGTACAAGTACAGATTGGTGCGGATACGGTCGATCCACCATTGGTACCCTGTTTGCTTCAAAACATCCCAGCGGAAAAGCGGGTTACCCCAAAGCTGGCCGGTTTCACTGAAATAATCAGGAGGAACACCACCCACCCGAATCGGATCAAGGTTCTGGTCGAACTCGAAAATTTCAGGATTGGCCCATGAATCAGCGCTGTCGAGGGCCACATACAAGGGAATGTCGCCGATGATTTTCACCTTATGATTATGCGCGTATTCTTTCACGGCGCTCCATTGTCTGAAGAAGAGAAATTGCATGAATTTATGAAAGTCGATCTCCTCGTGAAGCAGTGTTTGAATGGCTTTTATGGCTTCCGGTTCCCTTGTTTTCAAGGGTGTTTCCCATAAATACCATGGCTTCTGGTCACGGTTTGCCTTGATTGCCCTGAATAGTGCGTAATCATTTATCCACTTTGCCTGGTCCTTCAAAAAATTGCGGTATGCCATTTTTTCAAGGTTGTCTGCGTATAAGGTGAATGCATGATACGCTTTGCGCAACAGGGGCAGTCTTACCTGTTGCACTCCTTCATAATCAACACGCTCGTTTGAAAAATGTGGATAATCCGATAAGTCATCCGCCTGGATCAGCCGGGATTTTACCAGGATATCGAGATCTATGAGGTTTGGGTTGCCTGCATGTGATGAAAAGCACTGGTAAGGAGAGTCGGCATAACCGGTTGGCCCCAGCGGCAGGATTTGCCAGTATTGCTGTTTTGCCTTTACCAGGAAGTCTATAAATTCAAAGGAGGCCTTCCCCAGTGTTCCAATCCCGTATTTTCCGGGTAGTGAGGTTGGATGCAGTAAAATTCCACTCGATCTTTCTTTAAGCATTTGAAGATGGTTTAGTTAGTCTTTAATTTATAACAATTTGAGAATGAAAACAATGCAGGCAATGAAAACAATGCAGGCAATGAAAACAATGCAGGCAATGAAAACAATGAAAACAATGAAAATAATGCAGGCAATGAAGACAATGGAGAAAATGTGAATAAGTCCTCAATGCTGTGAAACAGAGGATTGTGATTTTGAGATTTTTTAATTTTTATTATTCTTGGCCTGATTATCCTGATATCGTTCCATTTATTCATTTCTTGCATTGCCCTCAATGTATGCATTATCTTCATTGTTTTCATTGTTTTCATTGCCTGCATTGTTTTCATTGCCTGCATTGTTTTCATTGCCTGCATTGTTTGCATTGTTTGCATTGCCTGCATTGTTTTCATTCCTAACATTGTTTGCATTGCTTTCATTGCTTTCATTGCTTTCATTGCTTGCATTCCTAATTATATAATTGTCGTTTTTTCTTTAATGAACAGCGCACTAACTGCGCCCAGCAGCATGCTTACTCCAGCCATGACAATACATAGGATTGGATTGTCTGCAAAGAAATATTTCAGGATCAGTCCGCTGAGCACACCACTCACGATTTGCGGGATGGTGATCGACATGTTAAACAGGCCCATGTAAACACCCATCT
>CAZVNF010000253.1:0-4488 GCA_964628215.1 uncultured Draconibacterium sp.
GGGTCAGCCAGTTTTGCCGGGCCCCCGGACTAAAGTCCGGGGTAATTCATATGGGTGACATACAAGCCTTAGTGAGATTTCCCGATCAGCTCAAAAATTACTGGTACAATTATGTAATCAATTAATTTTTTGATATCCGCCAATATAAATGCGATAAAGGTAAAACTACGTGCCGCATGTTTCGATTTTTACGCAAGTAATTTACGCTGAACACCCATGAATATCCAGCATTTCAGCGCTTGAACCGACCATGGCAACGGTTGTAATTTTACATCATCAAACAAATCACAAACCCTAAAAACCAACAGCCATGAAAACAACAAAATTAATCTTCGCACTCAGTCTTGCACTGATCTTAAACGCAGGGTATAACGACATCTATGCTCAGCAGAAATCAAAAAACAATGTACCGGAGGAGTTAAAAGCCAGGAAAGTTACGTATGTCGTCAGAATTGAAAACATTGGTAAATCCGTCAGCCTCCATACCCATTACCTGGTCATGATGACCGATGAAACCGGCCGGCAGATTGCGCCAGCCCAGCCTTTTCGCTACGGGATATGGAATTATATCTTTTATGAAGGAGGATCTGCCCGCGGAACCAGGGTTGCCAGGATGATTCAAACACCACGGGTACCTAACTCCCCTGAATTCATTCCTGACTCAAAAACCGGGATTTTTTATGGTGGGGCAAGCTACCTGTTCACCATCAAGCCGATCTTTTCTACCGGAGATTCGGGAACAGACAAACACTGAATCGCAGCGCTGGCTTCAGCCTCATGAAAAAGCCGCCCGGGGAAACCCGGACGGCTTTTTGGCTATTATGATTATCTGAATACGACTTTCAGGTGTTGTATGCCCTCAGCGGTTTCAACAGAAATGACATATACCCCGCTGCCGGGTTGATCTTTGAAGTCAGTCCTGTTTATCTCAATGGCATGTGTTCCGGCATTTGTTATTCCCTTTGACAAGGCAAACATTTCCCTGCCGGTAATACCGGTAACCCGGATTCGTATATCCGATTTTTGTTTCAAGCTCACCACCACATGCATCCGGTCATCACAGGGATTTGGAAAAACATATGCCATATTTCCATGCAGGCGCTCTGTTCCCGGAACTGAAGTCAGGGTTGAATCATATCCCCCCGAGAGGCATACAACCCCGCCATTGCGTCCGCCAACAACCAGCTCCATGCTGCTGTCGCCCACAATATCGGGTATGGCATCGAGTGCATCGATCGGGGTGTTTCCCGTAACCGATTTAAGCGTTTCTCCGGTACTGCCATCCATGAAATAGGTGCGGTTGTCCTGGTACAGCGTTCCAATCGCCGCATCGTTGGATCCATCCCAGGTAAGATCGCCCATATTGGTCACATTCCATGATTTGTCTGCGAGCGGTTTTTGCCAGAGAATGGAGGCATCATGTCCGTTGATCATGACCCCGGTAGCGCCACTATGCGCCACCAGTAAATCAGGATGGCCGTCTTTGTTAACATCGCCCATGTCTTCGAATCGCAGGATAAGGGCATTGGCCTGTACCACGGTTGTTTTCACCCGTGATCCGGTGACGATATTATGAAAATAGAGGTTGCCCGAAAAATCTCCCGTCGCCACATCTTTTATCCCGTCGCCGGTAAAATCATCAATCTGCAATAAAGCCCAGGTTGAGGATCCCGTTGGAACGTTGGTCCACAGAACGGCACCACTGGCACCATTGATCCCGTAAACCCTTGATTGTGCCTGGCTGGAGCTTGTTGCCCCCGCCACGACATCAGGTTTGCCATCGCCGGTAAAATCTTCGACCCCGATTACAGAAAACACTGCGCCTTCCGTGGGGCATATCCAGATGGGCAGCCCGGTGAGTGCGTTCAGGCAGAAAACACGCTTTGGACCGGTTCCATTGCCGTCATCCCCTGCGCAGGCAAGTACATCGGCTGTTCCATCGTTGTTGTAATCAAACTTTGCATCCACCTGGTAAACCCATCCCCCGTTTCCAAAAGCATGGGTATCGTACCTCCACAGCATCAGCCCGGTTTTTCCTGAAATGGCCCGCACAGAGCAGTCGCCCCCCGTAGTGCCTATTACCACATCCCGGTATCCATCGCCGTTGATGTCGGTGATTGAGATGATGGCATTCTGCTGGTAAACGTTGCCCGAATAAATCTCCGTAGCCCACAGCATATCTGCATCCCCGGAGGAATTGCCATTGAAGCACCGGATGAAATTATCCTCAGAGGCGATCACCACATCATCCACCCCGTCGCCGGTGATATCCTGAAGGGGGATTATCCCTTTCGGACTATTGTCGAATGAACCGCTGATGACGGTGCTCCACAAAGGGGTCCCAATCGGATAAACGGTATCAACACCCGATCCCTGCAAAGAAACAATGAATGGATTTTGCGTGGGATCGTTGGAAGAGATACTTAAACCGGAGGAATATGCCAGCCCTTCATCCGGATGAAACCAGACCCCGATTTTGGTTGTCTGCAACGGCAGAACTGAAAAGGGAAGTCCAACGGAGTCATCGATGCTGAACTGGGGATCGGCACATGCCAGGGAACTGACTGTAAGCGGCTGATCGCCATTGTTATTGATCTTCAGGTACCATCTCGAATAAGCACCTTTTCGCCGGTCGCCCCAATTGTGGGCGGTTTCGGTAATATTGAGGTGAGGGCCCGATATCACTGCATTCCCGGTAAGGGTAACGGTAATGGTAGGATGGATGGGATCGCTGGAGTTGATGTAGGCTTCGGTGTTCAACGGTCCCGGAACAAGCGGATGATAGGTAAACGGGATATTCACCGAACTTCCGGGAGTAAGGGTTGCCGGCACGGAGAAAGAGGTGGTAATGGGCTGCCCGGCAATGAGTCCGATGCTGTTGATCACCAGGCTGGCTGTGCCGGTATTCTGAACCTGGCAATTCCAAACAGGCGAACTTCCAACGGTTACGGTTCCATAGTTGTGGCTGGTGACCGGTACTGTAATCACCGGGGTTCCGGATCCTTGCAGATCCACTTTATAAAGGGTGCTGTTGGCTCCCAGTTCACCAGCGCAATACCACAGGTAAGTGCCATCATACACGATTCCAGATGGCTTGGGTATTTGTGAAGCATGGCTTTCGATTAATGTTCCTGTGGAAGAAACTTTATAGACCATGTTCCCGTAATAGTCGGCGATCCAGAGGTCGCTGCCCTGCATGCAGATATCCCAGGGTTGCGTGTTGGGCGGGACAAACTGCGAGAGGATCGCTCCCGAGGAGTTGATGTGGTATACCGTTCCCGGGTCGGGGTAATAGGTACATACCCAGTAGCTTCCATTATCATAGGCGATGCCCGACATGTAATGGTTGGGCAGGGTGATGGTGGAAACCTGGCTTCCGGCCATCGTAAATTTGAGGGCCTGGGCTGGTTGAGAAGAGCTTGATGGCTGCTTGATCGTAACCAGGTCCGTTCCGGTGTAGGTGAGGCCGAAGGCATCATCAAACGGGCCAACACACTGAAGGCTGTTGGTTCCGTCGGCCGGGTTGAACCGGTGAATGTTGCTGCCGTTCACCCCGTAGATCCCGAAATAGATGTATGTTCCATCCCAGGCAAGTCCGGAGGCTTTCCCGGGAATGGTATACGAAGCCACAATGGACCACGAAGCAGGTGCTTCCGGAAGATACGGGATCTGTGCCCTGGCTTCAGATACCAGAAACAACATGCCGGTAATCATGGCAAGTATGATGTGCATGGGTGATGTTGATTGTTTCATGACAACAGGTTTTAGCACTATTTGAAGAGATTAAGGTTCTATCCACAGCACCGAATTCCCGGTGCCATATTCATTTTCTTCCCAAAGTTCATTGGTGGGATCGATGATCCATTTTTGATCGACCACAAATTTATAGGTATATTTTCCTGGTTTAAGATACATCGGAAAAAGCCAGGTTCCTTCCCGTTCGATCATCCGGTAACCCTCTTTGCTCCATCCGTTGAAACTGCCCGAAAGTACCACCTTTTTGGCATCAGAATGCTGTTCAAGCCTGAAAGTGTAGTTTGGCTTTACGGCCATAAAAGAATTAACCGTTTCACCGGTTCCGGTAGTATACGGATTGCCGGGATCGGTGATCCATTCTCCATCCACCAAAAATTTATATTCATAATTCCCGGGAGCCAGCACATACGGCAGCTGCCACCCACCGCGTATTTTATCCATGGCCAGTTCTTCCCGGTTCCATGCATTGAAATCTCCGCAAGCCATTACTTTTTCAGCTCCGGGATAGCCTGCGAGGGTAAAAAAGAGGGTATCTCCAATCCCAAGGAAAGAGTTCTGGTTTCCCCGGCCGTCGGGTCGTGTTACTTTATTGGCCGGATCGGTGATCCACTTCCCGTCGACGATAAATTTGTAGGCGTGGGTTCCTTCCCTCAGAAACAGGGGGATTACCCAGTTCCCCCGAAACCGGATCAGGTTCAGCTCTTTCGGGTTCCATTGGTTGAAGCTGCCGGC
>CAZVNF010000254.1:0-4397 GCA_964628215.1 uncultured Draconibacterium sp.
GTCCTGTTGCGGGCGAAAAGTTATTATCATGCTTACTGGTACGAAAGTGATTAATGATATAATGAAATGTATTTTCTTACAATTAAACGTTAAATATGGAAACAAAACGATTTAAAAACTGGTGGTTTCTGGCAGTTAACGGCGGTATCTTTACCCTTTTTGGCTTGCTGATCCTATTTTTCACAGAAGAGTCCATAAAAACCATCCTGCTCTATTTCGGGGCGGTCATGCTGGCAGGAGGAGCATTCATGCTGCTCGCGGGAATCAATAATATAAGACGGGACAAGGCTGGCGCAATGCTCCTTGTCGAATCCATCGTGGCCATTGCCATCGGCATTGCCCTCATTTTTTTCCCGGAGGCTTCTGTCGCGTTGTTTTTAATCATGATCGGCATCTGGGCGATCATTATCGGCATCATACAACTGGTGATCATCGTGAATGTAAAGGGAGCCGTTGCCAATAAAAACATCATGCTGCTCAATGGGCTGCTTACCATCGGGCTTGGTGCGGTATTGCTGTTCAACCCTTTCCAGTGGGCTCTTTTCCTGGTTAAGATTATCGGTGCCCTGGCAGCGCTTTTCGGGATTCTGCTGATTTACTTTTCACTGGTATTGCGAAAAGTGAAAGCTGTGGAGAAGTGACGACCGGCAGGCAGCAAGTGTTTTGCGGGGATTACTCTGCAAGCGGCACATCAACGAAATACATGTCAATTTCTCCTTTGTTTTTGGCGGTAACCTTGCCCCTGTAAGTACACTTGAATCGGTCTTTTACCTTTTCATAGGTTGCTCCGCTGATGTTCACCTGGTTTATTTCGCCGGAACTTTCCATTCGCGACGCTGTATTTACGGTGTCGCCCCAAATGTCGTAGGCAAATTTCTTGTGCCCGACGATCCCGGCTACCACCGGCCCGGTGTGAATCCCTATGCGAAGTTCAAAAAACGGTTCCTTCCTGCTCTCCCGTTCCTTCTTTTGCTTCATGACAAATTCCTGGAACTCAACAGCAGCGGCAACCACATCGGTTGCATGGGTTTTATTGACCACCGGCAACCCGCCGGCACACATGTAACTGTCGCCGATGATCTTGATCTTTTCAATATTATGCCGGGAAATGATATTGTCGAATTCGCTGAAGTAAAAATTGATCAGTTCTACAAGTTTTTCCGGGCTCATCTGCTCGCTCGCAAGCGTAAAATTCTTAAAATCAGTGAAGAGAACGGTAACTTCATTAAAATGCTTTGCCTTAGCCCGGCCAGTTGCTTTTAGCTCTTCGGCGGTTTCCTGCGGCAGAATATTTAACAGAAGGTCGTCGGATTTTTTCTTTGCCGCATCCAGCAATATGTTCAATCTCTTCTGGTTTCTGAAATTCCTGTAGACCAACAATGAAACAATAATAAAAAAAACAACCCCGCCACCCATCATATAGAGCTGGTTCCTTCCCTGCCTGATCTTTTGCCGGTCCTGTTCTGCCGCAGCATCTTTCAGGGACCTTTCCCGCTTAACCGACTCAGACATAAGCAGATCTTTTTTTGAAATGATACTGATACTGTCCTTGATCCGAAGGTTCGCAGAAGCATAATACCATGCATTTTTATAATCACCGGCCTGTTTATACAACTTTTCAAGGAGGGTGGAAGCTGTGAGCATGTATTCAAACCTGCCGAACAACACTTCAGAATCACCCAGGCTGTATGATTTTTTCAACTTTTCAATGGCCAGATCGCTGCGTCCCTGGCGCAGGAGAAACTGCCCGTACCTGTTATAAAAATTTGCCTGATAAAGATATCTTTTCCCCGGGGCCTGGACTACCAGTTGTTCCGATTTCCTAAAAAAGAAATCTGCTGAATCAGGTCTGTTCTCAAACTCGGCGAAATAGGCACTTAGTCTGTAATACATCTCTTTATCAGTAAAATACAATTTTGCAAATTCAACAGGATAGGTGTTTTTATAGAAGTTATACAATTTAGGCACCTCTTCCGACTTCAGAAGATGAGCCCGGTAGAGTGCGAATGAAAAGTCCTTCATGCGATAATTCTTTGAACGAATAGCAAAATCAATAAGATCTTTCACATATTGTTCATTTAATGTACTGTTCATATACTGCAGTTCAATCAACTGCCAGTCGCACCGGGCCCACATCAGCGCCATTGAATCGGGCTGCGGTTGCATCAGGATGTTCGTACACTCTTTTTTCTTGTAATCAATCGCCTCGTCATACATCATGGCATCCCGATAAAACCCTGATAAGTGTGAATAACATTTCCCTTTTAACTCCGGATCTTTGTGTTTCTCAGCCAGATTGAGTGCGGCCAGATAATTTCTGAAGGCATCGATTTTTTTGCCGTTTATTTCAAAACTCTTTCCGACAACCAATTCACTCTCTGCAATCATGCGATCGTTTTTCAAAGCCTTCGCTAAATTCAAAGCCTGGTTGCCTGCTGAAAAGGCATTTTTGAATTCATAATTTGAAAGATAAATCCGGGTCAGATTCATCCATGTTTGCCATTTAAGATCCAAATCGTTGATAATCTGACAATTTAAGAATGCTTTTTTACCATAGCCAAGTGCTTTCTTATAATAGGTAACATGGTCTGTTGATTGAATGTAGTTATTGTAAGCGACGATCTTCATTTTCACGCTTAAGCCTTTTTCAGCAATCATGATGGCGGCTTCAGCGAGGCTGTCGGCTATTATCTTTTCCTCCAGATAATCATTGTAAAAAAAGGCAAGTTTCGACAGATAAACGACCTTCGCACTGTCGCTGCCTGTATTCTTATACCTGGCCCACAATGAAGTAATGGTATCGGGCAGCTGAAACTGGGCGTGCGCATGTTCGGTAAAGAAGAGAATAAAGAAAAGTAGCAGGCTTACATGAACCTTCAAAGATAGTCCTGAACAACTCCTGATGATTACTTTCCAGTGACTCATTCCATGATAATTACCCACTTGAAATTTTTTCTAATAATGCAAATAAACATAAAATTAACTATATTTACGCGAAAATATCTTATTTGTTTCACCTTGAACGTCAACAACCATGAAAAACAAATTTATCATGTTATTGCTTGCTCTTATCGCGGGAGTAATCATTGGAGCTGCTATCGTTTGGATGATCTTTAATTGCTGTTGCCAGAGGGGCTGCGGTACCGGTCAAAATGACAATCCCCCTCCATTACCACCGGGTGTGCAGCTGATTTCTGTTTCAACTGCCAACAACTATTTTAAGGCATATCTTAATTCTCCGATTAGTGTTGACACCCTGAAAGCTTTTTCAATTAATGCCGACCAGTTTGCCGCAATGAAACTCATTGAAGCCAGCGACACGACAGTGCATGGTTTCAGAATATATATGGGCGTTGACGGCCAGAATCCTGTACGCATTGTGGTTGGCACCGGGAGTCCCGATAAAACCAATTTGATTTATGCCACCGACGATGCGGGATCAGCACCCTGCCCTTATTTGTGTGACGATTCGAGTCCAATAATGGATAAATAGAATAGCCACTGCGAAATATTCATCCGCCGGAGTATGGCTGATCAATGAACATCACCGGAATCCGGTCGGGGTTAAACATCAGCCGTTCATTCCAGTCCAGGAAATTGAACCCGGTTGCTCCGGCAGCCGGCAGGGTCATTGCCATCATCAGGTCGGCATGGTGTTCTGTTGCATAGCTCACTACCTGGCTTGAAAAATTGCCCGACGATTCTGCCATGTTGATCCTGTATGGAATGTTATTTTCCTTTAAAACCCTGGATATCTGAAGACTGATTCCTTTAATTAGATTGTTGCGATCCACATTGGATTCAACCATCTGAATCAAATGAATTTCCGGTTTAAATAATTCAGACAATAGCAATACCCATTCCAACAGCGGGTTGGGATCAACCACACAGGTTATCGGCAGGACAATGTGAAAATAACCCTTGCTAAAATCACGGCCGGGAACGACCAGAACCGGGCAGGAAGCATCGAGTAACACCTTCAGGGCGTAACTTCCGAACAAGTGCTGCAGACCTTGTTTACCATGGGTTCCAAGTACCAATAATACCGGATTCAACTTGGCAATCACAGAATTAAAAACCTTAAAAAGGTTACCTGTTTTGATCAGTAGTTCAATTTGCACATCAAATTGCTGTTCGTACTTTTCCTTGATTTTTTGCAATTCCCGGCGGGAATGAAGAAGTGCCTCCTCTTTCTTATTTAATGTGGTATCGGACCGGGTACTTACCACATGCAAAAAACTAACTCTGTATTGAAGACGATGGCCCAGTTCGAGGCCATGCAAAATAGCAGTATCTGCCACAGCCGAAAAATCAACCGGAATAAGGATCACTTTATTTTGCATCATTCACGCATTAATCACATGGCCCGCCCCCGGCGCAAACAACCGGAAGATGAT
>CAZVNF010000255.1:0-4343 GCA_964628215.1 uncultured Draconibacterium sp.
CCCTCGTCCACTCCAGACTTCAGACGCTTCTCAAGTATACGGGATTAACAGCCATCCAGTTGGCCCCGGAAAAGTACGAAGTACAAACTACAAAGTACAAACGAAAGTAGGAAGTACAAAGCACGAAGGACGAACAACGGCCGGCTAGTCCCAAAACTTTGTACTTTGTCATTCGTACCTCGTACTTTGAATTACTTCACCCATTTCCCCCCCGGCACCAGCATATTCACCCTCTCCCTGTACGCCTGATAATCCTTCCTTCGTTTAAGCATGCGTTTTTCGATCATGGGGATGCTGGCGAAGATAAACATCAGGGTGATGGCCAGCGGGCCGATGATGACCCACCAGAATGAAGGATTGGCTGCGAGGGCGAAAAGATAAAGCCCCCACCAGAACAGAATTTCTCCGAGGTAGTTCGGATGGCGCGACAACGACCACAACCCCCGGTTCATGGTTTTCCCGGCTTCCTTATTGACAGCTAAAAACGACCGGAGCTGGCTGTCGGCCGTGGCTTCAAGCAGGATGCCTCCCCCGGCAACGAGGATTGCAAGCACATCGATCAGGTTCAAGGCGCGGTATCCCTGTACCACCGAAACCCATATTGACAGGGTGCCGCCAAAAACCATGAGGGCCGGAAAAAGGTGGATCCCCGAAAAGCTTACCAGCCAATAGGCTTTCCCGGAGTTGGTGCGAAAATCGACATAACGCCAGTCTTCATGCTTCATCCCGGGCCAGCCACGTAAAAAATTCCAGGTAAGGCGCGCACTGTAGGCAAGGGTCAGCATGAAGAGCAGGATCAGACGGGACGATCCTAAGAAATGTTCGAGGCTGGCTGCATGTCCGCGCAGGGGTTGTTCTGCCGCGGCGAGGGCGATATAATACATCACCATCAGCGGGGGCGCAAGGCTCCAGTAAGGATCAAACACACTCGAATTATTGAACGAAACGCTGCCTGCATAAATAATGAGCACCGATACAGCTACGGCTATCGCCGATTTCAGCAGAACCCCTTCCCCGGTGAGGGTACTTACCCAAAATCCGGCACAGAAAGCGATTACATACACACTCAATAAGATTAAACTTCCTTTGGTCTTTTCAGTCATAAAATACAGGGGTAATTTTAAACAAACGATTGAAGATCATATAATTTCCGGTACACTCCATTCCGTTCAAGCAAGTCGGTATGACTGCCGCGCTCAACCAGTTCGCCGCCTTGCAGCACGATGATCTCATCGGCAAACTGGATGGTGGAAAGCCTGTGGGCAATTACAATGGAGGTACGGTGACGCATTAGGTTTTCGAGGGCCTGCTGCACCAGCCGTTCCGACTCGGTATCGAGGGCGGAGGTGGCCTCATCGAGGATGAGGATCGGCGGATTGCGAAGCACGGCGCGGGCAATGCTGAGGCGCTGACGCTGGCCGCCCGAGAGTTTTGTTCCGCGGTCGCCAATATTGGTAAGGTAACCCTGCGGCATTTTTTCAATAAATTCGTGGGCATTGGCCACCCTCGCAGCGGCAATCACATCCGACTCACTCACGTTTTCCATGCCAAAGGCGATGTTGCTGAGCACGGTATCGTTAAACAGAATGGTCTCCTGCGATACGATCCCCATCAACCCCCTCAGATCATGTATGCTGAAATCGCGGACATCCACCCCGTCGATAAAAAGCCCTCCTTCCTTACAATCATAAAACCTGGGAAGCAGATCCACCAGGGTTGATTTTCCTCCGCCGGAAGGTCCCACCACGGCGATCGTGCGTCCTTTCTGAATGGCAAGGTTGATGTTTTTCAACACCATCTCTTCCACATAGGAAAAGCTGACATTCCGGTATTCAACCGAAGTGTGAAACTCTTTTTTGCTGACGGCCGCGGGCTTTTCCTCTATCACTTCCGGTTCATCAAGCACCTGCTCGATCCGTTCAACGGAAGCAGCTCCCTTCTGAATATTGTAAAAGGCCTGGGTAATGGCTTTGGCGGGGGGCATCAGCTGGGAAAAAATTCCCAGGTAAACAAGAAACGCGGCTGCATCCATGGAACCCCCGAATACAAGTTTACCGCCGTACCACAACACGATGGTAACCACGCAGGCGCTCAGGAATTCACTCAACGGAGAAGCCAGGTCGCGCTTCCGGTAAAGCCTTACCATCAAACGGTTATACTCCTGGTTTGTTTTCCTGAACCGGTTATCGGCAAAGTTAATGGCATTGAAAGCTTTGATAATGCGCAGTCCGGAAATGGTTTCTTCGATCATGGAGAGCAACACGCCCATTTTATACTGACCCTTGTCGGAGGTGCGCTTGAGGCTTTTTCCGATCCGGCCGATGATAAATCCGCTCACCGGAAGCAATACCAGCACAAACACGGTAAGGGAAGGACTGATCACAAACAACGTGACCAGGTAAGTAAGCATGGTGATCGGGTCGCGGAACGCCATTTCCAGCGAGCTCATAATCGACCATTCCACCTCCTGCACATCGGTGGTCATGCGGGCAATGATATCCCCTTTGCGCTTTTCATTGAAATAGGACAAAGGAAGGATCAGTATCTTGAGGTACAGATCGTTGCGAAGGTCTTTCACCACCCCGTTGCGCACCACGGCCAGAAAATACATGGCCAGGTAACGGAACAGGTTTTTGAGGAAAAACAATATGATGATGGTGAAGCCGATATAGACCAGCATTTTCTCGTTGCCGTAACGATCGATCAGCTGGCCGCAGTAGAAATAAAAATTCTCCTTGATTACATCGATTTCAAGCCGCAGGGGCGGAGCCGATTCGGGAATCGCCATGCTGTGAAAAAGCATCTGCAAAACAGGAATAAAGAGGGCAAAGGAGACCAGGGAAAAGAGAACCGAGAGGATATTGAAAACTACATTAAGCAAGGCATAACCCCAGTATGGCCCGGCATAACGAAGGATTTTGAAAAAGCTTTTCATTGCCGCAAAGATAGCGGTTTCGTATGAAATATTTCACCTTAGTCCAATTTCGTTTGATTCCATATAATTAAATATGTATATTTGTTGTCGAAAAAACCGGAAAACATGAAAAAAGTCATATACATCCTTTGCCTGGTAACCCTTGTGATTGTTGTGGCATGCTCCAAAAGCGAGACCACGCCCGATCAGGGTGCCGGGGCCAATTTTAAATTCAGCAGCCTGACAGCGGCCGATACCGTGATCAAGGTGAACGACATCACTACCATTAAGGCCAGCGCCGCCGGCGACGGGCTTACCTATACGTGGTCGGCTTCCTATGGCACCATTATCGGCAACGGCGCGGAAGTGCAGTGGACTGTTTGCCACCAGGCCAGATTCAACATCACCTGCCTGGTAACCGATCAGTACAACCACTCCGAAACAAAATCGATCATTGTCAGGTCACACAATTAAGCCGTCACTTTTCCTGGTTGTCTGCGTTGCCTGGCTGATTTCACCTGCCTTGCTGAAAGCCCAGTGCTGCTCAACCGGGAGCCCGGTGGGAGCCTCTGTGTACGTAGGTGTTCTCGGGAAAAACTACCTCCGCGCAATCACCTATTACCGCCACGGTTATTCGGATACTTATTACGAAGGATCCAATAAAACGACGGAGAATGTTGATCTCTCCAATTCAAGTTACAACTTTGCCGGGATTGCGGTGGCCTATGGCCTCACCAAACGGCTCACCGTTGAAACAGATGCCGGGTATTATTTCGACAAAACCCAGAACCACAACAACCCGTTGGTTCCTCAGAACCAGGGTTACGGTTTTTCAAACGGCAGCGTTACCCTGAAATACGGTGCGCTGATCAAACCGGCCCAGCAGGTGGAGATCACCGCCGGTGCCGGGTTCCGCTACCCGTTCAGCCTCAACCCGCAGTACATCAACGGAAGCCAGGTAAGCCGCGACCTGCAGCCCTCCACCAACGCCTTCGGGGCTTCGGCCATGCTCTTCTTCAACAAGGGGTTTCCGGCGATCACGTTGCGGATCTTTTCCATCAACCGGTACGACTATAATTTCCGGATGAAGAACGACTACATCCAGTCGACTGACTATAAATACGGGAACATCCTGCTGAATTCGATCTTTGTATCAAAGAAAATCGCGAAGTACTTCTTTGGGATCGTCCAGGTGCGAAACGAATGGAAAACCAACGATCAGGATTTTGCCAACCTCAACGATGAAGGCGGCAACGACGTGATCAATTCCGGGTTTGACCTTGTCACGGTCTCCCCCCAGTTAAGTTACAGTATTGTGGGCAAATGGAACCTGACCATTCTTTGCGACATCCCGGTTTACAAATATTACAACGGGAAACAGATGACCCCGAAATATTCATTTGCGGTAAGCCTTACCCGCGATTTCAAC
>CAZVNF010000256.1:0-4336 GCA_964628215.1 uncultured Draconibacterium sp.
CGCCACTTCCGCCCTGAATGGAAATGCCTCTTGCAGGCTGAATCTCAATGTGCCTGTGGGATACTACCTCGTGAAGGTTATTTCCAGTGACCATGCGTATTCAACAAAGGTTTTTATTAACCAGCGGTAAATAGTTCACGCAGATTTTCGCAGATTACCACGCAGATTCACGCAGAAAAAATATTATTAAATCCGCGAAAATCAGCGAGAAACAATCCGCGAAAATCTGCGAGAAAAAAATATTTTAAATATTCAATCAACCAATCACAAAACAACCTATCATGAAAAAATCACTGGCCCCGGTTTTCTTATCCCTCCTTTTTATTGCTTTCATGGCAATAGCCCAAACCGGTTTGTCACAGGCTCCGCCTCCGCCTCCCGCAGACAAGGGTACGAATTCCAACAAGGCTCCGGGTGGGGCGCCGATTGATGGGGGTGTTGCAATTACCCTTGCCATGGTGGCTGGTTTTGGTGCATGGAAATTGTACAAGAGAGGTCGGCTGGCTAAAAATTAGCTGGTTCGTCCACGTTTATCTTCTCCACCCAGATGATCCACAACACAAGGATCACCACG
Source organism: uncultured Draconibacterium sp. (assembly GCA_964628215.1). Classification (GTDB taxonomy): domain Bacteria; phylum Bacteroidota; class Bacteroidia; order Bacteroidales; family FEN-979; genus CAIVAT01. Next base: position 575 of record CAZVNF010000256.1, read on the forward strand.
TAAAACATTCCTCTGAGCACAGTATCGTGTGCGAAATGCCAGTATTCGGGTTTGTAGATAGAAACCAGCGACAGCATCACAATCCTGAAAATGTTGGTGCAATGGATAATCAGCATGCCAAGAGGGATATACCATAGTTTTCGTTTCCAGTTTCCGGGATAGATCAGCAACAACAGGGCAAACTGCAGAATTTGTTTGTCACCCGCACAGCTTGAATTAATGGTGATATAACATCCGTTTTCAAAATACATGGAGGGGGCCGACAACTCCATGGGGATCCTCAGGATATACTGGTCAACCCAGGTGCTTTGAACGTATACCCAACCGGTCATAGCATGGTGCAGTGCAGTCATCCAGGCCTGAATCGGCCAGAAATCAAGACTGTTTGCCCAAAACCGGTATGAATAGTGAATCGCCAGGGTGATCACGGCAAACCAGAATACATCCCGGATTTGTTTGTAGCCGGGGGCCGTGAAAAAGTTTTTTATCCAGATAGTTATCCTGGTCATGATTGGAAATTTATTTCCTCTGTTCGGTCTAATATTCTTTAATTTGCGAAAATCCGCGTTTAATCTGCGAAAATCTGCGAGACCTTTTATTTGGCAAAAGTAAAGAAATGCCCGGAATGACAAGCATTTTAAACAAAAATCAGTTTTCCTGCAACTCTCGGATATGTTAAATAACCTTAAATCTGCAGGTGTTTTTTCAGTTGACATGCTAATTTTTAATAGTTTTGCCGGATTTTTAGAATCAGAATAAATAGTTTTAATTATCAATTCTATGATTAAGAAAGTATTGGTTGCCAACCGGGGAGAGATCGCCGTGAGGGTGATGCGATCATGCCGGGAGATAGGAATTATTACGGTGGCCGTATTTTCCGACGCCGACCGCCAGGCCATGCATGTGCGGTATGCCGATGAAGCCTATTGTATCGGGCCTGCTCCTTCGCGTGAAAGTTACCTGAACATGGATGCCATAATAGGTGCTGCAAAAAAGTCAGGTGCGGATGCCATTCATCCGGGCTACGGTTTCCTGTCTGAAAATGCCGCCTTTTCTGAGCGGTGTAAATCAGAAGGAATTAAGTTTATCGGGCCTGATGCTTATGCAATCAGGACGATGGGCGATAAAATTACAGCCCGTCAAACCATGATCGCCTCAGGGGTTCCGGTTGTGCCGGGCACCAAAGAGAAACTTTCCGATGAAACGAAGGCAGTTGAGGTGGTCAAAGAGATCGGACTTCCTGTCATGATCAAAGCATCGGCCGGTGGAGGCGGAAAAGGCATGCGTCTGGTTAAAAAGATGTCGGAGCTTATCCCTTTGCTGAGAATGGCCAAATCAGAGGCCATGAATGCCTTTGGGGATGATGCCGTTTACATAGAAAAGTACATAGAATCGCCGCATCATATCGAGTTTCAGATACTGGCTGACCAGCATGGCAATGTGGTACACCTGTTTGAACGGGAATGTTCCATTCAGCGTCGCCACCAGAAGGTAATCGAAGAAACACCCTCTCCGCTGATGAATCCTGAATTGCGCAGGGAGATGGGGGAAGCAGCGGTTGCTGCAGCCAAAGCAGTAAATTATGAGGGGGCAGGAACCATCGAGTTTATCGTGAGTGATCAGCTTGATTATTACTTCCTTGAGATGAATACCCGTTTGCAGGTTGAACACCCGGTAACCGAACGTGTGGTGGGTGTTGACCTGGTGAAGGAACAAATCAATATTGCCAACGGGTTGCCGTTGTCATTTAAGCAGGAGGACCTCCGGCAGCATGGCCATGCCATACAGTGCAGGATCTATGCCGAGGATCCTGACAATAACTTCATGCCAAACCCGGGCGTTATCAAGCATATCACGGTTCCTCTGGGGCTCGGTGTGCGTTATGACGGGTATGTTTATGAAGGATATGAAATTCCGATGCATTACGACCCCATGATCTGCAAACTGATCACCTGGGGAGAGACCCGCAAGGAGTCGATTGCACGTATGCGCCGCGCATTGTACGAGTACAAGATCACCGGGGTTAAAACTTCCATCAAGTTTCTTGAACGCATTATGGATGCCCCTGCCTTTATTGAAGGAAAATACAACACACATTTCATCGAGGATAACCACGACAGGCTGTTTACCACCAGGCCTTGCGGGATTGAATGTGAGGATATGGCAATCATTACTGCGTTTATTGACTATATTGATAAACTTGCCGAGATACAGCCTCCGAAATATACAGAAGAGCTGGGCAGTAACTGGAAAGATTTTGGCCGCAAACGGAATGTTTTACGTTTATAACTGATCCCCATGGCATACGAAATAAGTATCGGACATCGCACTGCGAAGATTGAACTGCTCAACCGGGTAGGGCATAACGCCCTGATTAAGGTTGACGACCAGAAATATGACCTCGATATCGTTGAGGTTGAAAACGGAGTTTACTCGATTCTGTATAAAGGGCATTCCTATAATGTGGAGCTCATCCGGGGTGAGTCAAGCAAGAAATTCGTTATCAATACTTTTGCAAAAACATTCAATGCCGAAGTGATAGACGCCGAGTCGAAATATATCACCAACCGCAACAAGGGACTGGAGGTGGAAGGCTCAAATCAGGTGGCATCTCCCATGCCCGGAAAGATTGTGAAAATCCCGGTAAATGTTGGCGATTTGGTAACCACCGGGCAAACGCTCATTGTTGTTGAGGCCATGAAGATGCAGAGTGAATTCAAAGCCACCGGAGATAAAAAAGTAATCGCTATTCTTGTAAAGGAAGGAGATACGGTTGACTCTCACCAGGTGATGATTAAACTGGAGAATGCAGAGAGTGAAGTAGCGAAGTAGCGAGGTAGCGAGGTAGCGAAATAGTGAAATATTGACTTAATTTTTACATATGCAAACCATAGAAGAACGCTTAAAGTTTTTCGAAGAAAAGAACCGCAAAGCCGAGTTGGGTGGCGGAATCGAGAAGATTGCAAAGATTCATAAAAGTGGCAGGATGACTGCCCGTGAACGGATTACAACCCTTCTTGATGTGAACACTTTTGTTGAAATGGACAAGCTGGTAACGCACCGTTGTCACGATTTCGGCATGGGCCACAACAAAGTGCCGGGTGACGGCATGGTGACCGGTTATGGAAAAATAGACGGACGGCTTGTTTTTGTCTTTGCCCAGGATTTTACCGTTCTGGGGGGGACCATGAGCCGGGCCAATGCCGACAAAGTGGTAAAGATCATGGATATGGCCATGCGCATGGGGGCACCTCTTATCGGGCTGAACGATTCGGGAGGGGCACGCATCCAGGAAGGGGTGGAAAGTTTGGCAGGTTATGCCGATATTTTCTACCGGAATGTGATGGCTTCGGGCGTGATCCCTCAAATTTCGGCTATCATGGGGCCTTGTGCCGGTGGTGCCGTTTATTCACCTGCCATGACCGATTTCATCTTTATGGTGAAGGAGTCCAGTTATATGTTTGTGACGGGGCCGGAAGTAATTAAAACGGTGACCCATGAAGAGGTGACCATGGAGGAACTGGGCGGTGCCATGTCGCATAATTCAAAAAGCGGTGTTGCCCATTTTGCCGGGGAGAACGATGAGCAGGTGGTGCTGATGATCCGTGAACTGATGAGTTTCCTGCCGTCAAATAATATGGAAGATCCCCCGACGCAACCGTGTACGGATGATGTGATGCGGCAGGATGAGAAATTGCTTACTGTGGTTCCTGCCGACCCGAACAAACCGTATGATATGAAAGATATCATCATCACGGTGGT
>CAZVNF010000257.1:0-4321 GCA_964628215.1 uncultured Draconibacterium sp.
TATATACTGCACCAGGCTTGTTTACAGTAAAACTCACCTGTACCCCAAAGAGTTCAGTTTATTATAATCAAGCGGTTAAAACGATGGTTGTAAATGTTAAAGATCCCAATGCCGGGCTCACCCAGGTTCTATATTATACATCAAGGGGCACCATTGGGAATGGTCATATGGTCATACTTGATGACAATTCTCCCCTTGTTCAGGATTTTGTTGAGGCCGACCTTGCTCGTCCCTACGGAATTGCTGCAGATACCGCACACCAGAAAATATACATCACCGATTATTCCAATAAAGCCATTTACAGGTATAGTGCCGATGGAAAGTTACCTCTTAAGATACTGGATGCCAATGTTCCGGGACAGGAAATTGTTGGAGATGCCGAAGCCATTTTTGTACTTGGCGATAAAATTTATTGGGGACGGACAGGGGGAATTTACAAGGCCAACCTGGATGGCACCAATCCTGAAGTGCATATTGATTTTGGTACCGGTCCGCCGGAATATCCGATTGATATGCAGTACGACCCAGCCACCAATAAGATATACTTCATCAATGACAAAACCGATTACTCAGGAGGTTTCTGGTCCGTGAATTTTGACGGGACCAATATGACCAAAATAAATTTCAGTGCTCCCGGAACATCCGATGTGGATGGCACGGCCATGGAGATGGATTTCAGGAACGGGAAAGCTTACCTGGTACTTTATGGTTCTGTAGGAACCGTTGCCCCTGAAAATGGCGTTTTCATGAGTAATATAGATGGCACCAGCCTGACTAAGATCGGCGATTTTGGCACCAAAGCCACCTGGGGAATCACCCTGGATGAGAAACGGAACAAACTTTTCTGGGGCTATAAAATATCAAATTCAACAGCTGACGGGAAAATCATCCGGGCAAACCTCGACGGGTCTAATCCCGAAGACTGGATTACAGGAGTAAGTCCACATGCCATGCAGGTAGTTTGGATCAAACTGTAAAATAAGAAAGGTGGCAAGTGATGCGTCACGACTTCGTAACGGGTTACTTGCCACCCTTTCTTGATAATTCTATTTATTTAACCAGTAACATCTTATTTGATTGCACTTTATCACCAAATATGAGTGTGTAATAATACATGCCGGTTGTTAAACCCGTTGCAGTAAACGGAACTGTGTAGGAACCTTTTGTTTGATTTGAACTAACCAACTCAGCCACCTCATTGCCGATAACATTGTAAACCTTTAAACTTACAAACCCATCCGCGGGCAACTGATAACTGATGGAAGTTGATTGAGTAAACGGATTGGGCTGATTTTGTCCCAATTGGAATTGATTTGCGGCAAGAACCTTATCATCAACTGAGGTGATCAGGGATTGGTATTTTACCACTGCTGAGGAGATGTTGGTTAACATGGCTTGCTCATCTGCGCCAATTGCCAAGGCATAATACACGTTTGCAGATTGTCCGTTCGCCAGGGAAACCGGACTCTGCGAAGTAATTGCCACTGGTCCGTCAGCTGTTGTGGAAACATACTGCGCCTGCAATGAACCATGATTCATCCAGTCCCACAGTGAAGTATCGGCAGAATAACCATCAAACCACTCAAAAGAATAGAGGGATGACAATTGAGCAGAGAGAAGTTTTATCCCCATATTTACACCTGCTCCCCTGTGAAACCGGATAACTCCCAGTTCGGCATTGTAAGAAACGGTATCATATCCATAAAGTTCGCCTATTTCCGGAATGATATCCATGCCAATTGAAGCTTGAATTTCATTGGCTTCATTGTTCGTAACATTAAACTTGACAATGGTGTAAGCCCCGTTGTTCCATCCGTACGCATTGTATTTTGCAATTACATCGGGCGGCAAGCCTGAATATGCATTATTTACGGCGCCATAAATTTCAAAATCGCTTGATACCGGATTTGCTACTAAAACTGTGGGCTCAAACTCTTCGGCATCATTTGTATAATCAAATACTGTGGTTGAGGTAGTTCCGACTAAAATTGAAGCACGTTGCAAATGCCTTGTGCCGTCCGGGGTAAATAGCCTCACTCTTCCATACTGGTTTACACTAACCTCCAGAGCACCTGTGGTAAATGATGCCTGGGAATAACTGTCTGCCATGAATAACAGCATAGCGAGAAAACTAAGTAAAGTTTTTTTCATAGGATTTGTTTTTTAGTGTGACTTCTTGTCAGGCAAAGATAATAAATCAGAATAAAAAAGTATTAGGCTTTGAAGAATAAAATGTTCAATTCCAAAACTTGTCAGAGGCTGATGAAATTTCACAGGGACTACTTCTGAAATAACGTTGAATTCAATAAACTTGTTAACTTTGAAACCCAACAAACCATATCTCCTGCCATGGCAAAAAAAATCAACATCCCCCACACCTATGTTATTGTTTTCTTTATCATTGTAATTGCCGGCATCCTCACCTGGATTATTCCGGGCGGCACTTTTGAACGGGAAATAATCAAAGTAAATGGGATTGACCGTGAGGTTATTAAAAGCAACAGCTTTCATTATATCGGGAATACCCCTCAAACCTGGCAGATTTTTTCAGCCATCTTCGACGGATTTGTTGACAAAGCCAACATTATTATTTTTATTTTGCTCATCGGCGGGGCCTTCTGGATTATGAACCAAACGAAATCAATCGACATTGGCATCTATTCATTTCTCAGGTACACCAAAAAGATCGGACATCACAAGGCACTAAAATATCTTGGGGTCGACAACCTCATAATTGTTCTGATCATGTTGATTTTCAGCATATTCGGTGCTGTTTTCGGAATGAGTGAAGAAACCATCGCATTTACCATCATTTTTATTCCGCTGGCCATCCGGATGGGCTACGACTCAATTACCGGTGTTTGCATGTGTTATGTTGGCGCCCACCTCGGATTTGCAGGGGCGTTGCTCAATCCGTTCACCATCGGTATTGCTCAGGGATTATCGAAACTGCCACTCTTTTCCGGTATCGAATACAGGTTATTCTGCTGGGTTGTGATCACGGTAATCGGGATCTCCTATGTGCTGTGGTATGCAAAAAAAGTAAGGAAGAATCCGAAATCATCCATTGTATATGAGGAAGATGCCCACTGGAGGGAGCAAACCAGCAAGGACGAAATGGCTGTTGAATATCATACTCCGCTTGCGGCGTGGTTTGTTTTCGGAGCCATTCTGGCGGTTATGATCCTTTTCTCAGTATTTTATCCCCTCACCATTTTAAAAATAGGGCTATCCAGTTTTACGACTCCCATTATCCCCATCCTTACGGTCATTTACCTGGTAACCAGTGTGATCATGTTACGAAAATCGGTTCATTTTTTCATCCTTAACCTTTTATTCTTTACAATTGCCTTTCTTATTGTCGGGGTGATGGGCTATGAATGGTACGTGATGGAAATTGCCACGCTGTTCTTTGTCATGGGTATCTCTTCCGGACTTGCAATGAACTACACCCTGAATGATCTTACACGGCACTTTCTTGATGGTGCCAGGGATATCCTCTCAGCCGGAATTATTGTGGGCCTGGCAGGCGGGATCATCATCATCCTGAAGAACGGACAGGTAATTGACACACTGCTATATTATGTAGCCGGGTCCATGAGCGACCTTGGAAACTATGCAACGATCAGCCTGATGTATGTAATCCAGACGGGGATAAACCTGATTATGCCATCCGGTTCGGCAAAGGCCGCACTTACCATGCCGATCATGTCACAATTCTCAGACCTGATCGGTGTTTCAAGACAGGCAACGGTAATGGCTTTTCAGTTTGGTGACGGTTTTACCAATATGCTCACCCCTACTTCCGGGGTTTTAATGGGCGTGCTGGGCATCGCCCGCATACCCTATGATAAATGGCTGAAATGGGTTGGCCCCTTCATGCTCATCCTGATCATCCTGGGATTCCTGCTGCTGATACCGACTGTAACCATGAAACTCAACGGGTTTTAATTTTTTTCTCGCAGATTGGCGCGGATTACAGCGCAGATTCTGAGTAAACTGAATTATCGACTATGAAAAACTGTATTATCCTGTTAAGCCTCTTATTCCTGGCGTCTCTTCAAACCCTGATGGCCTGCACCACCGCGATCATCTCCGGCAAATTCACCCCCGACGGCAGGCCGCTTCTCTGGAAAAATCGCGACACCGGCGACCTCGACAACAAATTGTTGTACTTCACCGATGGCAAGTTCGACTATATCGGGCTGGTCAATTCTAAAGACACCGCGGGATCGGAAGTATGGACCGGCATGAATACTGCCGGTTTTGCCATTATGAACTCTGCTTCATATAATCTTAACTCACCGGAAGAGGCCGATGC
>CAZVNF010000258.1:0-4300 GCA_964628215.1 uncultured Draconibacterium sp.
ATTTGCGACGGCGATTCGGCAGCACAACCGTTCAAACCGGTATAGGTGACCGCAATGGGCTGCACTCCCAATACATTCCACACCACGTTGATGATATCCGGGGTGGCGCCGGGAGTGATGGTTCCGGCGGGGGCTGTCCAGATATAATCCGACATGCCTGTCTCCGTAAACCAGGGTGGCCCGGCGGTGCTTACACAGGCAGCCACAGGCCCGGTAATTGTGGGAACGGGCAGTGGTTTTACGGTTACCGGGAAGGATACAGGCGAAGCAGCCCGGCACAGGGTAACCGGATCGGTATAGATCACACTGATGGATTGTGATCCGGCAACCCCCCAGGTTACGGTTGCCGAGTTGCTGGCAGAAGAACCTCCATCAGTGATTGAACCCCCGGTGAGGGTCCAGGTATAGTTCAACATCCCCGGCTCTGTTGTGTAAATATTCCCGGGATATCCTTTACAAACAGAATTCAACCCCGACGTAAAAGTTGGCTCAGGAAGAGGTTTTACAATCACCTGGAAGGGAGTTGGCATGGCTGATGAACACAGGGTTACGGGGTCGGTGAACCCGACCAGGATGGTTTGCACCCCAACCGTATTCCATGTCACGGTCGCCGAATTATCAGTTGAACTTCCCCCAAAGGCAATATCCCCCCCGGTTACAGACCAGGAATAATCAATCATTCCCGGCTGTGTGGTGTAAACATTACCGGTAACATTTAAACATACCGGGTTTTCTCCGGCAATAAAGGAAGGCACCGGCAGGGGTTTTACAGTTACGGGATAAATTGAGGGGCTTGCTGCGTAGCAACTGGTAACAGGATCTGTGTAATTTATACTGACATACCGGGGTCCGGCATTATCCCAGGCAACTGTGGCATAGTCGCTTGTGCCATTTCCTCCATCGGTGATGGTTCCCCCTGCCACATTCCAGTCATAATTTAACTTTCCCGGTTGTGTCGTATAGATATTTCCGGCAGAACCCTGGCAAACAATAGTATTCCCGGATATAACCGAAGGTTGTGGCAAAGGGTTTACGGTCACTATCAATTGGGATGGCACCGCGGCGGTGCAGGATGAACCCGGATAAGTGTAATTCACGTTGAGCGACTGGATACCTGTATTGGTCCAGGTTACTGTTGCCCAGGAATCAATCGAAGTACCTCCCGATACAATATTCCCCCCGGTGATGGTCCAGATGTAATTGCTCATTCCCGGGTCTGTTAAATAGGTATTCCCGGGGATACCCACGCATACAGAAGTCGAACCACCAAGAAATGCCGGGGTTGGAAGGGTATTCACCACCACATTCAACTGTTTGGGCGACAATGCGGCGCAAAGCGACCCGGGTTCAGTATAGCTCACGGCGATCCATTGCGGCCCGGCCAGGTTCCACTGCACTGTTGCCGTATTGGATGAGGAAGTTCCGCCAAGGGTGATGGAGCCGCCGGAAGAGATTGTCCACACATAAAGTAATTTTCCCGGATCGGTTGTATAAACATTGCCGCCGGACGCAATACAGACAAGCGTATTTCCCGTAAGCACCGGAACAGGATGCGGATATACCGTTACAGGCAGTACCACGGGTGATGGTGCGGTGCAGAGTGTTGACGGGTTTTTGTAATTTACAGAAACCGATTGTGCACCAGGTGTATTCCAGGTTACAGTAACTGTGCTGCTGCCTGTTCCTCCGCCGGTGATGGAACCTCCGCCGGAAACTGTCCACACATAATCGATCTTTCCGGGGTCGGTGGTGTAGGTAACGTTCGTTTGCCCTGCGCACACTGATGCCGGTCCGCCAAGCGAGGGAACAGGGCCGGGGTTTAAGGTGACGGCAAGGTTGGCAGCGGCACCGGAGCAATTTGCGTTTGAGCCATAAACCGACAAAATGCCCGAAGAGGCTCCTGTACCATAACTTATTGTCACCGTGGGGCTGCCCGGCGATGCCTGGCTGATGGTGACGCCTGCCGGGGGACTGTAACTCCAATGATATACGGAAACACCAGGGTCGGAGACAACGGAATAGACATGTCCTCCCGTGTTTGCACAACACGACTGGACCGACTGCAAAAATACCGGGGTTGCCGGCGCCCGGTGTTCAAAAATGGTTACCGGGTTGGTTGTGGTGGAAACATTGTACCACCAGGTGTTGATGGTATGAAGGTCGCCCCAGCCGGAGCTGGCCCAGGAATGGCATCCTGGTGGGCTGAGGCATCCGGGCGGATTCGAATTATTTGATCCGCCGGGAATATTTGTGTCATCCCAGAATACCGCGGGGGTTATTCCGGGCGGACTGACAAGTGCAATTGTAAAACCACTTGAATTGCCTTCGACATCATACAACGGAAGGTTTGTTAATCCATTGATATACTTTACTGTAAATTGAATACTGGTGCCATTTGGCACAACCAGTCTGGTGGGAGTACTTCCGTCAAGGCCATCCCAGTCGAAAAGATTGTCGCCTGCAACAACCGCCTTTGCTATGGTACAGGGCTGGTATGGTGCCGGGAATGTGAGCGTGAGTTCCGCATTTCCCGGCTTATTCACGGCAACATGGAATATGATGTGACCGGTCTGGCAATTCTGAACGCCATAAGGAAGAGGGGCGATCACCTGGCCAAGCGTAGTTGCAGGAGGAAACAACAGCGGATCAGGTTCATTCAGAAATATTTTATACTGCGGGAATAAGGCCTGCTGCCCGAAAAGAGACTTTCTGTTGGTGAGCCAGTTCGCAGGATTGTTTCCGCAACCTGTCTGATTGCAGTATTGTATCCAGTGTCCGCCCTGCACTCCGCTGAATTGAGCGGAAGTCACGATGCTGTCGTCTGAAATAATGTAATTTTTTCCATAAAACTCTGAATTCTCATAGAACTGCCAGCATTTGGAATACAACCTGCCTGGCTTTGCCAGGTTGGTTACGTTGTTTCCTACGGTTATGTCAAAAAGCAGGAGGTTGAAACTCCCTATATAAAAATTCCCGTTGTCATTTCTTTTGCAGGAGAACTCAATATAATATGTGCCGGCTGCACCGGGCGTGAATTCGATGGCAGTATATCCGTTGTAAGGAGGCGTCATAATCAATTGATTCGGCCCATTTTGCGCCTGGCTGAAAGAAGCAATATACCCTGCGCCGGAAGCCGGCAGGGTTTGCTCGTTAAGTACGGTAGTACCAGCCAGGTCCTTAATACGGAAGACGATGTGCCGCAGAGGATTTATCAATGTACTCCCTTTAAAACCAAAATAGACCGTTTCATTGGTGTTCAAAGTTTTAAAATACAGACGTTCGGCATCAGCAGCACTTTGTGTGTTATCATAGGTTGCAAACTGTGACCGCAACCCTGATCCGGTGCTGCAATGGTTTGTAAAGTCGTTGCACATGTAGAGTTCCGTACTCTGAACGTTGTTGGTATTCAGCTCTTTCGTTCCTTCCCCTTTTCCGGAAAGGCCTGTAAAAAGAGCCAGGAGAAACAACATTCCCGGAAAAAAAACTTTCTCAAAGCAATTCATTACAGGCCATACTTATTAAGGTACCAAGATACGCGTTATTTACCATAACAAGGCCGGAAAACCTAACCAATTTAACCCTATTTTTGCGTTGAAAACAAGAGAAGTCCCCTAACCCGGAATAAATGACCCGATCATGATAAAGAATCTGTTTATAGCCTTTGAAGGTATTGATGGCTGTGGGAAAAGCACCCAGGTAAAACTCCTGGAAGACAACCTGGCCAAAGCGGGCCATAAGGTATATACCACCGTTGAACCAACCGGCAACTACATTGGTTCAATCATCAGAAATATTTTCAACCATAAAATCGAAGCTGATCATAAAACCATTGCAGGGCTGTTTGTTGCCGACCGGCTGGATCATTTGCTCAACAAGGAGTATGGAATGTTGAAAAAAATGGAAGAAGGCTATACCGTGATCACCGACCGGTATTACTTCTCCTCTTATGCCTATCACGGTGCGCATATGCCGCTCGACTGGGTAATCGGTTCAAACGCGTTAAGTGCTGAACTCCTTCGTCCCGACATCAATATTTACATTGACATTCCTCCCGAAATCAGCATGGAACGGCTGAAAAAAGGACGAAGTTCCCTGGAGCTTTTTGAGACCATGGAAAACCTCACGGCCGTGCGTGTAAAATATTTCGAAGCCATGGAAAAGCTAAAACACGAAGAAAAAATATTCATCACCGACGGCAACCGAATCCCCGAAAAAATCGCGTCCGACATATGGCATGAAATCACCCGCCTGTAACCCCTTCTGCTCCCTTCATCCAAATTTCGCCATTTCGCCATTTCGC
>CAZVNF010000259.1:0-4274 GCA_964628215.1 uncultured Draconibacterium sp.
AGGTAGGTGATGGTTGCAGGGTTGAAGTTCCATACCCAGCCCGACGGGCAGTTGGTTGATTTATCTGTGAAACGCACCACATCGTCGCCGCATAGTATAAACTGGTCGGCGGTGAAGTTTGCGGTTGGAAGCAAGGTACCGCTTACGGTGATATAGTTTGTTTTGGTAATGGAATCTGCCCCGAATTCATTCCATACTTTGAGTTTTACTTCGTAGGTTCCCGGTGTATTGTAAACAATATCCACCGGGTTTTTCAGGGTTGAAGTCGCAGGTATCCCGCCCTGGAAATACCATTGGAAGAAGCCCGGCACTCCTGTTGAAAGGTCCCTGAAATGAAGGGGACAGCCCACAGGGATGGTGGTTTGTTCAGCGGCAAAGTCGGCCACGGGCATGGAGTGGTACATGTCAGAACCCCAAAGTCCCCGGCCATAGGTGCTTGCCCTGATGGCATCCTGGGAAACCGAGTCGTTGTCATAATATATTTCCAGTTCAGTAATCCGGCCATTGGCGGGCAACCCGGTACGGAAAGGGATCCACCCGGTAATAGTCTGATCAGTATAATACACCCCGGCATCGGTACCCACATACAAGGCTTCGGGTCCGTTTTTGTAGCAGACAATGGCATTCTTCTGAATTGCAGGCAGGTTTGCCGATATGTTGGTCCAGGACAGTCCCTTATTGATGGATTTATACACCCCGTTTCCCATCGTGATATACACAATGTTCTCATCTGTCGGATGGGTTTGGATATCTGTAGGGGTGCCTGAAGAAGGAAGGAATGAAGTAATTTCAACCCATGAAGGATTGGTTCCGAGGCAGTTGTCACTTCGGAAGAGTTTATTGTCTGAGCGGGCTGCGTAAAAAATGTTTGGATTGGCTTTCGAATGTTCCACTACTGCCATGTCGGAACCATTGGAACCAGCCAGGTTTTCAGAGATTTTTTTCCAGGTTACCGGGAAAGAGGTCACATTATCACTTCGCCAGATGTTCTTATATCCCACGAACATCCCTTTGTGATTGGCCTGGTTGAGGCAAAACGGGGTGACCCAGCCACCGCTTTCAGTGATGCCGTTCGCCCCGATACCAGCAATGTGAGTTTCGGCGGCGTTGTTGGTCTTCCGGTAGATATCACCATAGTAGATTGTGTGATAGGTATATACAGGGTTCTCGTAATCAACGGCGCACTCCATTCCGTCGCCGCCGCCTACGGCGATCCATCCTGTGGGGGTAATGGCATAGGTTCCATTATCCTGGAAGCCATTAATTACCTTGTTTTTAATGGTTGCAGACTGGCCCAGTTTGTAGATCTGTCCGATGGTCATCCCTACTGTTTTGTCAGTCCAGATTACTCCACCGTTTGCAGTAACCCAGCATCCTCCGTCGTTACCGGCATAGAGTTTGCCATCCACGGGCGAAAATCCCAGGAAGTGGCAATCGGCATGCACGGCAGGCACGCTGCATCCGCCATACCAATGTGAGTTGATGATCCAGTTTATACCCCCGTCGGTTGATTTCCAAACATCGACTCCGCCGGCATAAATGATTTCGGCATTCACCGGATCTGCGGCAAGTGCGAGGTCGTACCAGCCTTGTCCGCCGTCGCCACTGCCATCGCATGACCAGTCCATGATATTCGGGGTGGTTGACTGGGTTGTAAAGGTAAGTCCGGCATCGGCTGACTTGTATAACCCTTTGAATCCGCTGCTGCCATCCGACTGCAGAAAGTAAACATAATTGGGATTGGCAGGGGTTACGGCGATCACACCTCTTTGCCCGCCTGTTAGTCCGGCAGTAATTTTTGTGAAAGAGGTGCCGTTGTTGACCGACCGGTAAAAGTCGGCTCCGGCAGCAGCAAAGATGATGTTGGGATCATCGGTTTTGAAATGGATGTCCTTGAAATTTCCTGACTGGGTGCTGGCCCAGGTTGAACCGCCGTCGGAGGAGCGGTAAATACCTCCACTGGTTGCGGCAAAGAATATTTGCGGGTTTACCGGGTGCTGGATCATCCTCCCGACGGTTTTGCTGCCCATTCCGGTATTTGACTGTGCCCAGGTAAGGCCTCCGTTCAGGCTCATGAATACGCCCAGTCCGGGAGCATCGCCGGCATCACGATCGCCGGTGCCGATCAGTATTTTATCGGGGTTCATGTAATCAACCGCAATGGCAGAAACGCCCAGGGTGGCCAGGGAGTCGGTATGGGTAACCCAGGTGGTACCGCCGTCAACAGATTGCCATAAGCCACCGGCGGGGGCTCCTGCAAAGATTTTATTCGGATCGGCGGGGTGGAACCCGATCACATTGAGTCGTCCCAATCCTTCATAGCCTGCAGGCCCGGGCGCCGGAATCTGGGCAGGTCCGAGATTTACCCAGTTTCCATTGGCTGAACGTACATTTTTCTCATAATCGCCATAGGTCACAAAGGTCTCATCGGGCGAACGGCGGCTTCCATCAGGCAAAATCCGGCTTTGCATCATGTATTCCCAGCGCTTGAAAATCTTCCAGCCATGTCCCCTTGTCACTTCACGATCTTTCCAGTATTGGTTGAACGCACGTTGAGTCTGAAAAAAATTGGCATCGGGATCCTGCATCATCTGGATCCAGTAGGGGTAATTTGCGGTATCACCTTGTGATGGACTACCGGAATTCTGTGCTTTTCCAGACATAACAAGGAGGAGCATTGTGGTAAACAGGAGTAAGGTGCGGGTCATAAGGGGGTTGGTTTGGGATTAGGGTGTAAAGGTAGGGAAAAAAAGTGGACGGGTGGACGGGTGGACAAGGGGACGAGTGGACAAGTGGACAGGTAAACAGGTAAACAGGTAAACGGGTAAACGGGTAAGCGGGTGGACAGGTAAACAGGTAAACGGGTGGACAGGTAAGCGGGAGAATGGAATGGGGTTTTGAGGATTGGGAGATTTTTACGAACTTTACAAAAAACGGGAAACAAATGAATTTTTTAAATAAATTTTGAGAAATGAAAGCGAAAATGATTTTCCTGGTGTTGATTGCTGTTGGCAGTCAGTTATATGCACAGCAGGGCTGGCAATATCAAAATTCAAATCTGATTGGTAACCAGCATGGCGCGATTTGCGCCCTGACGAAAGATATGCTGTTTGTCATTGCCAGTGAGGGGAAGTTTTTAAAAACCATGGATGGGGGCGCTTCGTGGATTGAACTGAATACCGGGTTTACTGAATCATTTTTTGATGTTGCGTTCAGTCCTGCCGGCTTTGGATATGCTGTTGGCCAAAATGGTTTGATCATCAAAACCATGGATGGCGGTGTATCCTGGACAGTCATGGCCTCGGGCACAAATGAAGACCTGTTTTCAATTTGCCTGTATGCGCCGAGTGATGTTTGGGTTGTTGGAGACAACGGGGTCATCCTCCATTCGGTTGACCATGGAAATACCTGGATAAAAAACACAAGTCTCACAAATAAAAGATTGAACAGCATCGCTTTTAAAAGTGCAGGCAACGGTTATATTGCCGGGAACCTGGGCACCCTGCTCGGAACCACCGATGGCGGTGCCACATGGAATACCCTGGCGATCCCCACCGACAAAGACCTGTATTCATTGTCGGTACGGGAGAATTTTACCCGTGTTTTGGCCGGGAATGTGGCTTTCTATCTGTATGACAGCAATGAGATGTTCGAGTCGGCCGATGGTTTCAACTGGACGAGTATAAATATGGAATCGTTAATTCCCGGGCGTTCCAGGATGTGTTTTTCCAATGACAGTGTGGGGTTTACACTTTCTTCCAACTGCACAACCAATGGCGAGTGCGGCATTGGAATTACCCGGACAACCGATTACGGGGCAACGTGGGCAACCAGTTTTGATAACTGGAATCCGCCTTCGATGGTTGGCCTGGCGTATGGTGATATGATATTTGTTTCAGACAGCATCGGATATGTGCTTTGTGGAAATAATATTTTAAAAACAACCGACCAGGGAACCCTGGTCAGCATAAAAGAGCTGAACCGGGACTTGTTTTTCAGTGTATTTCCGAATCCGGTGGTTTCCGGAAATCTGACGATTGAACTGAATCAGACAAGTCTTATGGGATTATCAGTGGAAATCTGCAATATGCGCGGTAACCTGTTGTTAACCAGATACGATCCGGAGAAAATTAACAGCATTGACGTTTCGCAGTTTCCCGGGGGAGTATATTATGTTAAACTGAAGCAGGATAACCGGGACATGGGTGTTCGGAAATTTGTTAAATTGCAGTAGTTTAAGCAAATCCAATTAGCCCTGAAAGGGCGATATATGT
>CAZVNF010000260.1:0-4265 GCA_964628215.1 uncultured Draconibacterium sp.
TTTCATTGTTTCGGAAAAACATCCGGTGTTTCAACAAATCCCTGGTCGCCAAATCCCGGAATCCCCAATCCACAAGCCCCGTTCCATGCCCTGAATATTGAACCGCCTGCAACATTGAAACCGGTGGTTAATACTACTTTGTTGGCAGCTTTAAAATTGCCGTCCTGGCCTATACCCTGGTTAAACAGGCGCGAGGAGGTAATATAATCGCTGGCCTGGTAATAACTGTAACCCGGGCCCCCTGTACCTGACAAAAACCAGGTAGGGATGCAGTCTCCATACGTTTGGGATCTCCATAGTCCCCGTCCGAAAGTTCCTGCGGTTATCAGGTCTGATGAATTATTTATTTCAAGGTCAAAGACGGGTACGGTGGGTAACCAGTTTTTAAATGGAATCCAGTCGGCCAGGTTGGCATCCCGGTAAAAAACACCAACGTCGGTGCCGATATAAACAGCATCATCCGGAGATCCGTTATTATCTTCAAAAGCGATACAGTTAACGGTTATATTGGGCAGGGAACCGCTGATGTTCGTCCAGGTAGTGCCGGCATCGAGTGACCTGTATACTTTTTGCCCGGCATTAAATCCCGATAAAGTAACGTACACCTCAGGAGAGTTATCAGGGTTAATTGTGATATAGCTTATACCGTAACCTGGCAATCCGGCGCTGATGGATGACCATGATCCCCCACCATCGGCTGACATCCAGATTGAAGCTCCGTTGGAAGCATATACCCGGTTGGAATTATTGGTCCCCATGGCAATTGCGCCTCTGCCATCCACACCCACATTCGTCCAGCTGCTGCCTCCGTTGGTGGTCTTATACACATCATCATAACCTGCATAGAGGATGTCTGTGGATGAATGATGGTGGACTAACGGCGTAACCCAGGCTCCTGTTCCGGGAGGAGCTATTGCCGTCCACGTCACCCCAAAATCAGTAGAACTGGCCAGTCCTCCATTCTGGGACATGCTGTACATATTATTTACATTTGTAGGATCAATGGCGCAATCCATTCCATCAGCCTGGCGCATATGGAATATTGTTGTTCCAAGGGCTGTGGTGTATCGGTTGCTTCCGTTATCCTGGGCGCCGCCAATGATAACCGAAGAATTAGATTGGTTACCAGCAATCCGGTAAAACTGCATGATTCCCAACCCGTCTGCTCCTTCCGAAATATCGGTCCATGCAGCGCCATCGTTGGTGCTTTTATAGAGTCCACCGTCAGAACCGACATAAAGGTAACCATTGAGCGGATTATATTCCAGGGCATGGATATCGGCATGTGTATATTGCCAGGAACCAGGAGGCGCCCAATGGGTAATATTGCTGAAAGCCACGCCATAATTCGTTGATTTCCAAATATTGATACCCCCGGTCAATACAGTGCCAACTGCGTCAGGATCAACTGCGATGGCAAGGTCGTACCATGCCTGGTCCCCATCTCCTGAACCTGTTGATCCACCGTCGAGAATATTAGGGGTGGTAGACTGGGTTCCAAAAGATAACCCGCTGTCGAAAGAACGGTAAAGGCCTTTGTATGATCCGGCGCCAGGTGATCCGCCCGGGCCGCAAAGCAAATACACATAAAGAGGATTATCTGGCGACACCCCGATAGCTATACGTGACTCTCCGCTTGGAAGACCCGATGTGATCAGGGTCCAGGTCTCACCTGTATCAGTCGACCGGTAAAAGCTGTTGGTGGTGGAGGCGTATACGGTTGCAGGAGATCCGGGCTTGAATTCCAAATCCCGGAAACTCCCGCTTTGAACCAACGTCCATGTCGTTCCGGAATTCACGGTTTTATAAATACCACTTCCTGTCACTGCAAATAAGATGGCGGAATTTGACGGATGCATGGCAAGTTTGTACCCTCTTGCATTACCCAGCACTGACGCTGTAAGGCCCGTTTCAGACCATGTTGTTCCCCCGTTTGTCGACTTTAACACCCCGACACACGGAGTATCCCCGGCATCCCCGTCTCCTGTAAGGATATAAATAGCATTTGGATTGATGGGGTTAATCGCGATTCCCGAAACCCCGATACTGGGTATGCCATCCGTTAAATTTGTCCAGGAACCACCATCATTGGTGGTTTTCCATAAACCACCCGCCGGTGTGCCTGCAAAAATGGTAGTTGCCGATGTTGGATGGAAAGCAATACAATTCACTCTTCCCAGACCAATATTGTTATAACTGCCTCCGGTATAATCGGTAGGCCCCAGAAAATACCAGGAGCCATTGGTTACGCTGGCATCCAGCGGTTCCGGCTGGGGAAGCTGTATGCCTGTAACTCCAAGATATTGCTGGTAGGCCTCTAGGTTCATCTTTGCATAATTTGTGATTTTACCATCCGGTGTCAGCCTGTTCTGGTTTATGTATTCCCAGCGTTTCCATTGCTTGTATCCCGCACGATGGTTCGTATCAGCAAAATATGCCTCTGCTTGATTCCGTATAGTTGCAAAATCATTGGTTTGGGGATTTAACCAGATATCCGAAACAGCATCAAGTCCCTGGCCGGATACTTTCCATGCGGAACTGATGATAACCAGAATAAGAATATTGAATATAAGTGTCTTCATATGGTTGCTTTGAAAGTTTAATGATTACTCATATATTTCACTGATTTCTTTGGTAGATCATATAAAGAACATGTTTATCAGAAGAAATATTAGATTAATTTAGATTTATTAAAAACAAATATAATACATAATTATACCGATGTCAAGTTTTTCAGGAAAATAAATGAAATCCTGAAACTGATTAGGCTGTCTTTTGTCTTATCCTGAAACAGCATAAAAACTTAGAGAAGTATTAAGACCTTCTTAGGAATTTCATGCGGAAGACTTACGAAAAATGGTGCGGCTGCACATTTCTTTGTATTGCTTAGTCGGATTTTCAGCAAAAGGTAATACAAGAATTCTGTGTTTTTTTCAAACAGCTTACGTTGAGCCGCTTAATCACACTAAATATCTACACAGGCAGATTCCCCGGTAAAGGTTGAATGCCACCGTGCTATCAGTCTTTCAGGCAGCGCAGAGGAAAGCCATTCACTTTGAAATATGTGCTGGAATAGCAATGTCCATCATCGAAGAACAGGGCATAACCAATCTCCGACCCTGGCTGAGAGCTGCTCCAGTAGTTGCCCTGGGAACCCCGGCTGACAAGCGCACCATTGCTTGAATTCAGGTAGCCGGCAGCATGAAGTTTTAAATCGGAACTCCATGGATCGTTCCAGTTGTACCACCAATCTGCTGCATCCACATTTTCCCATTCGGTGTTGGTTGGAATGCGCCAGCCGGTGCCAAGTTCAAGTGCACACGGATCGTTGGCAATTGTCCAATCTGAATTTTCGCTGATTGAAGTGATCGTCCACGCCGGGGTTACTGTAGCACCATCATTTTTGTATCCTTGTTTGCGGTTAAACTGCCAGTACCAGCCGGCAGAGGCTTCGGTGGCATCCGACCTGAAGGTGGGCTGATGGTCGGCACCCAGGTTGCCGGTAATCCAGCATTTTGAAGGTTCGCCGGGTATATTGGCGACGATACCATAGGTAACAGTTTTGGTAACGGGCGCTATATTACCTGTAATATGGTTGATGGTGATGGACGGGGGACAGGAAGGACATGCGATGGTTGACTGGGTCAATATTACCGGCGTTGAATGTCCGCAGCCATTGTATGCCCATGCATACCGGGTGCAGGCTGTACCGCAGGTCAGACCAGATTCGATCATATACGTGTTCGCCCCCAGTTCGTATGCACTGGAGTAATCATTGGTCATGGCCCATTTATAGCCGGTCGCACCAGGCACTGTATTCCAGTTCCAGACAATCTGGGTGTAAGATGGAACGTTTGTACCGGCAACAGGGGCCAAAGGATTCAAACAGCTGGTGTTAAGCAGATTCCATGTTCCATTGATAAAAATCGCCATTGCTCCTGATCCTGTTTCACCGCAATCTGTACAAAACACCAGCAATCCTGATGCAGGGCTGACAATTGCCATCAGCTGGCTGTAATTCATCCTGGTCAGCAATACGCCCTTATTGTCAGAATTCACATCTAACATGGCGCTGCTATTGGGGGCGGCACCATCGGTATTAACGGCTACCTGGGGAAGGGTTACCCGGGCGAACAGGAATAAGAACAGAAAAGAGGAGAAGAGGGTTTTCATGGGAATGGGGTTTAAAGATTGGGCAATTGAGTCACAGGGTCACAGGGTCACAGGGTCACAGGGTCACAGGGTCACAAGGTCACAGGGTCACA
>CAZVNF010000261.1:0-4253 GCA_964628215.1 uncultured Draconibacterium sp.
ATGAATATCAATGAGATAACAAACTTTTCCTATTTTTTATGAATAATTCAGGTTAAAGCCAAAAAAAGGATAATCCAATTCGGGATGACAGTTAATACTGATTCCTTCACAAGAAAAGTTAAACTCTTTATCTTATGCATATGAAATATTTGTTACTAATGTTTTCGGGATTAGTTTGCTCTATATACAGTTTCGGACAGTTGGATCAAACATACAGGGCGAATGTACAGGGGAAAGATGTTATCGCGGGCTCCCAGGAAGATTCATTAACAGGGATTATCCGGAACTCTTTAAATCCGGAATCGGATAACATCCCGGGCTGGGTAATAAATTACAATGCGGTTTCTTCAGATTGTCATATCCCTCAAAACATTTTAAGGTATCAGCGGGAAGAATACCTGATCCTTCCTTCGGAAATGGCAGCAGGTGGGTTCTTCACGGGCTACAACCTCAGCATGATTGGGTTTCAGGTCGGGATATCAGGTGTTGGAACACAGACCGGAACGTTGAATCTATGGTTAAAAAACACCAGTGATTTATCATATACGCTGGGCCCGCTGTGGGAAACAACCGGGTTCACCCTGGTGAGTTCCATTCCGGCATTTACCGTTCCGACAACCGGATACTGTTTGATCCCATTTGTGAACGGCTCGACCTTTACTTATACAGGAGGAGGGGTCTATGTTGCCTGGGAATTCAGCAACCCTTCCGGAAGCATTGGCACCTCGAATTTGAAACCATTGACAAACAGCGGTCCAACATCTTTGTGCTGTTTGTATAGTAGCCCGACGGTCATGGGAACAACGATGACTGCTTCAACGAGCCGTCCGGCAACTTTTTTCTATGGCACAGAATTGCTTGATATTGTACAGGTTACGAACATTTATACAACAGAACGGGTTCCCGCTTCTTTCGGCACACCTACGCCTGTGACCGTAAGGGTATTCAATATTTCCGTCGCGCCTTTAACTTTTGATGCGACGCTTACTGTCATAGATTCCGCCACTTTGACTATCCGCTATTTAGAAACAAAGACCTTAACGGTTCCGGCAAACAGTGCACTCAGGGCTACATTTACCGGCTGGACTCCCACGATTCAGGAAAATGTGAAAGTCACCGTTTCAACCTCTGTCATTCCGGGCGAGACGATCATCGATAACAATACGAAAACCATTCCTGCAAATGTAAACAACAACCTCTATTCGTATCATTACAGCCGGGTATATATCGGTAGGACGGGGTTTTCACCCTTGGGCTCGGGCATATTTGCAACAAAATTTGCCATGAATGGCACCGGTCTTGTTCAGGGCGCTAATGTTTGGATCAGTAATTTCCCCGGCAATATCGGCAATACGGTATATGCAGTTCTCATGGACAGCACCGGATTGATCCTGACCCAAACTCCGAATTACATCCTCTCAGCCGGTGACCTGGGCAAAAATGTCAGTTTTACATTTCCCGCTCCCTATTCGCTCTCCAACCAGAATTTCCTCGTGGGTCTTGCCGTTCTGCCCGGGATAGGGGGACAATATTATCCGCTGGGAACCAGCGATGAATCACCGATACGCTATTCGACATTTTATATCACCTTTTCCCTGGCGGGCGGTTCACTTTCAGCCGCTTCATCTAAACACGGAATTGAAGCAGTACTTATCGCTCCACCCACTGTGCTCACGACGGCCGCTACACCGATTCTGGACACCGGGGCAACCCTGAACGGAACAGTCAATGCCAACGATCGTCCGACCAATGTTTCATTCCAGTACGGCATCACCCCTGCGTATGGCTCCACCATTACCGCATCTCCTTCACTGGTTTCAGGAACATCGGCTAACCCGGTGAACGCATTACTCACCGGGCTGATCTACAATACCATATATCATTACAGGGTCATTGGAACAAACCTGGGCGGAACCACATATGGCCTTGACCAGTCGTTCAGAACCGGTTGTTCGGTACCAGCAGGTGCGGCGGGGCCCATCACGGGACCTGCAATTGTTTGCGCATCGGCTCCCGGACAGGTGTATTCTGTCGTACCTGTTGCCAATGCAGTGGGTTATGCGTGGACGTTACCTCCCGGTTCTGTTATTACAGCCGGCGCCGGAACGAATATTATCACCGTAACTCTCGGACCACTATCAGGCAGCGTGACGGTGGCCGGAATCAGTGCCGGCACCTGTGAAAGCGGGGCATCCACCTTTCTGGCAGTCGATGTTAAGCCGTTGCCGGCAGCAGCAGGGAGTATCACGGGATCTTCTGTGCTTTGCGCCGGAACGAATGGTGTCGTTTATTCGTGCAATCCCATTCTCAATGCCGGCTTTTATACATGGACGCTCCCGGCCGGAGCAACGATTTCTTCCGGCGCCGGAACCCGGAACATCACCGTTGACTTTGGTACAACTGCAACGGGCGGGAATATCTCTGTTGCCGGGAATAACTCATGCGGAAACGGAGTGGTCAGCCCGGAATTCAATGTAACTGTCAATTCGATTCCGGCGATCCCGGTGATTACAGTGAGCGGCGCTGTTTTGACCAGCAGCGCAGCATCCGGCAACCAGTGGTATTTTGAAGGCCCCCTGATTCCCGGGGCTACAGGTCAATCCTATACGGTTTCAAACAACACTGGTTTCTATTGGTGTATGGTTACTGTAAACGGATGTTCTTCAGCAGCTTCAAACAAGGTTTGGGTTGTCGCAAACGCTGTTGACGATAAGCTCAAAGAAGGAATTGCTGTATATCCTTCACCGAACAATGGTCAATTTACAGTCAGGATTTCCAGCCACACAGAGGAATCCTGGTCCATAGAGGTGTATGACCAGGCCGGGGTCCGAATCTATAAGATCAATGATTTAGTGGTTAGCGGATTCCTGGAAAAGCAGATCGACCTTCAAACGGCAGTGGGCGGTTTATATACGGTGGCATTTATCAACAACAACCAAAAGATCATTAAGAAAATCATAATCAGCAGGTAGCCATGGAAAATGCTACGGGTGAGGTTAATCCGATAATCATATAAATTGACAACTATTTTGCCCTGAGATATCATGATGAAAAAAACTATTTCACTCCTGTTGGCAGTTGTGGTAATTATCCTGTTTGCCACATGCGAGAAACAAACAACTCCTGTAGTTCAGGATACAACCCCGGATAACAGCAATTTTTATGTGCTCAACATAAAAAAAGGATTACCCCGCGCAGGATTTACCTTGTTGAATGTTGATTCATATCAGCAGACAACTGAATATTCATGTGGTCCTGCTTCAATGCTGACCCTGCTCCGATACTATGGTAAATCGGGCGATGAAATGACCATTGCCAGGGAGATGGGAACGAGCACGACCTGTGGCACCACGCCGGAACAAATGTCCTCATGGCTAAACCAGCATGGCTATATGGCTTCCTGGAGGGAAAACGGGAACCTTGACACCCTTACAAATAATCTGAAAAAACAAATCCCCACACTCATTGAATGGAGCGACTGGGGCGGGCACTGGGTGCTTGTGGTTGGCTATGACACCCGAAATACAACATCAATTTCTGATGATGTGATCATTTTTGCTGATCCCTACGACCGGCACGATGATAACCCGGACGGATTGACCTGGTTCAACGCCCAGCGGTTTTACTATATGTGGTACGATGCCCTTCTTTTCGGTAAAGTGATGAAGAGAATTTACATCAGTGCCTCGCCTGGCCTTAAGTAAAACCACTTACCCAACATGGAGATATTCGGAATTATATTTTGCGGGCTGGGCCTTTTTTTCATTGGGTTCCGAATGATCAGCCATAACCTGAGGAACCTCGCCGGTTTCCGTTTCAGGAAACTGGTGCAACGGGCTACCGGAACTGGCCTGCGTTCGGCTGTAACCGGTTTTATTTCAGGAGTGATCTCTCAAAGCGCGGTAGCTTCCGTATTCATTACCACCGGGTTTCATACAGCCGGGCTCATTTCATTCGGGCAGGCACTGGTCATCATCAATTGGGCGAATATTGGCACTTCGGTGCTCCTGTTTGTAGTGGTGCTAAACATAAAACTGATGATTTTTTTTTTCACAGGTATCATTGGCCTTGCCTACTTTCTCAAACTCGATAAAACCAACCGGGTGCAATTGCTGTTTCAGCTTATATTGGGTTTGTGCCTGTTGTTCCTGGGTGTCGTATTCATCAGGAGCGGTGCCCAGCAAATGCAGTCGCTGACATGGTTCGGCGATGCCCTGAAATTGTCGTCCGGATCTGTCGTCCTGCTTTTCATA
>CAZVNF010000262.1:0-4252 GCA_964628215.1 uncultured Draconibacterium sp.
CCTTGAGGAGAAGGGGCCGGGGGTTGAGGTGGTTTTAGTTGAAGGGGCCGGGGGTGAGTGGAAATTATACTAAAAAGTTGTCGCTGCCTTCCTGTGTACGCCTGGTTATCATTGGAGGGGAGAAGGCCAATCCTGTTACACGTTTCTTCCGCCTTATCAGATCGGGAAGAAGCGTTTCTGACGAACCCGACGTTAAGCAATTTGCTTTGCTGCTGGTTGATCCGCAAGGATGAGGTATGGGTACTCATTTTTCCAGCCTGCTTTAAGGAGTTAACGTCATCGTCCGGCACGAAGAAACGGGTGAGATGCTCTCTCCCAAAGTCAGGGAGTCCCTTGAAATTTCAATTACCGCCTTGCAGCCTCCGGGAAACGGGTTGGAATGAAATGTGCCGTCGTCTTTCACAAAAACGAAGTACCTTTTTCCCACTACAAGTTCGGGAATATCGGGGGTCATGATGACCATCCCGTTGAGTTTCCCTCCGGCATGCATGATCCGGATCTCCGGCTCGGTTTCTGATCTTGAAGGATTCACCGATTTCACAATCCCGATTTCGTTGAAAACCGTTTCGGTTACAAGCAGGGAATCGCTTCGCAGAAAACAATTCTGCCTTACGACTGTTCCGCTGAAGATCAGGTCCGACTGACTGCTTATTACAGCATACACATGGGCTTCTGTCTGCGTCATTCCTGTCATTGTCAGGCACAGGAACAGAAAAAATAATGAACTGAACTTTTTCATAGCTTTTTTATTTTTTGTTTAACAATCCGTTTTCTTATACGAATCCGCTGAAGCCTTTGTGGTTTGTTAAAAGGTCAGGATGTTTAGTAACATCTTTGGTTCCGTAATGATGGTGTAAAAGTACAACCGACGCACAGGGCCGGTCAAGAGCTGAAATGCCTGATCCGCATGCGTATTTTTACACACATGGAGGCATTCCCCATTTTCGAAGAGTTGTTCATATGGAACATGGTGCCTTCCGATACCGTTGACAAGATTATTTCCAAGCCTGAATACGGGCGTTTTTTCTCTTCAGGTTATCAGCGGAAATGGTCCTGACTTCTGACGTTTAGAGCGGTAAAGGATTCACATTTCGTACTTTCCCAGGACCAACTGTTTTTCTTGCAAAACCGATCAAGGGTGCAACATTGGCAAGAAGAGCGCCGATAAAAATCACCGGCCATGCAATAACAATGTTTACCTGGAATACATATCCTTCATCAAGTGGGAAATTGGAATCGGTTTGGGAACCAAAAGGCGTTTTTAAGTTGAAAAACTCTTTAAAACTCACCGGGGATAAAACATACTCCTCGATTTCATGAAGCATTAAAAATGGCCATTTACAGCACAACATATTAACAATAAATATGTTAGTACGTTTTAAGGATCAACCGTTTAACAATATGAAAATATTTGCATACGGAAGGACAAATCAACGGGAAAATGAGTATATTTGAAGACTATGACAAATTACTTATAAAATACCTTACTCATTTAAGAGGAATCGAACTTCAAAAAAGTGCCTGCTCAGGGCAATAGTTTTTAAAACGAATGCTGTTATCTAAGGTTTTTTAATCCCCCGTGATTGAAATTGTTGGCAGATCGAATATACTACTGAATATCCTGGTAAGTAATGCCGGTTAATTATTCCATATATATTCCAATCTTCTATTGTCTAACACTTTAAAACACGAAAGTATGTACAAAACATTTTACAACAAAATGAAATGGTGCATCACAGTATTTGTGTTTGTATCAGGGATCTCTTATTTTTCACCCGTAGTCGGACAAATTACCACTGAATGGGATTTTGGCGACGCCCCCGAAGGTTATGTTGCCTATCCCGGTATCCCCGGTGTGATCGGCTGGTTTCCAACCTGTATCAATATTGGCGCCACAGGAAGTTACATCAGTCATGGCACGTGCGTATGTGTCACGGGTGGCTATTTTGGAATGTTCAGCGATGATGAAACCGACGGAAACGCGGGTAGTTGCCCCGCCGTTCCGCCTAATACTTCGACGCCCAACATGGATGAATGCTTT
The DNA here is from genome assembly GCA_964628215.1 of uncultured Draconibacterium sp. GTDB lineage: Bacteria > Bacteroidota > Bacteroidia > Bacteroidales > FEN-979 > CAIVAT01. Next base: position 2,042 of record CAZVNF010000262.1, read on the forward strand.
GGTGATATGGATGCGGGACTCACCAAACCCGGAGCGTACAACATAACGGAATTTAACGGCCAGGGGGTCGTCAGTACCTGCCCGTTGTCCCCGGGCGGCAAGCTTGCGAATGTTTGCGGAACCGCCTTGTGGGGACCCGATATCGACATCAGGATTACCGGATTTACTCCTCAGCTGGGATATCCTGTTACGCCACTTCTATACCTGAATGTGCTGGCCGACTGGAACCAGGACGGACAGTGGACCACGTTTACGCCCTGCGGCGGCACCTTCCAGACCGATGAACGGGTCGTGAAGAACGTTCTGGTCCCTACTATGTACTCTGGTCTGGCATCCGGGCTCAACCTGGGCGGTTTTCAAATCGGACCCAACAGGGGGTATGTGTGGTTCAGGTTTACCCTTACGGCTGACATGCTTCCGGAATATTGGACCGGCGACGGGACATTTGACCTTGGTGAAACCGAGGATTATCTGCTATATGTGTCTGGCACCGATTTCGGCGATGCACCATCGCCCTACCCCACTTTATTGGTCAACGGCGGCGCACGTCATGATATCGGAAAAATTCAAATGAGCATGGACCCACTCGCCTGGCCGGACCAAGAAGCCGACGGACAGCCTGATTCCGATTCCCAGGGTGATGACCTGAACGGGATTGACGACGAGGACGGCGTGTCGCTGCCTTCCGTCTTTGTTCCTGGTCAGACCGCTCAGATCACCGTTTTTGTATTTGGAGAATATACCGGCTTCCCGGTTTCTGGAAAGCTGAGCGCCTGGATTGACTGGAACCAGAACGGCACCTGGGAAAACAACCCCCTGGAGTTCATCATTGCCAATCAGGTGGTGTTTGAAGGGGTAAACAACTTTACGATCAATGTACCTGCCGGACCAACCGGTTATACCTATGCCAGGTTCCGGATCAGCTCTCAGGGTGTCACCTCCCCCAACGGGCCTGCTCCTGACGGAGAAGTGGAAGATTATCGTGTACTGGTCCAAATCCCGGAGGTTTACGACTTCGGCGACGCACCCGAAGGTGCCCCGGCCTACCCCGGCCTGGGTGTGACCGGCCAGTTCCCGACCTGTCTTACGGCCGGTCCGGCCGGGTTTGTCCGGACTACCATCGGCAACGCGTTCTTAGGGTACACAAAGGATGCTGAAGCAGACGGCAATGGAGGTGCCTGCCCGATTTTCACGCCGGGTCTCTACAACATAGACGAGTGTCAGAACGACGGCGATGCAGGATTATCCATTGCAGGCGCTTATACCATATTCGGCAACCCGGGTTCGGAATATGTGACGACCTGTCTGAATTCATTGGGAGAAGCGCTGGGCAGCGTGTGCACTCCTGCGATCTGGGGTCAGCATATTGATATCTTCGTTCAGAACACAACGCAAAACACAGTTTATGTAAATGTCCTGTTCGACTGGAATCACGATGGGGGTTGGTCAGGTTCTGCACAGTGTCCGTTCGGCCCCCAGGTGCCTGAACATGTTCTGGTGAACCATCCTGTTTCTGCCGGATATTCCGGACCCTTGTCGTTGACCCCCATGCTCCAGCCCTTCCTCATCGGCCCACAGAAGGGATATGTCTGGGCAAGGTTTACAATCAGCGAAACTCCTGTCCTTCAAAATTGGGATGGAAGCGGGATCCTGGGAGTTGGCGAAACCGAAGACTACCTGCTGAAAGTCAACATGGCGCAGGACCTTAACCTGCTGAACATCAATATTCCGACAGGACAATCGTATTGCTTCGAGGCCACTCAGACCATTACTCTGGCAGGCGACGGAACTACATTTATCGTCCAGGATGGCGGTTCTGCCGACTTTGTTGCCGGGCAGAACATCCTAATGAAGGATGGAACTCATTTCCAGTATGGTTCAACGGTTCATGCCTACATTGACATAACTGGTCAATACTGTCCTGTTCCCTTAACAAAAGCGACATCAGAGACGGTTAATGAAGAAGTTATTCCCGAAAAGGATATCTTCTTCCGCGTTTATCCGAACCCGACTCCGGGACGGTTTACATTGGAACTGAATGATCGTGATACGGGTGGCAATGTGAGGGTTGAGATATTCAGCCTGATGGGTGAGCGTGTATTGCAGTCCGAGCTTCCGCTGATGAAACAGTACCAGCTTGACCTTTCAGGCAGGCAACCCGGCTTGTACATGATTAAAGTACTGAAAGGCTATGAAGTGGGTTATTTGAAG
>CAZVNF010000263.1:0-4216 GCA_964628215.1 uncultured Draconibacterium sp.
CTATTTCAGGCAGCGGATCGATCATGGCCGGCACGTTTTCCACCCTGGTGATGGGCAACAGCAGCGGTGTTACATTGAATATGGATGCCAGGTTAAACCATTTAACCATCACCGCCGGGGGAGTGTTTACCATTGCCCCGGATGCCGAACTTACCGTGACCGGAGAGATGGTGAATAGCGCCCCGGCTTCAGGTTTTATTCTTGAACCCGGCGGGTCGCTCATCCATAACAGTGTGGGCGTTACAGGTACCGTGAAACGATTTGTTCCGGCTGCAACCTGGACCGACTGGCAGGATGGCTGGCATTTTATTTCATCGCCGGTTGCAGACCAGTCAATCAACACTGCCGGGGGATTTATAACCACCGGAGCCGATAGCGACTTTGACCTGCTGGCGTGGTCGGAGTCATACGGTATGTGGGTAAATTATAAAAACACGACTATCCAGCCATACTTTTCTGACATTAATGGCGGAAATAATTTTGTACCCGGAAGAGGCTACCTTGCTGCCTACCAGCAGGCAGGGGTCAAAAACTTCGAAGGTATGCTGAACGTTTCGGATCTTCCGGTTGAAAATCTCACGAATACCAGTGCAACCGCTTCTGTTCAGGGCTGGCATTTACTTGGAAACCCATTCTCCTGCGCGTTGAGCTGGTATAATGGCTGGGCGGTGAGCAACATCGGCGGGGTGGCATACATATGGAATGAGGCGGGGCTGAGTTATACTCCCCGGAACCCCGGAGAAGCAATTCCTGCATGCAACGGATTCATGGTGCAGGTTACAGGCAGCCAGGGAAATCAAGGCTCGCTGATCATCCCTGCGGCCGGCAGGATTCATAACAGTCAGGGTTGGTTTAAGGAGCCGGTTACACCCGCTATTAAACTCTTGTTACGGAATATGGATTTCCCTTCATTCCAGGAGAGCCAGATACGGTTCAATCCATTGTCGACCATGGGTTTTGATCCGGAATTTGACGGCCGTTTTCTGCCGGGATATGCGCCGCTGTTCTATTCAAAAACCGGGGAAGAAAAGCTGGCGGTAAATTCTATTCCGGGGCCGGAGGAAAATCTGTTCCTTCCATTCACTTTTATTAAAAATGCAGGGAGTCATTTTCAAATTGAATCCCGGATTTCCGGAGAGTTGGCTTCCATGGTTTTGCTTACAGATAAAAAAACCGGTTCCGCGATCAACCTGGGCAAGGATTCGGTGTATGCATTTACCTCGGAGGACGGGGATGATCCTGACCGGTTTGGAATCAGGTTTCTTCATGCCGGGGTTGTCGAAGTTCCGGGAGAGAAGCCGGTAGTTTCGACCAGAGAGAATAATATCCTGGTAGCCTGCCAGGGAGATACCAGAATCGAGATATTGTCGATTGTGGGGAAGACAATGCTTTTAAGTGAACAAAAGGGGGCGGGTACTGAAAAGATTTCCCTCCATGTTCCTGACGGCTGGTACCTGGTGAGGGTGACAGCCGGAGGCCGAATCAAGGTTGCCAAGGTTTACATTCATACACCACTTCAATAAACGTCCTTTTATGAAAACGATGCGGAAATTAGTCTTTTTGGGGGTATTCCTGGCTTTAGGGCTTATGAAAACGGATTTATATGCCGATCCGCCTGCCAACCCGCCACCCCTTCCCGGCGGTGGGCATGGCGGAGGTAACAATCAGCCCCCTTCAGGAGCTCCTATTGACGGGGGATTGGGAATTCTCCTGTTTTTAGGAACGGCCCTGGCCGGGTCGAAAATCCTTAAAAACCTGAACAGCAATAAGGGGAATTCATAGAATGGCAGGCGGGAGAGTCCTGCGGAAGAGAACTTGGTTGAAATGCTTATCTTTGCATCTGTATGTAAAGGATAATTTTCAATCAAGAATGCTGTCGTGCTGAAAACCAGTCACAATTTCCTTCTACACTTTCAGACAATTTTATTGGTTTGGGGGCTATTACTCCTGAATCCTGATGTTTCAGGCCAGATCCCGTCAGGGTATTATAATCCGGCGGCAGGAAAAACAGGTGAGGCGTTGCAGATCGCATTGTACAACATCATCAAGGGCCACACGGTGGTAAGTTATACCCCGGGAGTATGGGATGCTATCTATTCTACTGATTTAAAGTCCAATGGCAAGATATGGGACATGTATTCCGATGTGCCGGGAGGCATACCGCCGTATGAATATGAACCCGGAACCGATCAGTGCGGAATAGGAGGAGGGGGAGTTGAAGGAGACTGTTACAGCCGGGAGCACTCCTTTCCGAAAAGCTGGTTTAATGATGTTTCTCCCATGAACACAGATCTCTTTCATATTTTTCCGACAGACCAGTGTGTCAACAACATGCACAGTAATTTACCTTTCGCCATTGTTGGAGTTATTTCGGATACCTCATTGAACGGGTGTAAAAAAGGCACATGTGCCACACCGGGATATTCCGGCACCGTATTCGAACCCATCGACGCCTACAAGGGAGATTTTGCGAGGGCCTATTTTTACATGGCTACCCGGTATGAGAATGTGATTGCCACATGGCCTGCCTACGATCCTGTTGCCGCTGTTGTAATGAATGGAACTGCCTATCCGGCATTCCAGACCTGGTATGTGAACATGCTGATTCAATGGAGTTCGGAGGATCCGGTTTCGGCAAAGGAAATTGCCCGGAATGATTCTGTTTTTAAAATCCAGAATAACCGGAACCCGTTTATTGACCATCCGGAATATGTGATGGAAATATGGATGCCTGGCGGACCCAAGCCGGAACCGACAGCCCATGCCACCGGTTTTGCAGCCACCACCGGAGTTCCGGCATACAGCACTCTGCAGTTATCCTGGACGGATGCAACCGGTAGCGTGATCCCCGACGGGTATCTGATCAGGGGCAGCAGTGCAGGTTTTTCGTCCATACCCGTGCCGGTTGACGGAATCGCGGTGGCAGACGGAGGGCTGGATATGAATGCCGTATCTATCTTTCAATCGTGCAGTATCACAGGGTTACTGTCGAATACAGCTTATTTTTTCAAGATATTCCCCTACACAAATGCAGGGAACATCATCGACTATAAAACCGATGGGGTTATTCCAGAGGCAAGCGATACAACTGTTGCCCTGCAGCCCGGCGACATCGCCATTATTGAGGCCAACTCATCGGATCCCGACAGACTCTCCTTTATTGCATTCAAACAATTCAGCGCCGGCACTGTGATTACGTTTACCGACAATGGGTTCACCGATCCCGCTACGGTGCGCACCGGGGAGGGATTTCTTATTTATACGGCCCCGGCCGTTGTACCTGCAGGAACCGTGATTACCTATTACAATGGCATGACAATCACCGGAACAGGCTGGAATTCTGCGAATCCATCAGGTTTCCAGCTGGCAACAGCCGGCGACCAGGTTTTCGCATACCAGGGAGTGTGGGGTGCGGGACAGTCCCTGTTGTTTGGGGTTAATTTCGGAAACGCGGGATGGCTGCCTCCGGGTACCATCAGTTCAAATACGTCCTATTTCCCAACAGGGCTTACCTCCAATTCAACTGCTATCACTTTTTCCGAAAAAAACGGGAACTACAATCTAATCACAGCCGGGTCGGCCAATGCACTTGGCAGCCTGATTGCGAATGCCGCTAACTGGACTAAAAGCGCCAGCAACCTTCCAACACCGGCGTGGAGTTTCAATATAACCCCCAATACGGTCATCAATCTGAATGCAACTGCAGAGAATTTTACGGTAGGCAGCGGGGAAAATGTTACGATTTTACCGGGAATACAACTTACCGTAAACGGTAATCTCATTATTAGTGCCAGTGATTGAGATGTACCCCTGATTCCGAGATCTTTCCTTCCAACTCTGCCTGGTATCTAAGCACTTCATTTTCAAGAAATTTCTGGTAAACTGCCAGCCTGATGCTGCCTAAAGCCTGTTGAATATCGAACGGTTTGATCAGAAATGCATGGGGCTTTGTTTTAAAAGCCGACTCGAAAACATCCATGTGGCTCATCCCGGTCAGAAAAACCAGTGCAATATTGTATTTCTCCTCCATGATCTGCGCTGCTTCTATTCCGCTCATCTTTCCGGCAAGCGAAATATCCATTAACACAATGTCGGGAATATCCTCCGGCCGTTGCAGGTCATTAAAAAACTTTATTCCGTCTTCCGCTTTACGGAATATCGCAATAACCTCGTAATTATACTGCTGTATCTGCCTTTTTAAATCATTGGCCAGCAA
>CAZVNF010000264.1:0-4204 GCA_964628215.1 uncultured Draconibacterium sp.
GGCATGGTGTGTGACCATTTGTGCCAGTTTAAATGCACCCGGATCAATTATGACGAGGCCTTGCAAATCAGGGAAATCAAACGGTTTGTTGCAGAGAATGAGAATGAAAAAATCCCGGCTCCGTCTTTTTCCCATGCCGGGGTTCAGAAAAGGGTTGCCATTATCGGTGCCGGCCCTGCAGGGCTTTCCTGCGGCTGGTTCCTGCGAAAGGCGGGATTCGAAGTGGATCTGTTTGAACAGAAAAATCTTGCCGGGGGCATGGTTTCCGCCGCGATCCCATCCTTCAGGCTTACTTCACAGGCCATTGAAACAGACATTCAGCGGATCCTGGCCTCCGGGGTGCAATTGCATGACAACCACCCGGTTGACAAAGAGCTGTTTGATTCACTGCACGATAATTACGATGCCCTGTTTCTTGCCTCAGGCGCACAAAAATCGGTAAAACTGACCATCAACGGGATAGACAATAAAGGTGTGATCGATCCGCTTGACTTTTTATTTGATGTACGGCAAAACCAACTAACCCAACTTGGCAAACAGGTAGTTATCATCGGAGGGGGAAATACCGCCATGGATGCTGCACGCACGGCAAGCCGGATGGTTGGAAAGGATGGAAGTGTAACCATTGTATACCGTCGAACCACCCGGGAGATGCCGGCCGATCACGGGGAAATAGAAGCAGTACTGGCAGAAGGAATTAAAATCATAGAACTTGTCAATCCGGTCCGCATCCAGTCACATGATGGACATGTAACCGGACTTACCTGTTCGCGAAATAAACTTACCGCCGGAGGAAGAGATGGCAGGCCAGCCCCGGTGACCATTCCGGAATCGGAATTTGAAATTTCCTGCGATACACTTATCCCTGCCATTGGGCAGCAACTGGCGATCGAATTCCTTGATATCAGCCAACTTAAGACCTCCCGGGGAAGTTATAAGACGAGCATTCCAAAACTTTATATTGGCGGCGATGCCATGCGGGGAGCATCCACCGCCATCAATGCCATCGCAGATGGGCGCAAGGCCGCCTCAGAAATCATTTTAAATATCTCACACCAAACCTCTCCGGGTAACAGTCAAAAGAGTTTGCCGCGGATTCAGAAAAGCAATATCCCTGACCTGATGCATCGCAAAGCAATCAGGGAATATGGCCGCCATCCTGCAGAAACAGCCCTGGAAGAACGCCGGAATTTTAACCTGGTTATCTCTTCCCTAAGCGCGGAAGATGCCCGAAAAGAGGCTTCACGTTGTTTACATTGCGATGAAATTTGCAATGTATGTGTGTCGGTTTGCCCAAATCTTGCAAATTTCGGTTATTCGGTTGAACCCGTCAGGTATGCCCTGAAAAAAGCTGTATTAAAGGAAGACGGCACTATCGCATCTGAACCGGATAAAATTTTCGAAGTTAATCAGCAGTTTCAGATCCTGAATATTCGCGATCTTTGCAATGAGTGCGGCAACTGCACCTCTTTCTGCCCAAGCAGCGGCAGGCCGTTTGCCGACAAACCGGGAATCGGCCTTTCACTGAAGTCGCTGAACAGGGAAGGAACCGGGTTTTTCCTAAGTCATTTGGCAGACAAGTCCGTATTGATTTATAAGGAACAGGAGTCCATAAGAACACTGAGCCTGACCGGGGGAAACTATGTATATGAGACCAACCAGGTGAAAGCAGTGATCGACCCTGACAGCTTTGACTTGCTGGAAGTGAAATTTCTCACACCCTGCGTCAGGGAGTTTCATTTTGAATTTGCAGCGGAGATGAGTATCATCCTGAAAGGCGCCTCCCTGCTGACAATAAAAAATTAACAGAACAAATTACATAATTAAATGTGAATCATTATGATACCTATTACGAAGAATGTTGTTGATCAGAATGTGCTGGAAAAGGCAATTAACCACTACCGTGAAAAGGGAATTATCCTGCCCACGTTTGCGCAGATGCAAAACCCGGAATTGATCCCGGGCAAGATCAGGGATAAACTAAAAAACATTGGATTGTGGGATCTGCATCCCCTGAATCTTTTCAGAATTACCTGGAAGAATGAGCCAAAAGCATCCGGAGGATTATATGGAGCGCCAAACTTCATCGAACTCCCGAAGTCACTCACCGGGATAGATGCCCGGATCATCGTGATGCTCGGAAAATGGTTCCCCACCGGGGCACACAAGGTGGGTGCCGCCTACGGCTGCCTTGCCCCAAGGATAATCACCGGCGGGTTCGACCCCACCTATCATAAAGCAGTTTGGCCATCAACCGGGAATTACTGCCGGGGAGGCGCCTTCGACTCTTTTCTCATGGATGTGACTGCTGTGGCCATCCTCCCTGAAGAGATGAGCCGCGAACGATTTGCCTGGCTTAAAGAGATCGGCGCTGAAGTAATTGCCACACCCGGATGTGAATCGAATGTAAAGGAGATCTATGACAAATGCTGGGAGATCAAGAGAACCCGGAAAGACTGTATGGTCTTCAACCAATTCGAGGAGTTTGGAAACTCATGCTGGCACTATGAAGTTACCGGAAATGCAATTGAAGAGGCTTTCAGGATGGTTGCCGGAAAGGAAACACAGTTCGCGGCTTACATCTCCGCAACAGGTTCGGCCGGGACCATTGCCGCCGGTGATTATCTCCGTACAAAATTCCCGCATGTGAAAGTGGTTGCTTCGGAGGCTTTGCAATGCCCTACCCTGCTCCAGAACGGCTTTGGCGGTCACCGGATCGAGGGAATCGGCGACAAGCATGTTCCCTGGATCCACAATGTGAAAAATACCGATGTGGTTACTGCCATTGATGATGAAGATTGCATGAGGCTCCTGAGGCTTTTCAATGAAAAGGCAGGCCACGAGTACCTTGCCGCCAGCGGAGTTGACAAAGAGTTACTGTCAATGCTTGATACCATTGGAATTTCAGGCATCGGCAATATATTATCGGCAATCAAAACGGCAAAGCATTTTGAATTTACCGGCGAGGATGTTCTGTTTACCATCGCCACCGATTCGGCTGAAATGTATGGCTCCCGGCTGGAAGAATTAACCGCCGCGCGGGGCCCCTATTCCCTGCTGCAGGCAGCCCGTGACCATGAGAAATGCATGCTTGGCACCGCCCCCTCAACCATGAAGGAGCTCGGTTACAATGACCGGAAAGCTATCCACAACCTCAAATATTTTACCTGGATTGAACAGCAGGGGAAGGATGTTGAAGACCTCCGTCAGCTTTGGGACGACCGCCAGATCTGGCCTCAGATCTTCAGCCAGCCCGCACGCTGGGATGAACTGATCAATGAGTTTAATGAACGAACAGGGCTATCTGCTTAACACATGCACGAAAAGTTTCATTACATCTGTACCGACTGCAAAGCCGAGTATCCCGGAAATGAGGTTTTGTATCTTTGCCCGGCATGCAATGCTTTAAACAAACCCGGGTTCCCGCCACGTGGTGTGTTAAAGACAATTTATCCGTATGAAGAAATCTGCCGTGCATTTCCCGGCCGCAACCTCTTCGAACAATTACAAGGTGCGCAATTTCTTCCGATTCTCCCCATTCATGATGTGGCTTCATTGCCGTGCCTGAGGGTTGGGGGAACGCCGCTGTATAGTATGGGTGATCTGAATGGCGGAATGGAGGACTGCGAAGTGTTTTTAAAGGATGATTCCCAGAATCCGACGTATTCCTTTAAAGACCGGGCATCCGCATTGGTTTCTGCATGGGCGCGTGAGAATGGAATAACGACCCTTGTCGCCGCTTCTACCGGGAATGCAGGTTCATCCCTGGCAGGGATATGTGCCTCTCAGCAACAGCGGGCCATCATAGTGGTTCCTGCAGCAGCTCCGCTGGCCAAACTCACCCAGATACTGATGTACGGAGCCATCCTGGTTCCGGTGAAAGGCACCTATGATGATGCGTTCGATCTCAGTGTGAAAATGTCTGATAAATATGGATTTTATAACCGGAATACTGCTTATAATCCGCTCACCATCGAGGGGAAAAAGACCGTCTCATTTGAACTTTACAGCCAGTTAAAACACCAGGTTCCCGACCGGATTTTTATTCCTGTAGGCGATGGTGTTATTTATTCCGGAGTTTGCAAGGGATTTGAAGATCTGCTGAAACTGGGCATTACAGACCGGATGCCGGTTTTGGTTGCTGTTCAGGCAGCAGGAAGCGCAAACCTTGTAAACAATGTAAGCAATGTAAGCAATGTAAGCA
>CAZVNF010000265.1:0-4202 GCA_964628215.1 uncultured Draconibacterium sp.
GTTTTTTGATTCAACAAAATTACAACTATAACCTTTGCGTTATTAATTATCTTTGCATCGCTTGTCATTTTCTGCATGAAAAAACTGGACCTATTTATTCTCAGATCTTACCTTGGGCCACTGGTGATGACCTTTTTCATCGCGGTCTTTATCCTGGTGATGCAGTTTGTATGGAAGTACATCGACGACATGGTAGGGAAAGGGCTGGAGTGGTATATCATTGTAAAACTGCTTTTTTACTTTTCCTCAACCGTTGTGCCGCTTGCCCTGCCACTCTCCATCCTTCTCTCCTCCCTGATGATGTTCGGTGATTTGGGGGAACACTACGAACTCGTAACCATGAAGGCAGCCGGCATCAGCCTGAGCCGGATCATGCGCCCGCTGATCATCGTATCCATATTTATCAGCGCACTCGGTTTTTACTTTTCAAATGTGGTTTTACCCATGGCCAATCTGAAATTTCACTCCCTTTTGTTTGATGTACGTGAGAAAAAACTCTCTTTTAACCTGAAGGAGGGTGTTTTTTACGATGGCATCGAAGGGTTTGTTATCAGGATTGGTAAAAAAGAGAAAGATGGAAACACAATCCGTGATGTAATGGTGTATGACCACACCAAGCACCTTGGAAATGTTTCGCTTACCACTGCAGAATGGGGGAAAATGGAACTTTCGCGTGATAAGCGGTTCCTGATTTTCCGGTTATACAACGGTACCAATTATGAAGAACGGGTTGATTTAAGAAACCATGAAGCAACCCATCCCTATCAACGTACCGCATTCACCGAACAATACCAGATGTTTGACTTGTCGGCATTTCAGCTTACCCGGACAGATGAAAATCTCTTCAAGAAAAATTATGAAATGCAGAATATCAATCAGTTGAGCCATTCAATTGATTCCATTAAAGCACAACTTCTCATCGAACGGAAGGCGTATGAGCGCGGTTTTGTAAACAGTTTGCAGTTTGCTTCCCGAAGCCAGGAGGCCAAACCCTGGCGTCTTGATTTAGCAAAAAAGTTCAATCCAACTGTCATCTATAATTTTGATGCTCCTGACCGGCCAAGGGTACTGGAAGGTGCACTTAATTCTGCCAAAGCTGCCAAAGTAAATCTTGAGACCAACAAGGAAAACCTGTATAATAAAAGCAAATTGGTTTTCAAGCATGAGATTGTGTATCATAAAAAATTTGCATTTTCCATTGCCTGTTTCCTGTTGTTTTTTATCGGGGCTCCACTGGGTGCAATCATCCGCAAGGGCGGTTTGGGCATGCCGGCGGTCATTTCAACCTTGTTTTTTATTTTATTCTGGGTGATCTCCTTTGTAGGCGAAAAATACTCGGTTGAAGGTGTTTTACCGGCCTGGCAGGGAATATGGATCTCCTCTGCAGTGCTGATGCCCATCGGAATTTTTCTCACATTGAAAGCCACAAACGATGCATCCCTTTTTGATATGGATGCCTGGGTCATCTTTTTGAAAAAAATATTTAAGAAACGGGAACGGAAAATATGAGAATCCTATTCCTGTGCAACAAGTCACCCTGGCCACCCAAAGAAGGCGGACCCATGGCCATGAATATGCTTATCGAAGGTCTCACTGATACCGGACACGAGGTAAAAGTACTGGCAGTAAACTCCTACAAATATAATATTTCCCCTTGCGACATTCCTGCTGAATACCTTAAGAAAACGGGAATAGAACTTATTGACGTTGATCTGCGCATCAGGCCGGCCGATGCCCTGGTCAACCTGTTTACGGAGGAATCCTACCATGTTGCACGCTTTATTTCTAAAAAGTTCAGCCTGAAACTGGCTGAAACCCTTGCATCCTCCAAATTTGATGTGGTGCAGCTCGAAACCGTGTTCATGTGCCCCTACATCAAAGTGATCAGGGAGTACAGTGATGCTAAGATTATTTTAAGAACACACAATATTGAACATCTTATCTGGGAGAGGATTGCTTCGGAAACTACAAATCCGGTAAAAAAATGGTATATCGGGCATTTGGCCAAAACGTTGAAGAAGTATGAAGATAATATTATCCGGGAAACAGACGGGATTTTGGCGATCACAGAGAAAGATGCGGAGTATTTCAGGGGGAAGTTCCATTTGCGAAATGCGAAAAGCGAAATGCGAAATATGGACGCATCTGTCATTTCGCTGTCATTTGGGATAAATCCGGGCAAATACAAGTTCCAGGCGGACAAAATGGAGTTTCCCTCCCTTTTTTCCCTTGGTTCGATGAACTGGATCCCGAATCAGGATGGGATCCGGTGGTTTCTGCACAATGTATGGCCTGATGTTCACAATCAGTTCCCTCAGCTCAAATATTACCTGGCCGGCAGGGAAATGCCGGAATGGATGCTCTCATTAAAATTGCCCAACGTGATCGTGCTCGGCGAAGTAGAAAGTTCCGGCGAATTCCTGGCTTCAAAGGCAATCATGATTGTACCCCTTTTCGCAGGCAGCGGCATCAGGGTAAAAATAATCGAGGGAATGGCGGCAGGTAAAACCATCATTTCAACCAGTATCGGCGCAGAAGGAATCAGTTGTTCCCATGGGGAGAACATCCTGATCGCAGATGCACCTTGTGAATTTTTCGAGATGATTTCCATTTGTGCAACAAATCAGGAGCTGTGCACAAAAATCGGGAAACAGGCGCATACACTGGCCGAAACAGAATACAACACCGAAATTCTGATTCAAAAATTAATAGCATTTTATCAACAACGCCCAAGGTAACGCAGTTTTTTATACTTTTGCCTCCTACAAGCTACCTTCATGCGATTGTTTTTTATTTTACCCCGGGTACCCTATCCCACAGAAAAAGGAGATAAGTTAAGGGCTTTTCATCAGATCAAACAACTTTCGAAACATCACGAAATAATTCTGTGTGCCCTGAATGACGGAGACCTGCATGAGAACGCAATCTCCGTTTTGAAAAAATATGTAAAAGCAATCCATATCATTCCTATTTCAAAAGCCTCAATCGGGTTCAACCTGATAAAGACTTTTTTTTCAAAAACACCGCTTCAGGTTGGTTATTTCTACAATGAATCGTCGGCTGCAAAAATACGGGCGCTAATCGGGGAATATAAACCCGACCATCTCTTTTGCCAGCTGATCCGTGTGGCGGAATATGTGAAGGGCATTCCAATACCAAAAACACTGGACTACCAGGATGTCTTTTCAAAAGGGGTTGAACGGAGACTTTCCACTTCGCCTTTTTACCTGAAACCCTTTCTGAAGATGGAGTACAACCGTTTGCTGAAATATGAGCACGACGCGTTTGATGCTTTCGACAATAAGATCATCATATCCGCTCCCGACCGCAACCTGATTCCCCATCCCGACAGAGATAAAATAGTGGTTGTCGCCAATGGCGTGGATACTGATTTTTTCAAGCCGGTAGACGCTGAGAAGGAATATGACCTGGTATTCACCGGCAACATGGGGTATCCCCCCAATATTAAAAGTGCGGAATTTCTTGTCAATGAAATACTTCCGATGGCTTTCAGGCAGAAACCCGAGTTGAGTTTGCTCATCGCAGGCGCCAGTCCGCACTTACGGGTAATGTCACTGAAGTCGTCGCAGGTTACGGTTAGCGGCTGGGTTCCCGACATGCGTGACTGTTATGCCCGGGCAAGGATTTTCATTGCGCCGATGCAGATTGGAACCGGTTTACAGAATAAAATTCTGGAGGCAATGGCCATGAAAATCCCCTGTATCACCTCTCCCCTTGCCTTCCAGGCATTGAATGCACGCAGCGGCATCGACATCCTGGTGGCTGAAACCCCCGGGGAATATGCCGCCCACATTTCTATGTTGCTCAACAACCCCGAAAAAGCCCGTGAAATTGCCCAAAACGGATATGATTTCGTACTCAGAAATTTCAACTGGGAAACTGAAACCGATAAAATTGACCGGCTGATCAAAGGGCCGGGGAGAATGAAATAATGTATGCAATGTAAACAATGTAAGCAATGTAAGCAATGTAAGCAATGTAAACAATTTAAGCAATGTAAGCAATGAAAATAGTGAAAATTGCCCACTCGTCCACTTGTCCACTCGTCCACCTGTCCACCTGTTCACCTTTTACCCGTTTACCTTTTACCCACCAAGTAATTAATCTTTGAATTCCGCCAGTATGTCCGACGATAAAAAAATCATTTTCAGTATGGTGGGTGTCACCAAGACCTATCCGCC
>CAZVNF010000266.1:0-4142 GCA_964628215.1 uncultured Draconibacterium sp.
TAAAACAATTGGAACTTAATCAGAAGGAACTACGGATTGATCAAAGGAACTCAGTCATTATTTTTATTACATTCGGATTTGTCACTGTTATTACTATTATGCTGCTTCTTTACTCACGACACAGGTTTAAACAGCGTGCAAACTTGAACCTGGAGCGTTCAAAAGCTGCTCTTGTAGCCGAAATTGAGGAGCGAAAGCGGCTGGGACTGGAACTTCACGATGGCGTTGGTCCCTTAATATCCCTTGCAAAACTGAACATAAACGCCTTGATCGATCATAATGATCTCTCACGAGAGAAACAATCGGTGATCTTAAGAAACGCTGAACTTACGCTGAATGAAATGCTTAGGGAGATTAAGCAGCTTTCGCACAACATGGCACCGATTGTTTTGATCGAAAACGGATTAGAAGCAGCTTTGAGGGATCTTGTGATGAAAATTGGTGACGCCGGGCAGCATATTGTGTCGCTTGATATAATTGGCCTGAACGGCCATATGGAATCATACCTTGAACATGCCCTGTACAGGAGTACTCTCGAAATCCTCAACAATGTTATGGTTCATGCACATGCTACCGAAATAGGTATTCAGATCATTAAGAACCATCAGGACATCACCATGATGATTGAAGATAACGGGAATGGTTTTAATCCGGATGAAATTCACAGCAATAAAGGTCTTGGCCTCAAAAGCACCTTGTCAAGAATTGAAAGTTTGAATGGGAAATTATACATTGACAGCGTATCTGGCAGAGGAAGCATTATAACAATTATAGTCCCGGTCTGACAACCTTGTAAAACGATGGAAAGGATTAAAATCTTTATTGTTGACGATCATAAACTTTTTGTGGAAGGTATAAGTTCGTTATTGTCGGATGGGTCAGATTTTGATGTTGTTGGCTTTTCTCTGTCCGGTCTTGAGTTACTCAGGATTTTGGATCAGATAGTTGCAGATGTTTTTCTTATCGATATCAACATGCCTGAAATTTCAGGGATTGAGCTAACCCGGCAACTCAGGAGAAAAAAGCCTGATGCAAAAGTTCTTGCTTTAACCATGTATGATTCCATTGAATACGTTGAAAAAATGATCAGGAGCGGAGCCATTGGCTATATTCTGAAAACAGCCAGTTTAAAGGAACTTTCAACTGCGATTCAAACAGTTGCACAAGGAAAAAGATTTTTTGGAGAGGACATGCAGGAAATGCTTTTTAACAGAATTGGAAATGTTGGAGTGGAAAACAATCCAACAACTTATTCTGGAAATGAAAATGCATCTCTGACGAAAAGGGAGATCGAAATTCTCTCATTAATTGCAGAAGAATATACAACTCAGCAAATTGCCGAAAAACTCTTTATCAGCGAGCGTACAGTTGAAACACACAGGAAAAATATCTTCTCTAAAACCAGGGAGAAATCAGTAATCGGCCTCAGCAGGTACGCCATTAAGCATGGCTATATCAATTTCGAATAAATACCCAATACTACGGATTGACTGACCTTTGGTTACCATCTATTTTTGCACACAAGGAAGTCACGATAAAAGTAGTTATAATGAAAAATCAGACCAGGTTTTTATTCATCACACTTTTTGCACTTGGGCAACTATTAACAATATCCAATGATACTTTTGCAGTCATTGCAAACCCTGAACCGGTCACTTATACACAGCCCGACGGATCGAAACTTACCCTTTTGCTCAAGGGTGATGAATTTATGCATTGGGCCGTCACAATTGACGGGTACACCATTATGACGAATTCAGCAGGAACTTATGAATATGCCGCGGTTGATATTTCGGGCAATCTTGTCTTTTCAGGCATCCAGGCCAATGATCCTGGCAAACGGAGGCCAGGGGAAGTTACGTGGTTAAAGAAAATAGAAAAAGGTTTATTCTTCAGCACAGCCCAGGTCAGGGACATGAAAAACCATCTGATCAATGTCAATGCGCCAGATGCTCCGCTGATTGGCGGGTTTCCATCCACCGGAACACGGAACCTGTTAATGATACTTGCAAATTTCAGCAATACTGCGACCACCTATGGCCAAACTGACTTCAACAACTACATGAACCAGTTGAACTATAATGGAACCGGCAGTTTCAGGGATTATTACCTGGAAGTTTCCTATGGACAACTTACAGTAAACACGACCGTTACAGTTTGGGTCACGTTGCCGAATACGCATGATTATTATGGCCCCCAGGCAAAATATCTTGAATTTGCCTATCACGCCGTCGTTGCCGCCAATAACCAGGCAGGCGTGAATTTCGCTGAATATGATAACGACCAGAATGGAATCGTGGATGGTGTTTCCATCATTCACCAGGGTCAGGGCAAGGAAGAAACAGGTAACGTCAACGATATCTGGTCACACAGTTCCCAACTCTCAATAGGATATCCATCTGCTCAAAGAACATTTGACGGTGTTCTGGTTGATGCCTATACGACCATACCTGAAAGATATACAACAGGTATGAGTAACATCGGCGGGATGTGCCATGAATTTTGCCATAATCTGGGTTCCCCCGATTTTTATGATACCGATGGCAGCATAAATGGATCTTACACCGGAACCGGGGATTGGGACCTGATGGGCAGCGGGAATTGGAATGGGACCTCCGGGACAAAACCTGCCCACCCGAATGCGTGGATCAAGGCATTTATGAACTGGACTGCACCCACCTTGCTGACGATGGCGCAAACAAAGGTTTTACTCAATGCACAGGTTTACCCGGATGTTGCCAGGTATAATACAACCACCGCCAATGAGTATTTCCTTTGTGAGAACCGGCAGAAAACCGGGTTTGATGTTGGAATTCCGGGCCATGGCCTGATCATTTATCACGTAGACGGGAACTATATCACTTCACATTTGGCTTCCAACAACATCAATACCGGCTCCCATCAGGGATTATACCCTGTTTGTGCCAAAGCCACGGGAAACCCGCCAACTGTTTATGGTCCAATAAACGGAGGCGGGTGCCCTTATCCCGGGACATCAAACAAAACCTCCTTCACCGATGCAACAACCCCCCATTCACATTCATGGGCAGGAGCAAACACCGGTTTGCCTTTGACCAGCATTGCTGAAAATACCACGACAAAAGAAGTTTCTTTCTGCTTTGCAGGTTGCAATCCTCCGGCTAACCCGTCTGAGTTTTCCGCCACATCGTTCAGCATCAGTCAGATAAACCTTAGCTGGACACTAAATGGCTCCAGCAACCCGGTTATGGTTGCTTTCAATACGAGTTCAACCTTCGGAATCCCGGTCATCGGAACAACATATACTGCAGGAAATACAATTCCCGGAGGAGGAACCATTTTATACAATGGCACAAACACGAATTACAGCCACACAGGATTAAATCCAAATACAACCTATTATTACAAAGCATGGTCGGTGGCAACCGGTGCAAGTTATTCCACCGGGACTACCGCATATGCCACAACGACATGTTCTTCATATTTGCCGGTCAGTTTGACAATCAGTGTTTCTGCCAATCCGGTATGTGCAGGTACTTCGGTCATTTTCACTGCGACTCCAACCAATGGCGGTACAACCCCTTCCTACCAGTGGAAAGTAAATGGAACCATTGCGGGAATCAACAGTGCTACCTATTCTTTTGCCCCGGTAAATAATGATGTGGTCACCTGCATGCTGACTTCAAATCTAATATGCACTTCAGGCAATCCGGCAAACTCCAATGCCCTGACCATGACCGTAGATGCACCGTTGACAGCAAATTTTGCAGCTGATAAACTAACACCTCTGAAAAACGAAACGGTCCTGTTTACTGACCTTACTACAGGGGGCGCAACTGCCTGGAACTGGAGTTTCGACAGGCCAGACGTGGTTTTTGTGAATGGCACAAGCGCACAATCACAAAATCCACAGGTACAATTCACAGATGGTGGACTTTACCAGGTTACATTATTGGCCACCAATTTTCCTTGCTCAGATTCCGAAATAAAATCCGGGTACCTGAGGGCGGGCATTTCAGGTCTTTGGACGGGCAATACTTCATCGGAATGGAATACTTTGTCGAATTGGGATAATTACCTCTTACCAGACGGCAATACCGACATTGTGATACCGCCTTCGTCATCCTTCTGGCCTGTATTCGAGGGAGATCTTATTTTTGGCA
>CAZVNF010000267.1:0-4122 GCA_964628215.1 uncultured Draconibacterium sp.
AGAGAGATCAGCTGGGCATTGTCATACAGCATTTTTTCGAAGTGAGGGACCCGCCAGGCTGCATCTACCGAATAGCGGCTGAAACCGCCCCCCAGGTGGTCGTAAATGCCTCCACAGGCCATTTTATCGAGGGTAAGCCTTACATAGTCAACTGCCTTTCTGTTTTTATGCCGTATGCCATATGCCAGGAGGCAACTGAGATTTGCGGGCATGGGAAACTTCGGCGCCCCGTATGTTCCTCCATTAATCAAATCAAGGTCTTCTTCCCAGGTGTTGAAAATTTCGTTCAGGGTTGTTGAACCCAATAACCCCGGATCTGCCTGGAACGGCAGGTGATGCACCTTTTTCATGCCTGACCCGATTTCATTGGCCTGGTGAATAAGTTCTTCCGGATGAGACTGATAAAGTTCTGAAAAATAATCAAGGATTCTGATCCAGTCGCGTTTTGAATAGTACGTTCCGGCAAAAACAGGTCTCTGGTCGGGGAGCGCGATCACATTGAGCGGCCATCCGCCCCGGCCACTCGTGGCATAGGCGGCTGTCATGTAAACATGATCAACGTCAGGCCGTTCCTCCCTGTCAACCTTTACAGAAATGAAATGCCGGTTCATAACCTGTGCAACCTCCTCGTCTTCAAACGATTCGTGTTCCATCACATGGCACCAGTGGCAGGCGGCATAGCCAATACTGATAACCAGTAATTTATTATTTTCAACGGCCTCCGCCAATGCATTTTCATCCCAGGGATGCCAGTCCACCGGGTTCCAGGCATGCTGAAGCAGGTAAGGACTATTTTCCTTTATAAGGTGATTTGGTTTTTTTTCCATCATGTTGAACATCGCGGTTGATGTGCGTTTTAATGCGGGAGGATAGAATGTCGATCGCAACCTTGTTCTGTCCGCCCTGGGGCACAATGATGTCAGCATAACGCTTGGTAGGCTCAATAAATTGCAGATGCATCGGTTTCACAAAACTGTCGTAATGCTCCAGCACCTGCTGAAAGGAACGTCCCCGCTCTTCCAGGTCGCGCCGGATGATCCGCATGAGGCGATCGTCGCCGTCGGCATCTACGTATACTTTGATATCCATCTTTTTACGCAGGCGGGGATTTGAAAGGATAAGAATTCCCTCCACAATGATCACATGTGCCGGGTTCACTAAAATGGTTTCCTTTGAACGGGCACAGGTAACATAGGAATAAATCGGCATTTCAATGGATTTGCCGGATTTCAGGATTTCCAGCTGTTTGATCAGCAGACCCCATTCGATGGAAGTAGGGTGGTCGAAGTTGATCCTGGCCCGTTCTTCGGCCGATTTATGCCCATTATCCTTGTAATAGGCATCCTGCGGGATAACGGTAACCTCATCTTTTGGAAGATGTTTGATCACCTGCTTTACAACGGTCGATTTTCCTGAGCCTGATCCGCCGGCAATTCCAATAATCAGCATGTTTTTACAATAAGAAACCCAATAACAAACCCGCTGTGATCGCACTTCCGATCAACCCGGCAATATTAGGCGCCATGGCATGTCCGATCAGGTGGTTTGTCGGATCCTCCTTAAGTCCCATTTCATGCGCTATTCTGGCGCTGTCGGGAACTGCAGCAACACCGGCAGCTCCTACAAGCGGATTGATGCGATTTTCCTTTTTAAGGAAAAGATTCATCACTTTGGCAAAAATAACCCCTCCTGCAGTAGCCACCATGAATGCAATGGCACCGAGCACAAATATAAGAATTGATTCCGATTTAAGAAATACATCGGCCTGTGTAGAGGCTCCCACAGTTAATCCGATAAGTATCACCACAATATCGATCAGAATAGTACTGGCGGTTGTTGCGAGTTGTTTGGTAAGACCCGATTCTTTAAGGATATTTCCAAAAAAGAACATGCCGAGCAGTGGCAGTGAGGCAGGGGCAACAAATGCACCCAAAAGCAAACCAAGCAGCGGAAATAAGATTTTCTCGAATTTACTGACTGTTCTCGGAGGTTTCATCCGGATAAGCCGTTCTTTTTTTGTGGTAAGAAGTTTCATGATCGGTGGCTGAATTACCGGAACCAGCGACATGTAAATATACGCAGCAATGGCAATCGGACCAATCAGGTTCTGAATCGCCATGCCGTTTCCGGAGGCATGTAATCCATTGGCAAGCTGAGATGTAAGAAAAATAGCCGTATTCCCGTCGGCGCCTCCGATAATGGCAATCGCGGCCGATTCGGTCATTGGAAATCCGAACACCATGGCTCCCAGAAAAGTGGCAAAAATACCCACCTGGGCAGCGGCACCAAGCAACATCAGCTTTGGATTCGATATAAGCGGGGAAAGATCGGTCATGGCACCGAGGCCCAGAAATATCAGAGCCGGATAAATCCCTTTAAGTACCCCGAAAAACAGGTAGTTCAATACACTGCCTTCCTGATAAATACCTGGCTGGTATGCGGCTTCGTGCAAAAATGGAATATTTCCCAGGATCACTCCCATACCCAACGGGATGAGGAGTAAGGGTTTATAACTATATTTTATGGCCAGGAACACCAGTGCAATGCCGACCAGGATCATAACCAGATTTTCCCAGCTTGCATTGTGAAACCCTGTATCTTCCCAAAGACTTAATAACGTTTGCAGTGTGTCCATGGGTTATTCTATTTCAATTAAAACTTCATTCTGTGCAACTGCCTGTCCTGGTTTTACATGAACGGCCTTAACCACTCCATCTTTTTCCGAAAGCACATTATTTTCCATTTTCATCGCCTCCATGGTCAGTAATTTTTGTCCCATCGCTACTTTATCTCCGTTTTTCACAAGCACGGTAATTACGGTGCCCGGCAGCGGGGCTTTGATTGCCAGATTGGTAGTTTGAGAAGGAGTTCTCGGAATTTTCGATTCTTTCGGTGTGGGCTTTGGTGCTTCAGCCCTTACCAATGTTGGGGTTTTGGTCATTTTCAGATCCTTTTGCACCTCCACATTATATTCCGTACCGTTGACTTCTATTTTTGCAATGTTTTCTTCAAATCCGAGTACTTCTACATCGTATCCATTGCCATTGATCACAAATTTGAATTTTTTCATGGTTTACCAGTGTTTCAGTGTATTCCAGATTCCATATATTTTTGAGTTCCACGGTGAATATGTTTTCGACACCTTTTTAATGGTCATCACATACTTTTCCTCATCATGGAGTTCGGAAAAAAACAGGTAGAGCGCAGCTGCAATTGCAGCATTTTCCTCACCGGTCATCACAATTTTCGGGGGATCTGCCACACCGGAATTCTCCCTGGCGGCAAGCCTGCGTTTGGTAAGAAAATCCTGCAGTGTATGTAACCGGGTGAAGAAATAGGCCATAATAGCCAGCGCAAGGAGAACAATGCAATATCCGGCTATGGCAATGACCAGGGTGTACTGGTCAATCAGCGACGGATCGAACGTAATGGCGAGTGTTTTCATGGATCGGCCGGATTTTATTACAAAGGAATGTTGCTGTGTTTTTTAGGCGGCAGCGAATCCTTTTTGGTTGAAAGCGTTTGCAGGGCACGAATGATCCTGAACCGGGTGTTCCTTGGTTCGATCACATCATCGATGTATCCATACTTTGCTGCATCATAAGGGTTTGCAAACTTGTTTTTATATTCGAGTTCCTTGTCGGCAACGTACTTCACTTTTTCACGGGCATCCTGGATCTCGCTGATTTTTTTTCCTTCCAGTATTTCAATGGCTCCCTTGGGACCCATCACGGCGATTTCGGCAGAAGGCCAGGCGTAGTTCATATCGGCACGCAATTGCTTGCAGCCCATTACATCATGAGCACCCCCATACGATTTACGCAGCGTAATCGTTATTTTCGGAACGGTGGCCTCCCCATAGGCAAATAACAGTTTCGCCCCATGGATGATGATTCCTCCGTACTCCTGGTTGCTGCCCGGTAAAAAACCCGGAACATCCACCAGGGTAATAATCGGAATGTTGAATGCATCGCAGAAACGAACAAACCTGGCGGCTTTGCGCGATGCTTCGATATCGAGAACGCCTGCCAGAAAATTCGGCTGATTTGCGACAATCCCGCACGGCATTCCATTGAATTTGGAAAAGCCCACTACAATATTTTTTGCATAATGCTGATGAAC
>CAZVNF010000268.1:0-4111 GCA_964628215.1 uncultured Draconibacterium sp.
AGGGGACGACCGATTTAGATGGTGTCGTTCATGCCTGTATAGTTCCCGTTGATGCAACGAAAAGTGACGAATCTTTGCTCCTTACGCTTCGTTGCATTCACCCTTGATTTCAGGTTCCCGGCAGGCGCGTGTCAGGTACTCCTTCAGGCAGATTGGCCCGGTCGATCTTGACCAGTGAATGAAAAAGTAACTGGTCGGCGTTTAATCTCTCGGAATTTCCGTAAACACACAAAGCGTTCTGCCTGAGCACATCAGCAACCAGTTTTGAAAACCCGCGAATATCGTGCGGGGTGGTTGAAAGTACTGCGTCACGATCGTATTGTACCTCCTCCATGGTTCTCCGGGTGAAAAACATGCTTACTGCCTGGTCGCCTTGCTGAGAGGGGGTGAGTGGCGAATCCATCTCCGAGATCGTTCCGATGATGTACCGGGTCATACTTTGTACATCGGCATCAAATTCCGACAGGTATTCAGGGGTGT
Source organism: uncultured Draconibacterium sp. (assembly GCA_964628215.1). Classification (GTDB taxonomy): domain Bacteria; phylum Bacteroidota; class Bacteroidia; order Bacteroidales; family FEN-979; genus CAIVAT01. Next base: position 481 of record CAZVNF010000268.1, read on the forward strand.
TGCCGTAATTTTCGAGGGTGCTGCCCAGGTTCGGATCACGGTAGGAGTTAAAGGTGAAGTTGCCTCCCGGGGCGATGCTGCTGAACCCTCCATAGGCTCCTCCGATAACCCTGATGCGGGTTTGGAGCCAGTCGGTCGACAGAATCTGGTTGAGTACCCGCATTTTTGCATCCCAGGCATAGCCCAGCTTTTTATAATTGTATCCCTGTACAACATATTGCACGTTGGAAGCTGCCATCAATCCCTCATTCTGATTGTCAAGGCAGAAATTCCAGGTGCTTTCAACACCGGAACTTTCCGGCAGGCGGCGTACCAGGAAATCAAGACCACTGGCAAATGCAGCCTGGTCTTTTTTTGCACCGGTTACAGAAGCCGTGAGATTATCCCAGGTAAAAAGCAATGAGGAAACCTTCTCAAGGTTTGAAATTATCTCATGAGAATTTGTGTCAAAATTCTTTAAAAGGTCAGATATAAACCAGTAATATGACAGTCCGCCCGTAATTTCACCGAACATGCCATTGTTGCTGATATAGGAAGAGAGTCGACGGCTGGCAACATGGTACCCGTTTCCCTTCACCTGAGCATCGAGTTGTGACTGGTGACGGGCAAGCACCGTTTTGAGCCGTTCAACATCATTATATATGGTATGGACAAGGATCTCCTCTCCCAGTTCAAAAAGCTTGCCGATTTTGTAATTCATTGCTTTTGAAGAAACTACAAACTTTGGAAGAAGGTTGTTGTCATCTAATTTCACCAAATAGGTGCGAAGAGACGTGAAGAAACCTCCGGTGTGAATGTTCAGGGATTTATTCAGGTCGCCGAACGAATAATTTTCCGTATTCATGCTTCCGGTCAGATGCGAAAGAAGCGAAACGTAGGGTATCAACTCCTGGGGCACCGGTTTCAGGTCGAAAAAAAGGTTTACATATACCACATCGTTGGTAAATTGTTCATAAGCAAGAACAGGAATACCGGTAATATTCTGCTCCGTAACACTATAGAATCTGGCTTTTGGGTCGATGTCGCCGATTCCGAGCATGGGAATTGTGGCGAGGGCTTCAGCACTGTCTTCACGTTGCTGGTAGGCAATGAGTTCTTCTGTTTCGCGTACCAGGGTATTTATCTCCTCTTCATCCATAGAGGCTTTGAGGGCTGCAAGTTCAGCCTCTACAAGCGCATTACGCTCATTTTCAAGCCCTGCAGATGGTTCCAGGCTGAGTACCAGAGTGTGCGGGTTATCCAGGAACCAGGTGCGGATAATTGTTTCCAGGTAATCAGTAGTCAGGGCTTTTTTTACCTCGGCCAGGGTAAGGTCATATTCCAGTCCGGTGATGGGGTCGTTGGCAAAGAACCAGCCAGGAAGGGTCATATTCATGTATGTGAGTCCTTTGTGGGCGTCGTCGCCTTCACGCAACCGGAATTCAATCCGGTTGATCACCCCTTCGATCTCTTCCTTGTTGATTCCTTCTGCTGCGGTTTTGCGTAAAGTTTCCGTTACTATTTCCAGGAATCTCTGTTTGTCTTCAGGGTTGGCATTGATGGCGGCAATCTGCACGGCATGCTGCTTGAAATTAGAGGACGACCCTGAAACATCCTGCCCGATGCCCGCTTCCAGAAGCGCACGCCGGATGGGAGCAGACTCCTGGTTCACCAGTACTTCGCATAACACATCAAGCGCGAGGGAGAGCGCCAGGTCTGTGTTGTGTCCTGCTACAAAATTATAGGTGAGAAAGGTCTGGTTGGCTGTTTCCGATTCGTCCATCACCGGGTAAAAGGCTGTCACCTCCTTCATTGCCGGAAATGGCGGCTGGTCTTCAATGGTAACCCGGTTTCCTGTTTTGGTAAATTGGTCAAGATAGGCTGAATCGATAAAGGCCAGTTCCCTGTCAAGGTCGGCATCACCGTAAAGAAAGATGTAACTGTTTTCGGGATGGTAATATTTCTGATGAAACTCCATAAAGGCTTCCCGTGTGAGAGTAGGAATTGCAGCCGGGGTTCCACCCGACTCACAGCCATAGGCATTGTCGGGAAAGAGGTGTTTGAAAACCTGGTACCACAGTTCCCGCTGGGGATTTGAAAAGGAGCCTTTCATTTCATTGTAAACCACTCCGGTATAGTTCAATGGTTCGTCTTTTCCTGTTAGCTCAAAATGCCACCCTTCCTGTTTGAGGATGCGTGGTTCATCATAAATCAGGGGTTTGAATACGGCATCGAGGTACACATGCATGAGATTGAAATAATCCTTGTCGTTCATGCTCGCCACCGGGTACATGGTGTAATCCTTGGAAGTAAAGGCATTTAGAAAAGTGCTGAGTGAACCTTTGAGGAGCACATCAAACGGGCTTTTCACCGGGAAACTCTTCGATCCGTTCAACACGGAATGTTCCATGATGTGCGGAGCCCCGTTGTCTGATTCAGGAAAGGTTTTAAACCCGATACTAAACGTTTTATTCGTGTCGTCAGAGATGATTTTCAGCAGGCTGGCGCCGCTTTTTACATGCTCAAAATGCAGACAGTCAGCGTTTAATTCGCGCACAAAACGCTGTTCAACAAGGCGGAATCCATGATAAATACTGTTTGAAATATATGTTGCAGGCATAATGTGTATTCAATTAGGTGACAAAGATAACGCAACATTGGGTAAACAATTTTGGCGGTGGGTAAGCTTTTTTTGCAGGGTGGTGGAATCGGGAAATTTAATTACATTTACCAGTTCAAAAGTAAAATTGCCTCATACCCCAACCCCTTATTATGCGACAATTTCTGTTTTTTTTATGGTTTATGCCGGCGATAATCCTGGCGCAGCCTCTAATGCCGGTTACCTCAGAAGATTTTCCTGACGCAAGAGTCGGAACAATAGGTACCTACGATGCCACAAGTGTTATGGAGTATAATGACGAGGCTGACCTGTTTATCGAATTGGGTTTCAAATCGCTGATGGTTCAGGAAATTGTGTGGGACAATGCGAAAATCAAGGCAGAGGTGTACCAGATGGAAACACCGGAGGCCGCTTTCGGCGCCTATTCTGTTTCGGTTCTGAAATGTGCCCAGCGTGATACGCTTATTTCATACGACTGCAACGATATGTATCAATACCAGGCTTCATACGGCAGTTTGTACATCATTATCAGCAGTGAATCGGGATCAAAAGCAGCAAGTGCGCGTTATCTGCCGGTTGCAAATTCTGTCATGCAGCGGAATCCGCAACAACGTTTTGAACTGCCTGAACCATTTAACCAGCCATTGTTAAAAAAAAGCAGGAAAAACCTGGTTTATGCACAAGGCACATTAGGGCTTCAAAATATCCAGATACCCTGGCAGGAACTTTTTCTTCTGGTACGTTTCAGAATGTATGCAATTACGCTTGCAAATAATGAGTCAGACTTTTACTTTGGGCGCATCAACTTTGCAACGCCTGACGATATGGCCCGGTTCCTTCGCCTGGCAGGGCTGATGGAAGGCGGAGTCCCGATACCCAATACAAATACCAACAATGGGATATACCGGGAATACCGGCAAATTGACAACCTGACCATCTATTTTCTGCAAAGCCAGGAACCCTGGCCAATCAGCGCCGTCATCAACCAGTAACAACCCCATTTCGCTATTTCGCTATTTCGCTACCTCGCTA